>CAZVTS010000018.1:0-21299 GCA_964630175.1 uncultured bacterium
CACGGCTTCGGCTGCGGTGCGGTAGATCATCGTCAGGGCCCTCCACGGTGCAACCAGCGGCGCGGAACCGCGGGCGCAGCAATTGTTCCTAGGTTACGGGCCGGGTCGGCGCGGTCGGCAGTGGTGAACGTCCTGGGTGCACATGGAGCGCGGCGAGCAAGGTGCGGTCCCCTTCAGGCCCGCTCCCGCCGGTTGCCCCGCTGCTGCAGGATGAGCGACCCGCCCACCAGCAGGATGGAGGCCAGGATCATGAGCGCGGAGATGGCGTTGATCTCGGGCGGCACGCGCTGCTTGAGCATGCCGTACACGAAGAGCGGCAGGGTGGTGGTGCCCACGCCGGCGTTGAAGAACGTGATCACGAAGTCATCCAGCGACAGCGTGAACGCCAGCAGCGCGCCCGCCAGCACGCCGGGGAACAGGTTGGGGAAGGTTATCCGCCAGAACGTCTGGAACGGGTTGGCGCCCAGATCCCGCCCGGCCTCTTCCAGCTTCGGGTCCATGCCGGCTAAGCGCGCGCGCACCACGATGGCCACGTACGAGATGTTGAACGCCACGTGCGCGATGATGATCGTGCCGAAGCCCGGCGTCCAGCGCACGCCGAACGCCTGCTGCACGAACGCGAAGATGATGTTGAAGAAGATGGCCAGCGACACACCCTGCGTGATGTCCGGGATGACCACCGGCAGGTAGAGCACCGAATCCAGCAGCTTGCGACCCGGGAAGCGCCCGCGGGCTATGGCCAGCGCCAGCATGGTGCCGAGCGCCGTGGAGATGACGGTGGCCACACCAGCCACCATCACCGAGTTGCGCAGCGCCTTGAGCAGGAGGCCCGTCTGGAAGCGGGCGGCCTCCGTGCCGGCCGTGATGGTGTTGTTGAAGATGTTCTCGTACCAGCGCGTGGTGAAGCCGCGCCACACGCTGATCGAGGCCGAATCGTTGAAGGAGAAGGCCACCAGCACGAGGATGGGGGTCCACAGGAAGAGGTAGACGATGAACGGGCTCAGCCACATGCCCACCCGGCCCGTGCGCCGCACGGCCAGGTCGCGGCGGATGCGTCCCCTGGGCGCGGTCATGGGCGGCTCCCGTTGCGGTGCCTGCTCATGCGTCGTCACTCTGGCCCCAGCGGCTGTAGATGAACACGCTGATGAACACCAGCGCCAGCAGCACCATCGAAACGGCGCTGCCGAGGGGCACGTTGCCGCGCCCGCCGAACTGGCTCTGGATGAGGTTGCCGATCATCAACCCGCGCGTGCCGCCCATGAGGTCGGGCGTTATGTAGGCGCCGATGGCGGGGATGAACACGAGGATGCAGCCGGCGATGACGCCCGGCAGCGTGAGCGGGAAGACGACCCGCATGAAGGTGATGAAGTCGTTGGCGCCCAAATCGTTGGAGGCCTCCACGTACCTGAAATCGAGCGCCTCCACCGAGGCGTAGATGGGCAGGATCATGAACGGCAGGTAGCCGTACACGAGGCCCAGCATCACGGCGCCCGGCGTGAACAGCATCTGGATGGGCTCGGCCAGCACCCCGAGCGACTGCAGTAACCCGTTCAGCAGCCCGTCGCGCTGCAGGATGGTGATGAGCGCGTAGGTGCGCACCAGGAAGTTCGTCCAGAACGGCAGGAGCACGAGGAACAGCAGCATCATGCGCACGCCCGGGCTGCGGCGGCGGCTGATGAAGAACGCCACCGGGTAACCCAGCACGAGGCAGAACAGCGTAGCCACGAGGGCTATGCGCAGGCTGCGCCACAGCACCGGGCCGAAGGTGGTGAAGGTGCGCTCGTACTGAGCCAGCGTCCACGGCTGCACCGGCTGCCCGCCAGGGCCGCGGCTCATGAACGAGGCCACCGCCACGAACACCAGCGGCAGCAGGAAGAAGAGCACGATCCAGAGCGTGCCGGGCGTGAGAAGCCCGACCAAGCCCCGACGCCCCTCGACTGAGCGGCGACGGCGGCGAAGCGGCGCTGGTGGGCGCTTCTCGGCTGACATTTGGCGAAGCATACCGTAGCCGGGCCCAGCTGCCGAGGCCGCCGCTCCCGGCCCCAGTGGAACACGGTAGATAGCCCACTTCCCGCCTCTTGTCAAGCCCGCCGGAAACGCGTGCTGCACGGCGTTTGAGTAATGCGTCACGGAACAGGTGCCGAGGCGCGTGCTATTCTCCGGTTCATACGGGCAAGAAGGAGCGTGAGATACTTCAAGACAACCCTAAAGTGTGAGTGAGACCGAATGAGCCGCAGCGTGCATAGGCCGTGGGCGGTTTCGGGAGGCAAAGCTCTCGCGTAAAGGTTGTGGAGAGGCTCTTCCGGTAAGGGCGCGAGAACCTTCCCTCACCGTTTCAGTTTCCCCCTTTTACGGGCTCATACACCCTCCGCAGGCGTTGTCTGAAGCAACGTTATGAGAGGCACCGAATCACTGGATTTTGCCGTTGTCAACACCGAGTTGCGGCATGCCGAGGGCATCTACGATGTGCTGAGGCTGGCCAACGGCGTACCCACCGATCGCTACTGCCACTGCATCAACCCTGAAGCCGTCGTGGAACAGCTTGAACGGTTCCCCGAAGGCCAGTTCGTGGCCATCGTCTACGAGGATGGGCACGAGAAGGTGGTGGGCATGGCCACCACCATGCGCACCCGCCGCTCGCCCGACGAGCGGCCCCTCCCCTGGTACGACCAGATCGGCAGCTTCGGGCTGCGCAACCACGACGAGGACGGCGAATGGCTCTACGGCGTGGAGATCGCCGTGGATCCCGACTACCAGAAGAAGGGCGTGGCCTCCGCGCTCTACAAGGCGCGGCTGGGCCTGGTGAGCAAGTTCGACCTGCGGGGCTGGTACGCGGGCGGCATGCTCATGGGCTACCACCGCTACAGAGACGAGATGACGCCACGCGAGTACGGCGAGCACGTGCTGGCCGGGCGCATCACCGACCCTACGGTAACCATGCAGATGCACCGCGGCCTCGAGGGGCGCGCGCTCATCGAGGGCTACTACCCCGAGTGGGTGGCCGGCGACTGTGCGGTGCTGCTCGTTCACGAGGTCAAGAAGCCGGCGAGGTCCGGTCGGGCCGCTTCCGCCGGCCTGCGCGAGCTCGGCAACCTGGCGCCCGTCAACTAAAGACGAGGCTGAAGAGTGGCCTACTACCCGCACTCTCAGGGCCCGGACGCTAACGGCAGGCCCCCCAACGAGACCCCGAGCGAGTACGACCCCGACGTGTACGACGTCATCGTGCTCGGCGCCGGCCTGGCCGGGCTGGCCGCCGGCCACGCGCTCCTGGACGACGACCTGGAAGTGGTGCTCCTCGAGGCACGCACCCGCCTGGGCGGCCGAGCCCAATCCGACCGGCAGTTCGCAGGTTTCCCCGTGGAGCTCGGCGCCGAGTTCATCCAGGGTGAACGCTCCGCCACCTGGGGTTGGGTGGACAGGCTGGGCCTGGCCACCGCTCACTGGACCAACCGGGAGGACTCCTGGGTGAGGTTGGCCGACGGCCGGCGCCTCACCATCGCGCAAGCGCGCGCCGCGAGCCCGGAGTTCGAGGCCATCTACAGCTGGAAGCTGCCAGCCCTGCCGCCCAGGCCACTGGAGTCGTTCGAGCACTACCTGCAGCGCTGCGGCTTCAACCTTGAGCAGCTGGAGTACGCGCGCCGCACCCTTGCCACCGGCGAAGGCGAGAGCCTGCGCTTCCTGGACGCCACCGCCACGCTGGTGGGCCTGGAGGCCAAGGCCTTCGACGGTGACGAGGAGTACAGGATCCTCGAGGGTTACGGCGCCATCGTCGAAGCGTTTGGAGTGGGCCTGGAGATCCTCACTCAGTCCGTGGTGAGCCGCGTGCAGTGGGGCCCATCCGGGGTGGTGGTCACCACCCGCGAGGGCCACGTCTACCGCGGTCGCAGCGCCGTGATCACGCTGCCGGTGGGTGTGCTGCAGGCCGGCGACATCGAGTTCGACCCGCCCCTGCCGCCGCAGAAGACCCGCGCGCTGGCCGGTTTGGGCATGGGCCCCGTTGCCAAGTTCATCTACCGCTTCGCCGAACAGCTCACGCCCGACGAGATCCACGCCATCTACGCCGCGGGCAACCCGCCCATGTGGTGGTCGCCATCGGCCACCAACGCGGACACCGAAGCGTTCGTGTGGTCCGCCATCGCGTCCGGCGACGGCGCCATGGAGCTCCTGCGTCACGGCGAGGAGGAGGCGCTCGAGCTGGCGCTCGAAGCGTTCCGCCTCGAGGTGGGCCGCCCCGGCCTCCGGCCGCTGGAGGCGCGCCTCGTCGATTGGCATTCGGACCCGTTCGCGCTGGGCGGTCACAGCTACGTACGGCCCGGCCACCATGGCGCCCGCGAGGCGCTGGCCGAACCCACGCCGCCGCTGTTCTGGGCGGGTGAGGCCACGGCGCCTGAGGAGCGCGCCGCCACCGTGCACGGCGCCATCCTTTCCGGCGAGCGCGCAGCGGTTGAGGCGCGGGGTGCGCTGGCGGCGCAGTCCGCCGAGGCGGAGTCCTCCACCTGAGCCCCGAACGCCACGCCGGTGAGCGGCGTGAGGGGCCGTGCGTGCCGTAACCTTAGAGCAGCAACAGTTGCCAACAACTGGGAAGAACCGAGAAGAACCAGAGTAGTTGAGGAGAGCGAACATGGCGGACATCGTCGACCCTGTGCGGGCGCCTTCGAGCGGCAGCGGCATTCGTCTACTGACCGAGGTTCCCGGACCCAACAGCCGCGCGCTGGCAGCCCGTCGCGACGCCTCCGGTGCACGCGGCGCGGCGCGCCTGACGGACGTGGCCGTGGCAAACGCGCACGGCGCCTACGTCACGGACGCGGACGGTAACCGCCTGCTCGACTTCGCGGGCGGCATCGGCGTGCTCGCCATCGGGCACACACCGAAGGGCGTGGTGCAGGCCCTGCAGGAGCAGGCCGAGAGACTCGTGCACATGTGCGCCATCGTCGGCACCTACGAACCGTTCGTGGAGCTGCTCGAGCGCCTGGTGGAACTGGCCCCGGGCGACTTCGCCAAGAAGGCCGTGCTCCTCAACTCCGGCGCCGAGGCGCTGGAGACCGCCGTCAAGATCGCCCGCGCCCACACGGGTCGGCAGGCCATCGTGGTGTTCGAGGGCGGCTACCACGGCCGCACCAACCTCACCTTGGGCATGACCAGCAAGTACGGTCTCTTCAAGAAGGGCTTCGGCCCCTTCGCCTCCGAGATATACCGGCTGCCCTTCCCGGACCTCTTCCGGCGCCCGGCGGGCATGAGCGAGGAGGAGGCCGTAGACCTCGCCATAGAAGGCCTGAACAAGGCCATGGTCTCGCAGGTGGACCCGAGCGCGGTGGCCGCCTTCGTCATCGAACCCGTGCAGGGCGAGGCCGGCTTCCTGCCGGTACCCGCCCGCTTCCTGCAGCGCCTCCGGGAGATAGCCACGGAGAGCGGCGCGGTGCTGGTGGCCGACGAGGTGCAGTCCGGCATGGGCCGCACCGGCCAGCTCTGGGCCGCACCGCAGCTCGGCGTGATCCCCGACCTCGTCACCACCGCCAAATCGTTGGCGGCCGGCATGCCCCTGGCGGCCGTGGTGGGTAGGGCAGAGATCATGGACGGCCCCCACCCTGGCGGCCTGGGCGGCACCTACTCCGGCAACCCGCTCGCCTGCGTGGCGGCGCTCGAGGCGCTCAAGGTCATCGCGGACGAGAGCTTCCTCGCCCGCGCCCGCGCGGTGGGCGAACGCCTCCGCGCCGGCCTCGAGCGCATAGCGGCAGGCCAGCCGCACGCCGGTGAGGTGCGCGGCATGGGCCCCATGCTGGCCATCGAGTTCGTTACGGACGCGGAGAGCAAGGCGCCTATGCCCGACCTGGTGCTGGAGATAACCAAACAGGCCCTGGCGCGCGGGCTCATAGTGATACGGGCGGGGCTCTACTCCAACTGCATCCGGCTACTGCCGCCTCTCGACCTGACCGACGCGGAGATAGACGAGGGGTTGCGGGTGCTGGACGAGGCCGTCGCGGCGGCCGTGGCCAAGGTCGGCTTGGCGTGATACGACAGTAGGCAAGGGACAGCGAGCTAACGAACTGCGGTGCGGGAGGCCTGCTTCGGGCGGGCGCGCACCGGCCTTAGGAGGCGACCACTGTGACGGGCACGAACGATGCTGCCTTCCCCCTGAAGCAGCTCATAGGCGGTGAATGGCGAGACGCCGTGGACGGCGGCACCTGGGACCTGATAGACCCGGGCAGCGAGGACCTGGTCACGCAGGTGGCGTACGGCGGCGGCGCGGACGCCACCGCGGCGATAGACGCCGCCGCGGCCGCCTTCCCCGAATGGGCCGCCAAGACCGCTTATGAGCGGGCCAAGGTGCTCGAGCGCGCGGCCGGCTGGATCAAGAAGAACGTGGATGACCTGGCCCGTCTCACCACGGAGGAGTCCGGCAAACCGCTGGGCGACTCCAGAGGCGAGTGGCTCTCGGCCACGGCCTACCTCAACTGGTTCGCCGGTGAGGGCGTACGCGCCTACGGCCGCGTGGTGCCGCCGGCCGCGCCGGGCCGGCGCATCATGGTAGTGCCGCAACCTCTCGGCGTGGTGGCCACCATCACCGCCTGGAACTTCCCCGTCTACAACATCGTGCGCACCTTCGGCGCTGCGCTGGCGGCCGGCAACACCGTGGTCGGGCGCCCGTCCGAGTACACCCCGCGCTCCGCCATGCTGCTCGGCCAGGCGCTGCACGAGAGCGGCGCGCCGGCCGGCGTCATCAACGTGGTCAACGGCGACCCCGCCGCCATGGGCCAGGTGTTCTTAGACGACAAGCGCGTGCGCAAGCTGGCCTTCACGGGCAGCCCGCGCGTTGGCAAGCTGCTCATGGACGGCGCGTCGCGCACCCTCACGCGCCTGGCGCTGGAGCTGGGCGGCAACGCCCCCGTGATCGTGTTCCCCGACGCCCCCAACCTGGGCCGCCTGGCCAAGCTGGCCGCCACCTTCAAGACCCGCAACGTGGGCCAGGTCTGCATCGCCCCCCAGCGCTTCTACGTGCACGAGGACGTGGTGGAGGAGTTCACCGCCGCCGTGGTGGAGGCCATGGGCAAGCTGCGCGTGGGCCACGGCCTCGAGGAGGGCGTGCAGGTGGGCCCCCTCATCAACGAGCGGCAGCGCCAGCGGGTGGAGCAGCTGGTGGCCTCCGGCGTGGAGGCCGGCGCCAGGGTGCTGGCGGGCGGCCGACGGCTGGAGCGGAAGGGCTACTTCTACGCCCCCACCGTGGTGGCGGACGTCCGGCCCGGCACGCCGCTGCACGACGAGGAGATCTTCGGGCCCGTGCTGCCCATCACCCCGTTCGGCAGCGCCCAGGAGGTGCTGGCGCTGGCCAACGCCACCGAGTACGGCCTGGCGGCCTACCTGTTCACAGCCGACCTCAACACCGCGCTCAGCATGAGCGAGCAACTCGAGTACGGCATGGTGGGCGTGAACGACTGGATGCCCGTTACTCCCGAGGCGCCGTTCGGCGGCGTGAAGGGCAGCGGCATCGGTAGGGAGACCGGCTCCGAGGGGCTGGCCGAGTACATGGAGAACAAGGCCATCTACATCGGCAGCGTGGCGCTGCCCGAGTAGGCCGTGAGCGCCAAACCCAAGACGCTCCTCACCAGACGCATGGTGGAAGAGCCCATGGCGCGCCTGCGTGAGCACACGGACCTTGCGATCAACCTAGAGGACCGCGCCATGACGCGCGCGGAGCTGCTGGCGGCCGTGGCCGACGTGGAAGGGCTGCTGAGCGTGGTGACGGACAGGGTGGACGGCGAGCTCATGGACGCCGCCCCGCACCTTAAGGTGATCTCCAACCACGCCGTGGGCTACGACAACGTGGACGTTGATGCCGCCACGGCGCGCGGCATCTGGGTCACCAACACTCCCGGCGTGCTCACGGAGGCCACCGCCGACATGGCCTTCTCGCTACTGCTGGCCGTAAGCCGCCGCGTGGTCGAAGGCGACGCCTTGGTGCGCTCCGGCGCCTGGCCCGGCTGGGAGCCGCTGCAGCTGCTGGGCGCCGGCCTGTCCGGCGCCACCCTCGGCCTCGTGGGCCTGGGCCGCATAGGCCGCGCCGTGGCGGCGCGCGCCCAGGCGTTCGGCATGCGGGTGCTCTACTGGAACCGCACCCGCTTGACGCCGGACGAGGAGGCAAGGCTCGGCGTGGAGTACGCGTCCCTTCCGGACGTGCTGCGCCGCGTGCGCTTCGTGTCGCTTCACGTGGCGGCAACGCCCGAAACGCGCCACCTCATCGGGGCGGCGGAGCTGGACCTCATCGGGCCCGCCGGTTACCTCATCAACACGGCTCGCGGCAGCGTGGTGGACGAGGCCGCGCTGGTGGCCGCCCTGCAGGCGGGCCGGGTAGCGGGGGCGGGGCTGGACGTGTTCGAGCACGAGCCCGCTCTGGCGCACGGCCTGGCGCAGTGCACCAACGCCGTGCTGACCCCGCACCTGGGTAGCGCCACCGAGGAAACGCGCGCCGCCATGGGCAACCTGGCGGTAGACAACCTGCTGGCGGCGCTGGCCGGCCACCCGCCGCGGCACCCGGTGAACCCCGAAGTGGCGCAACACCCGAGGCGCTGAACCGCCCGCGGGCGAGCCGCTGAGACGCGTGCCAACCAGCCGCTCGCGCGGTGCCTTACAATCCGGACGAGCGACATGGCGCACAACCCGGCGTCGGCCGACCCATCAACAGCCCCACCCCCAAGCTCACAGGACGAGACGAACGTCGCCGCCCTCGTAAGGCGCACGATGCGGCTCTCCATCCTGGAGGGCGGGCTCATGCAGGTGTTCCTCAACTGGACCACCGGCAGCGTGCTCGTGGGCTACCTGCTGCACCTGGGTGCCACCCCGCTTCACATCGCGCTGGTGGGCAGCGTTCCGCTCCTGTCGCAGCTCGCCAGCCCGCTCGGTGCCTGGGCCGCCGAAGCCATGGGCCGCCGGCGCCTGGTCGCCACGCTCCTCGGCGTGACCGGCCGCCTGAGCTGGCTCCTGGCCGTGTTCCTGCCCCAGCTCGGACTGCCCGCAGCGCTGCAGCCCAGCGTCATCGTGGTGCTGGTGCTGTTCGCCAGCGCGTTCCAGTCGGCCACCGGCACCATCTGGACGGCCTGGATGGGCGACGTGGTGCCGGACGATCGCCGCGGCCGCTACTTCGGCATGCGCACGGGCGTTCTAGGCGTCATCGGCACGGTGGCCAACCTCGCCGCTGGCGCGTTCCTGGACAGGGTGGCGGCGCCCCTCAGCTTCCAGGTGGTGCTCGCGGTGGCCATCCTCTCCTCGCTCCTGGGCGCTGTGCTGTACCTCTTCCATTACGACCCGCCCACCGAGCGCAGGACCATGCGCCTGCGGCAGGTCATGCTCACGCCCTTGCGGCACCAGAACTTCCGGCGCTTCCTGCTGTTCGCCGCGCTGTGGCAGTTCGCCGTCATGCTGGGCGCCACCTTCGTCATCCCCTACTTCCTCGAAGAGCTCGGCATGAGCTTCACCCAGGTGGCCATCTGGTCGTCCGCCGCGGCGGTGACGGCCCTCCTGACCACCACCCTCTGGGGGCGCGTGGCCGACCGCGTGGGCAACAGGCCGGTGCTGGCCATCGGCACGTTCCTGGCCGGCCTGCTCCTACCCACCAACTGGATCCTGGCGGGCCTCACGGGGCGGCTCGAGTTCGTGTGGTTCTCGGCCGTGTTCGACGCCGTGGCGTGGGGCGCCATCACCCCGGCCGTCTTCAATCTGGCGCTCGTCACGGCGCCGCGTTCGGGTCGCGTGAGCTACATAGCGCTCTACTCGCTGGCGTCCGGCCTGGCCGGCTTCCTCGGGGGCGCGCTCTCCGGTCCGCTGCTCAGCTGGTTCACCCACATAGACTGGCCGGGCGCCTGGAACGGCTACTACACGCTCTTCGTGCTCACGGGCGTGGGGCGCATGCTGGGCTGGGTGTGGCTCAAGCGGGTAACGGAAGAGAGGGCGTGGCGCACGCACGAAGTGGTGAGGCTGCTCGCGGTGCCGGGCCGGTGGCGGCGCATGTTCGGGCGCTGAACCAGGAGGGCCCCGCTGCTGTGTACTCCGGCGCAACGCGCTGCCAACAACCAGGCGACCGGGCCGAGTAACTTAATGAAGGCAGTTTATAAACGGCTTTTGAAAGGTCGGTAAGGTGGCGCTGCGATCCGTACAGCACGACAACGTCAGGGAGCACAACCGCTTCGCGGTGCTCCAGGCGCTGCTCGAGCTGCGGAGCGGCACGCGCGCCGAGTTGGCGCGCCACACTGCGCTCAGCGTGCCCACCGTCACGACCATAGTCGCCGAGCTCACTGCCCTCGGGCTGGTGGCCGACGGCGAACCGGTGCCCTCCGCGGGCGGTCGACCCGCCCGGCAACACCACCTGGTGGCGCGCTCGCGCAACGTCCTCACCCTGGACCTGTCCGGCGAGCGGCTTCGGCCCGGCAGCCTGGACCTTCTGGGTGAGCTTCACCCGGTTGAGCATGGCGCGGAAGTGGAACTGGGACCGGGCAGTCTGGACCGCCTGATCGCCTGGGTCAACGCTCAGCTCGAGCGGGAGCGCGCGGCGGGCCGCCACGTCAGCGCCCTGGCGGTGGCCGTGCCCGGCGTGGTCAACCAGCGCAGCGGCCACGTGCGGCTGGCACCCGCGCTGGGCTGGAGCGACGAACCGGTGGGCCACACGCTGCGCGAGGTCACCGGCCTTCCCGTACTGCTGGAGAACGACGTGAACGCGGTGGCGCTGGGCGAACTGCTCCACGGCGCCGCCGTGGGCCGCCGCAACGTGCTCTACCTCTCGCTCGGCAGCGGGGTGGGCGCCGCGCTCGTCATCGACGGCGTGCTCTACCGCGGAGCCAACGGCGCAGCGGGCGAGATCGGTTACTCGCTGCTGCCAGGCTTGCCCGAGGCGGGCCTCGACTTGGGCGCCAGCGGCCCGTTCGAGCGGCACCTGCTCGGCATAGCCGAAGGGTTCGTTGTGAACGGCGCGGTCGACCTCAGCACGGCGGAGAACGAACGCGAGTTCGAGAAGCTGGCCGAGAAGCTGCGGCTGGCCCTGCACAACCTGGCCTGCGTGCTCGACCCGGAACTGATCGTGGTGGCCTGGCCCGCCGACCCGGAGGGCCTGCTGGCCCGCTCGCTCGGTGAGCGCTGGGTGGCGCCCCTACCCGTGAACGTGGTGGCCGGCTCGCTGGGCGCCAACGCCGCGCTGCACGGCGTGGGTCACCTGGCGCTGGACCGGCTGAAGGCCGGAGTATGCGGCCTCGAAGAAGGCGAATGGAGTAACCCGTGAGCTACGAGAGCCTGCGCGTCATAGACGTGCACACCCACTTCCCCATCCACAACAGCATGAACATGCCCGAAACGGGGCCGCGGCATCCGCTGCTCGCCGCTTACGCCCGCGAACGTGGCGAGCGCATGCGTGCCGAATGGAACACCGAACCCGCCGAACCGCCCGCCAAGACCGACGCGGAAGTGGACGCCGCGCTGGCCCGCTGGGTCGCCGAGACGGAGAAGTACGGGCTCGACAAGGTGGTCTTCGTGAGCGGTGGCGGCAACGAGCGCCTGGCCGAGCTGGTGGGCCGTCACCCGGACAAGTTCGTCGGCCTGGCGCACCACCGGCTGGAACCAGGCGCCGGCGCCAAGCTGCGCCACGCGGTGGACGAGCTGGGCCTGCGCGGCTTCAAGCAGCTCGGTCCCACCACGGACTACGCGTTCGAGGACCCGCGCCTGAGAGACGTGTGGGAGTTCCTGGCGGAGCGGCGCCTGCCGGCGCTCATCCACTTCGGCTTCCTGGGGCGCGGCGGCGGCGTCGTGGAGCACCCGCGCATGAGCCCGCTCTCGCTCTTCGAGGTGGCGCGCGATTTCCCCGAGATCCCCTTCATCATCCCGCACTTCGGTGCCGGCTACTTCCGCGAGCTACTGGCGCTCTGCTGGAGCCTGCCCAACATCCATATCGACACCTCGGGCTCCAACCAGTGGATGCGCTGGATGCCCTACCCGCTCACGCTCGAGGACCTGTTCCGCAAGGCGCTCGAGACCGTGGGCCCCGAACGCATCCTCTTCGGCTCCGACTCGAGCTACTTCCCGCGCGGCTTCTCCGAGCGCTACCTCCTCGACCAGCTGCGCGCCTGCTACACCCTCAACGTGCACGAGGAGGACGTAGCGCTCATCTTCGGCGGCAACGCAGCCAGGCTCCTGCAGCTGGACGAACCCGCCGCCCAGGCAGGCCCGCAGGACACCGAGGCGAAGGCGGCTGCACCCGTTCGGTCCGGGGGTGCCGCTTGAGCACCTGGCACCCCGCTTACCGCGAAGGCGTGCTGGCGAACGACTACCGGTTCGCGGCGGAACACCTGCTGCACCACTTCGTGGACGCCATGACCGCGCACCTGGACACGGTGCTGCGCATGCCCGCCTACGCGGCGCCGGACGTGCAGGCCAGGGGCGCGGAACTGAGGCGCGCGCTGGTGGGGCTGCACGACCTCGCCGTGCCGGTGCAGGCGGACGACGTACCCGACCTCTACTTCGCGCTGCAGCGCGAGTTGGAGGAGCGCCTCGGCGACGCCGTGGGGCTCATCCGCGTGGGCCTCTCGCGCAACGACCTCGACATGACGGTGTACAAGATGAACGGCCGCACCTACCACCTGGCGGTGGGGGAGCAGCTGCTCGCGCTGCGCGGCCTGCTCCTCGACAAGGCCGAGGCGCACGTGAACACCATCCTCATAGCCGAGACGCACCACCAGCCGGCCCAGCCCACCACCGCGGCGCACTACCTGGGCGCCGTGGAGGACCAGGCGGCTCGCGACAGCGAGCGGCTGCTGGCGGCCTACGACCGCATGAACCTCTCCCCCCTGGGCGCCGCGGCGCTGGCTGGCAGCAGCCATCCCCTTGACCGGCGCTTCACGGCGCAGCGGCTGGGCTTCAGCGCCCCCGTTGCCAACACCTACGACGCCGTTGCTTCCGCCGACTGGGAGTTCGACCTCGTGAGCGTGGCGCAGAGCGTTGCTTTAGGTCTGGGCAGGTTCGTAACGGACATGCTCGCCTGGGCGGCGTCCGGCAGGTACCGTCTTAACGACGACCTCGTGCAGGGCTCATCCATCATGCCGCAGAAGCGCAACCCGGTCTCACTCGAACACGCCCGCACCAAGTTCTCGCGGGTGGTGGGCGCTGCCGGCATGTTCTACTTCTCCAGCCACAACATCCCCTTCACGGACCTCAACGACTTCGGTCCGGACATCCAGGGCGCCCTCGCCATCCAGCACCGCCAGCTCACCCGCGCGCTCGACCTGCTCACCGCCTGCCTCGCAGATGGCGACTTCGACGCGCGCGAACTGGCGCGCCTGGCCACCGCCACGGACACCACCGCCACCGAGCTGGCGGACGTGCTGGCGCGCGAACATGGGCTACCATTCCCTGCGGCGCACGGCGTGGCCGCGCGCCTGGTGAAGCTCATGAGTGAACAGGGCAGGCCGCTGACCACGGCCGGCCCCGCCGAAGTGGAGGCCGCGGGCGGACCGCGGCTGACGGCGGACGAGGTGACGGCGGCGCTGGACCCCGCCGCCTTCGTGAGGCGCCGCGCCGGGTACGGCATGCCGGCGCCCCAGGTCATGACCACCCAGCTCGCCCGGGCACGGGAGCGGCTAGAGGCCGACTCCGCAGCCCTGCGGGAAAGAAAAGGCGCGCTCGACCGCGCTACAGCGCAACTGCGCGGATCAGAAAAGGAGAAAGCATGAAGAAGTTCCTTCTAAGCTTGGCCGTGGTTGTCGGTTTCGGCGTTGCCGCAGCCCAGACCACCATCACCTACTGGCAGTACGAGTTCGCCACCCGGGTGGACGCCATGAACCAGCTCATCGCTCAGTTCGAGGCCGAGAACCCCGACATCAAGGTGGTGCAGGAGACCTTCCCGTACGACGGCTACCCCGCCCAGATCGCCGCCTCCATCCCCGCCGGCCAGGGCCCCGACGTGGCGCAGCTCTTCTACGGCTGGCTCGCCCCCTGGGCTCAGGGCGGCTACGTTGTGCCCCTCCCGGCTGAGTACTTCGACTCCGCCGAGCTGGACGCTCACTTCGCTCCGCTCGCCCAGGCCGCCAAGATCGGCAACGACTGGTACGGCCTGCCCACTGCCGTGCGCAGCCTGGCGCTCTTCTACAACGCCGACAAGCTCGCCGCCGCCGGTTACGACGCTCCGCCCGCCACCTGGGACGAGTTCGTCGAGATCGCCACGGCCCTCACCAAGCGCAGCGGCAACCGCTTCGAAGAAGTGGGCTTCGGCTTCGCTCCCACCGGTCAGGACCACCACCTCGTGCGTGAAGTCCTCATCCGTCAGTTCGGCGGCCAGCCGTACTCCGACGACAACCTGAGCGTTGCCTACAACAGCGAAGCCGGCGTGAACGCCCTGACCTTCTACACCAGCTGGGCCACCGACCTCCAGATCGGCGTGCCTGAGTTCGTGCCGGGCAACAACGGCTACCGCGACGGCTTCCGCGTGCTCGAGAACATCGCCATGATCATCGACGGCAGCTTCGCCATCGGCGACGTGCAGAAGCTGGCGGAGTTCAACTGGGGCGTCACCGAACTCCCCACCTTCGACAACGGCATCCAGTCCAACTTCGGCTCGTTCTTCATGAACGGCCTCACCCCGAACGCGCTCAAGGACCCGGCCAAGGTCGAGGCCGCCTCGCGCTTCCTCAAGTTCGTGACCAGCGACGACGCCATGAAGCTCTGGCTCGACGTCGTGGGTGAGCTGCCCGCCAGCCGCACCCTCATCGCCGACCCCGACCTGGCCAGCGACCCCGTGTACGGGCCCTTCGTGCGCGCCCTCGACTACGCTCACGCCACCACCTTCGTGGACGAGCTGGGCCAGCGCGACGTGATGGTGGACGCCATCAACGAAGTGGTGCTGCAGGGCATGAGCCCCGCCGCTGCCATCGACGCCGCCGCCAAGACCGAACAGCTCCTTCTCGACCAGAACCGCTGAGTTGAGCCAAGGGGGCGGGCCGCACCAAGGGCCCGCCCCCACCCTTCCCCACCCGACCAACGCCCGGAGGTTCGATGAGCGTGCCCCCCGCAAGACCCAGACGCAGGCTTTCCCTCAGCTCGCGGGAAGCCATCTGGGCTTACGTCTTCATGCTGGTGCCCCTGGGCTTCTTCCTGTTCTTCCGCCTCTGGCCGGCTCTGCAGTCGTTCAAGCTGTCGTTCTTCAGCTGGCACGTGGACCCGGAGATGCGCCAGTTCGTTGGCCTGCAGTACTACCGCGAGATGTACGCGGAGTTCCTGGCCAAGGGCAACATCTACAAGGCGCTGCGCAACATGGTCTATTACTTCGTGCTGGTGGTCTTCGGGCAGGTCAGCATCGGCCTCATCAGCGCGCTTCTACTGAACAGCGTCGAGCGCTTCCGCTCTATCTTCCGCGCGATCTTCTTCGCCCCCTACGTAACGCCCGCCGCCGCCGTGGCCTGGGTGTGGGGCTGGATGTACTCTGTCAACTTCGGTATCTTCAACCGCCTGCTGGGGGACTGGAGCGACTTCGTCACCGGCATCGGGCTGCCCTGGCTGTCCATCGACCCGCAGCCGTTCCTCACGAGCCCCTCCCAGGCGCTGGTGGCCGTGTCCGTGGTCATCGTGTGGCAGCAGCTGGGCTTCCAGGTGGTCATCTTCCTCGCCGGCCTGCAGGGCATACCGCGCCAGTTCCATGAGGCGGCGGCCATCGACGGCGCCACCAACTGGCAGCGCTTCTGGAAGGTGACCTTCCCGCTGCTCAACCCGGTGCTCGTGTTCTCGCTCGTCATCTCCACCATCGCCACGCTGCAGATATTCGACCAGGTGGTCAACATCAACTTCACCGACCAGGGTGGGCCGCTCGGCAGCACCCTCACCATCGCGCTCTACATGTACCAGCAGGCGTTCGAGAAGTTCCGCATGGGCTACGCCGCCGCGGTCACGGTGCTGCTCTTCGCCATCATCATGACCGTCACCATGATCCAGCTGAAGCTCACCCAACGGGAGGTGGAGTACTGATGGTGGTCTCCGGACGCAAACGCTTCAAGCCGGGCCGCATCCTCATCTACCTCGCTCTGGCCGTGAGCAGCGTGGTGATGGCGTTCCCGTTCGTGTGGATGCTGCTCTCGTCGTTCAAGTCGCTGCGCGAGATCTTCCGCTTCAACTTCTGGCCGAACGTGTGGACCCTGGCCAACTACCAGGACGTCCTCGTCAACACGCAGTTCCCACGCTGGTTCCTCAACTCCATGGTGGTGGCGGGCATCTCCACCGTTTCGGTGCTGTTCTTCTGCTCCCTGGTGGGCTACACCCTCACCAAGCTGCGCTTCCCCGGCCGCAACGTCATCTTCCTCGTCATCCTCTCCACCCTCATGATCCCCACTGAGATGCTCGTCATCCCCTGGTACGTCATGTCGGCCGAGTACGGCTGGCTCAACACGTTCTGGGGCATAGCCTTCCCGGGCCTCATCCCCGCCTTCGGGGTCTTCCTCATGCGGCAGTTCTTCCAGTCGCTCCCGCGCGACCTGTTCGACGCAGGGCGCGTGGACGGGGTGAGCGAGTTCGGTCTCTTCTGGCGGGTGGGCCTGCCGCTGGTGGGACCCGGCCTGGCTGCCCTGGGCATCTTCAACTTCGTGGGCAACTGGAACGCCTTCCTCTGGCCGCTCATCGTGGCCAAGAGCCCCAGCATGCGCACCATCCCGGTGGGCATGGCGCTCTTCTCGGGTGAGGCGGGCACCGCCTGGAACCTCATCATGGCCGGCGCCGCCCTGGCGGTCATTCCCGTGCTGGTCGTCTTCTTCGTCTTCCAGCGCCAGATCATCGAAGGTGTGGTGCTGACGGGGGTGAAGGGGTGAGCGATCCATCCGCGGACGTGCCGTCACGGGCGCCGCGTGTGCTGGTGGTGGGCAACGCCAACGTGGACGTGCTCATGGGCCCGGTCACACCGTGGCCTGCGCCCGGCACCGAGATCGTTACGGACAGGTACGAGCTGCGCGTGGGGGGCGCCGCCGGTAACACCGGGCTGGCGCTCGCGGCGCTGGCCGGCTGCTCCGGCGCGGGCTCGGCGGCCAACATGCCGGTGGGTGAGGCGCCCTTCGAGCTCATCGGCAGCGTAGGCGACGACTCCCTCGGCCGCTGGCTCGAGCAAGAGCTGGCAGGCGTGATGCAGCTCTCGCGGGTGCCGGAAGCCACGGCGCTGACCGTGGGCCTCAACCACCCCGACGGCCAGCGCACCTTCGTGTCGTACTTGGGCCATCTGGAGCACCTGCCCCTGGAGCGGATCGAGAGTGCGCTGGAGGGCGCCGACCCCGGCGACCTGCTGCTGCTATGCGGCTACTTCCTGCTGCCGCAGATGCGTGAGCTGGCGCCCGAGTGGCTGGCGGCTGCCCGCGAGCGTGGCGTCATAACCGCACTTGACACGGGCTGGCCCCCAGAAGGGTGGACGCCTGAGGTGCAGGCAGAAGTGAGGCGCCTGCTGCCGCACCTGAGCGTGTTCCTCCCCAACCGTGAGGAGCTGCTCGGCCTGGCGGGCCTGCCCGACCCGGGTCGTTACGAACCTGCTGGGGTGAACTCCGCCCTCGAGCGTCTTGCGGAGCACGGCTGCCGCGAGGCGGTCATCAAGCTTGGGCCCGACGGCGCGTTGCACGCGGACGCGGCGGGCTCCGCCACCTACAGTGCACCCGCCGTCAAGGTGCAGGACACGGTCGGTGCCGGCGACACGTTCAACGCGGCACTCCTGAGTGCGGTACAGCGGGGCGCCAGCTTCCGTGCGGGCATGGAGGTGGCGGTACGCGCGGCGAGCGCGGCCATCTCGAGCAGCCCACGCCGCTACCCCACGTGGGCGGACGTCAGCGCCGCGCCGGCCTGAGGCCCGACTCGCTCACGAGGTACTGCACGGCCACGTCGTGCGGGGCGACCGGCAGCCTGGGAACGACCAGAGCGTCCAACGTCACCCCCACCGTGACGGCCGCTCCGCTCCCTGCCAGGAAGCGGTCGTAGAACCCCTTGCCGTAACCCAGCCGACCGCCCTGCTCATCGAACATGAGCCCGGGCACCAGTAGCAGGTCTATCTGGCCGGGCTCCACCTGCGGCGCGCTGGCAACCGGTTCCCGCAGCCCCCAGAAGCGGGTCTCGGTGCCGGCGCTCAGCTCATGGAAAGTAAGGTGCGGCGTGGGCGCCTGTTGCGTGCGCGGCGCCACGAAGCGTCGGCCGGGCCCGATCAGGGGCTCCAGGTCCACCTCGTTCTCCATCGCCAGGTAAAGCCCCACTGTGAGCGCGTCCTGGTAATGGGGGCTGGCGCTGATGGCGGCGCGCACGGCCGCGTCGAGCGCTGCGCCGCGCCCGGCACGCACGTTCGGGCGCACGGCCAGCGCCCACTTCCTCAGGGCGCCCTTGCCCTCGTGCAGGGGTGCTGTGGGCGGTGGCGCGCCCGGAGCCGGCGCTTCTGGCGTTTCCATCTACCCGAGTGTAGCGCCGGCGCCGCGCGAACCGCAGCCGTTCGGCCCATACTTGGGTATGTCGAAGAACCTCACCACCACCGTGCATCACATCAAGGACCTGCGCTTCCTGGGCGAGACGCCTGAAGGCATGCGCACCATGATCGACAACGAGAAGAACGCCCGCACCGGCCCGAGCCCCATGCAGCTGGTCCTGCACGCGGTGGGCACCTGCGCGGCGATGGACGTGGTGGTCATGCTGCAGAAGCGGCGCCTCGACGTCGAGGAGTACCGCATAGAGGTGGTGGGCGAGCGGCCCGACGCCGTGCCGGCGCCGTTCGAGCGCATCATCACGCGCCACGTGTTCAACGTGCCTGGGCTCGACGAGGCCACGGCGCGCCGCTTCGTGGAACTGGCCACCTTCAAGTACTGCTCCGTGGGCGCCAGCCTGAAAGCGGAGTCGGTGGTGGAAGTGGAACTACTGCACGACCACTAGTGGGGGGAGTGCCGCGCTGCGGCGTGCCGGAGCGCGGCTGGCGGCCGGCGTGTGGCGTCAGGCCTGCAGTGGACCGCGGCCGGGCGTCGGTTCGGGCGCGTTGGCGCCCGCGTGGGCCGCGGCGAAACCCGTTTGCAGGCCCATCAGGTAGCTGAGCTTCAGGAGGAACTCGAGCGCGTCGGGGTCGCCGCGCTCCATGAGCAGTGCCAGGTACTCGGCCGTGCCGTCGGGCAGCGAGACGGCGGCTATCTGCTCCGCGTAACGCTCGCGCATCTCGTTGATGAAGCGCTCTATGAGATCGCGGTTCATGGCGCTTCCCCCGCTCTTGCCACGCCGGTCGGTGCCGGTTCTGCTTCTGAGTTGGCGGCGTGGATGGCCTGGTTCTCCGCGTACTCCTCCAGCCAGTCCATGATGGCGCCGGCGGTGGCGAGGTTGGTGGCCAGCGGCACCTGATGCACGTCGCAGATGCGAAGGAGCGCGGAAACGTCGGGCTCGTGCGGCTGGGCGGTGAGCGGATCGCGGAAGAAGAGAACCGCCGCCACCCTGTCCTCGGCTATCAGGGCGCCCACCTGAAGGTCGCCTCCGAGCGGGCCGGACTGCACCCGCTCAATCTGCAGACCCGTCTTCTCGCTGAGGATCTTGCCGGTGGTGCCCGTGGCGATGAGCTTGAAGCGGGCCAGCAGCGCCGCGTTCTGGTTGACGAACATGGCCAGGTCGAGCTTCTTCTGATCGTGCGCTATGAGAGCCACGTACTTCATACCCAACAGTCTAGGCGCTGCGTGGCGCCCGCGCCGGGTGCCACGTCTCAAGTGAGCTTCCGCTAGGGTCCGTTCGGGGCCTGCACCTTCACACCCGCCGCTGCCAGCGCTCCCTTCACGGCGAGCGCGGCCTCCAACGTGTGCGGCGGGCTGCTGTTCACGTGCAGGGTGGCCACCTCGAGCGCTGCGGAGGCGCCGTCGAGGGTCGGCACGGGCTCCCCTTTCGCGAGCGCCACTGCGCGGCCGGCCACGTCGTCAACGTTCGTGATGACCGCACCGGCGCGGCGTTGCGGCGCCAGTGTGCCGCCCCTTAGGTACGCGCGGTCGGCGAACCCTTCTGCCAACGCCGGGTGGCCGGACGCTGCCAACGCGTCACTGCTCGGCGAACCCGCTTGCAGCACCAGGAGCAGGTCGGGATCCAGTTCGCGCAGCGCAGCGGCCACCGCCAGCGCCAGTACGGGGTCCGTACTGAGAGAGTTGTATAGCGCGCCGTGGGCCCGCACGTGCCTCAGCCGCACCCCTTGGGTGCGCGCGATGGCGCTGAGGGCGCCGACCTGATAGAGCACGTCGTCCACCACCGTCTCGAGCGGCAGCGCCATGGGCACGCGCCCGAAACCGCGCGCGTCCGGGTACGAAGGGTGTGCGCCAACGGCCACGCCCTGCTGGTGCGCGGCGCGTACCGCCATGCGCATGAGGCTCGGGTTGCCGCCGTGGAAGCCGCAGGCGATGTTCACCGAGGTCACGGCGGCCAGCAGCTCGAGGAGCTCGCCCTCCGAACTCGCGCCCGGACCGTCGGAGCTCCCCTCCGCCACGTCCATGTTCACGTCCACAGGCATCAGGGCATGGTAACCGGTGGGTACTCACGTGGTCGACGCAATTAAGTCCTTCTTAAGTGGGGCGCCTCTAGGCTGTGCTCAATACCGTGGAGGTCGTGATGTTGCACTTCAGAAGAGTCTGTGTGTGGTCGTTGACCCTGATGCTGGCGGCGGCAGCGTTGGCGCAGGGTTTCAGTGGCACGTTCCAGGAACCTCAGTCCGGCATGATGATCCAGTTCTCGCAGGCCCAGCAGGGCGGCCTGACGGGTGTGCTCGTAGGACCCAGCGGGCAGTTCCCGCTTCAGGGTGAGGTCAACGGCACGTACGCGTACGGCGTGGTCTCCTCCCAGCAGGGGCCCCTGGGGTTCCAGGCGCAGCTGAGCCCCGACGGTCAGTACCTCCAGATCGCTTTCTACCAGACGGACGCGAACGGCCAGCCCGTACCGGCCGGCCCAGCCATGACGATGCAGCGCCAGGGCGGCGCCATGCCCTCCGGCCAGATGCCGGGCCAGGTGCCCGCCCAGGTGCCAGGTCAGGTGCCGGGTCAGGTCCCCGGTCAGGTGCCGGGTCAGGTCCCCGGTCAGATGCCGGGCCAGGTGCCGGGTCAGATGCCGGGTCAGATGCCGGGTCAGGTGCCGGGCCAGGTGCCGGGCCAGGTCCCCGGTCAGGTTCCTGGTCAGATGCCGGGTCAGGTGCCCGGTCAGGTTCCTGGTCAGATGCCGGGTCAGATGCCGGGTCAGGTCCCCGGTCAGGTCCCCGGGCAGGTTCCTGGTCAGGTGCCCGGTATGCCGATGGTGGACTGGAACGGTGTGTTCGTTGGTGATGCGGGCGC
>CAZVTS010000018.1:21399-35572 GCA_964630175.1 uncultured bacterium
TACGACATGTCGGGCGGCATGTACGGCATGAACGGCATGAACGGGAACAACATGGGCTTCGGCATGGACCCGATGGCTCAGATCGACCTCATCCAGCAGGAGCTTCAGATGCGGATGCAGCAGATCGACCAGCAGATGGCAGCGTTCGATCAGGAGTCCAAGGCGAGGATGGCCGAGATCAACCAGTACTTCATCGACCTCTACCGGCGCACCACGGGCGACACGACGAGTTCGAACGAGGTGGCGCTCTACTACGGTCAGCAGATCCACTGTCAGCAGAACCCCGTCGATTGCCAGTTGGCTGCGCAGCAGTCGGCTGAGTCCGCGGCAGCGCTGGCGGCCAACAACGCCGCTTTCCAGGCACGCATGGCTTCTCAGCAGGCCTCGTGGGACGCGCAGAACGCCCAGTGGAGCGCCGATCAGGCTGCGCGCGATCAGGCCAACTCGAACTGGATCAACACGGTCATCTTGGGGCTGGACGATTACAGCTCCGGGGCCGGCGGCCCCACCTACCAGCTACCGTTCGCGCCCTCGGCGGGCCAGACGTACCAGACGCCGCTCGGCAACCCGCTCGTGTTCGACCAGTCGAACAACATCTGGTACCAGATAAGCCCCGACGGCACTTACACGCCCTATTACCAGGTGCCGTAAGCGCAGCTAGGCGGAGGAGACGAGGCTCGTGGTGGCCGCTTGCGGCGCCAGGCCCGTCTCCTCCATGAGAAGATCGGCGAAGCGTCCGTACACTTGACGCGCCTCTCGTGCGCGGCCCCGTGCGACCAGCCTCTCCAGCAGCGCTTGCACGGCTTCTTCGTGGAGGGGCTCCAGCTCCAGCACGCGCCGCAGATGCTCCAGGCTCGCGTCGTCGGCCCCGGCGATGCCGGCCTCCAGGAGCAGGCCAAGGGCCTGCTCGCGGGTCTGGTAACTAAGGTCGGAGAGGAGCTCCAGGTCCAGGCCGGCGAAGAGAGGCTCGCGGTAGGTGGCCAGGACCGCGCCGGCGTCGCCAAGTTGCAGCGCGCTAGTAAGAGCGGTGTGGTCGGAGGAGAAGTGCCGCAGGCCCTCCTTGTGCACGAAGGTCGCCACGCCCCACGGCTCGAGGACCTTCCGCAGGAGCGTGAGCTGCACCCAGAAGTTGTTGCGCTGGCGCGCAGTGTCCAGCTCGGGCCACATCGCTTCACCGATCGCTTCTCGGCCGTAGCCCACCACCAGCAACGCGAGCATCTGCTGCTGGCGCTCGGTGAGCAGCAGCTCCTGACCCAGGGCGCTGACGGAGAAGTGGCCGTGCAGGCGCACCTCCAGCGGCGGGACCTCGGGCAGGCGCACCTCGATGGCCTCCTGCCAGTCGCTGGCGAGCACCTCTTCGAGCGGGAAGTAGAGTGCCAGGTCCGTGCGGTGGCGTGGCAGGCGCTCGAGCGGTAGGCCCACGAAGCGCACGAGCCGGCCGTGGCCGTGGGAGAGCTGCACCAACCCGACCAGTTCGTCGAGCGCCTCTTCCGAGCCCGTGACGAGGAACGCCGCCGCCTGCCAGTGGAGCATGAACTCTCGGTAGGGGTATGCGCCGCGGGTCTCTTCCAGGAGCCGCCGCGCCTCCTCATGGTGACCGGCGGCCTCCGCCACCCACAGGAGTTCGAGCTTGGTGTAGGGACCCATCTGAAGGGTGCCGGCGATGCTCGCGCCCGTGGTGAGGTCGCCGCTGAAGCGCAGCGCGCGGAGCCAGAGGGCGCTCACGCGCTCGCTCAACTCGTGCTGTTCCCAGCGGCGCGCGGCGGTGAGTAGTTGTGGGAACTTCTCGGTGTCGAGCTCCAAGTACGCGAGCATCGCTTCGACCATGAGGCGGTTGTACGGAGCCGCGTACTGGAGAGCTTCGCGCAGCATGCCGACCGCGCCCTCTACGTCCCACAGGATGGCCATGTTCACGGACGCGTTCTGACGCACCGAGAGGTTGCTGTGCTGATCCAACCCTCCCTGCTCCAGCATCTGCAGCTGACCCGCCAGCGATTCCTCCGCGCTGCCCCGGGTCTCCCACGTCATCGCGTGGAGGCTCAGGCGCGCCTTCTTCTCGAGCAGCGCGCGCACCGGCCCGGGTTCCAGCAGGTAGTAGGACTCGAGCAGCTCGCTTATGGTGGCCTCCGCCAGCTCGTGATGACCCTGCATGTACTCGTACTGCGCGAGGTTCGTGAGGACCCTGCCCATCATCACCGGGTCCGCCAGCGGCAGCGCGGCCCGCAGTCGTTCGGCGTACGGGGCGCACTGCTCGAAACGCTTGGCGATGGAGAGGGCGTAAACGGTGACCGAGTTGAGCGAAACGCGCTCGGTTGGCGTGAGTAGCTCGCTCTCGAGGAGGCGGTCCACGTCGGGCAAGGCTTCGTCGTAACGGTTGAGGAGTAGCAACGCCTCGCACGCATGCGCTCGCCTGCGCGGCGATTCTGGCTCCGGCACCAGGTCGTTCCAGCGCAGGTAATCGGTGGGCTGTTGGCCTTGCAGGTCTAGGTGGCCCGAATCGAGCAGCTTGGCGAGGGCGACGAGGTGACCGCTGCGCTCGAAGGCGGCGGCGCGTTGCAGCGGCGTGAGGCGGCCCGCTTCTCGTTCAAGAACCGCGTGCACCTCTTGCCTGTGGCGTTCCAGCGCGCCGCCCGCCACGAGGCTATGGAGGCGGTAGGCGCCGGACAGCTCCTGGAGGAACCCGGCCTTCGCCAACTCGAGCGTGGCGTCCGTGGCCGCGCCGTGGGGCAGCTGGTCCAGGGCGGCTATGAACAGCAGTTCCTGCCACGCGGCCTCGCTGACGCTGCCCTTGACCCCTTCGAGCAGGGTGGCCTTGGCTGGGAAGGTGTTCGCCAGGGAGGCGAAATGCAGCGGCAGGGGCCAACCGCTGGTGTTTATGAACGCGGCGCTGGCGCGGGCGGCGTCGCCGAACAGATCGGCGGCTTCCTCCTCGGTGAAGGCCAGCGTGGTGCTCGTGAGGTGGGTGAGGCGGCCGGTGGTGGCCAGTTGCGCGAGCGCGGGGTAGGGCAGGTGCTGGCGGCTGGCCAGGAGGAGGAGGCCCCCCACGTGCTTCAGGAGCGGACGCAGGTCTTCGCTGCCGCCCAGCTCTTCGAGCACCAGGACCGTGGGCACGCTCCACAGCTCGTCTAGCAGCGCCCCCCAGGGCGCCGCTGCCGGCAGATCGAGCGCCTGAGCGATGGCGCTCCTGCCCTCGCGCCCGTCGAGCGAGAGCCAGATGACGCGCCGGCCCAACGCCTCCAGCTCACTGGCCCACTGGCTGGCGAGCACGCTCTTCCCGTAGCCGAACGGCGCCTCGAGCCACACCACGTACCCGTCCTGATCGGGCAGCGCCTCGAGCAGGCGCGGTCGGTGCAGGTGGTGGGAACTGGCAGTTGGGCGAACGCTGAACATAGGCCAAGGAACCCTTGCTTGAGGTGGCTGAAGTATACGGGCCGTGCTCTCACGGCGCTGGCACGGGTCACGCAGTTGCGGTCGGTCACGTGCTTCAAGTGCTTAGGGCGTTGCCTGGGTGTTCAGGCGCGGTGCAGCACCCTGCCGCGAACGGCGGTGAGAAGCACTTCGCCCTCGGGGCCGAGCACGGTGAGGTCGGCGTCCTTGCCGGTCTCCAGGCTGCCCCTGCGCGCCTGCAGCCCGAGCATGGTGGCCGGCACCAACGCGGTCATGGTGGCGATCTCCGGCCACGACACGCCGACCTCGTTCAGCAGCACCATGCAGTTGCGGTTCATGGGGCTCATGCTCTCTGCCAGGGTGCCGTCCTCCAGCGTGCACATGCCGTCCTTCACGGTAACCGTGCGGTAACCCTCGTCGTAGACGCCGTCTGCGAGCCCCGTGAAGGCGCCCGCGTCGGTTATGGCGGCAACGCGCCGGGCACCCTTGGCCCTGATGGCCACGCGCATTGCGCCTGGGTGCACGTGCACGCCGTCGCAGATGAGCTCCGCCCAGGCCTCCTCGTGGGCGAGGGCCCAGCCCGCCACGCCCACCTCGCGGTGGTGGAAGCCGCGCATGGCGTTGAAGAGGTGTGTGACGCCCTGGAGCCCGGCAGCGTAGGCGTCGTCCATCTGCGCCGCTACGGCGTCGGTGTGCCCGGCCGACACGAAGACGCCCAAGCCGGTGAGCCAGGTTATGAACTCGGCGGCGCCCTCTATCTCAGGCGCGAGCGTCATGTACCGAACCGTGCCGCGCGACGCCTGCCAGATGGGCAGGAACTCCTGCCGGTTGGGCGGCCTGATCAGCTCGGCGCGCTGCGCGCCCTTCTTCCCGACGTTTATGTAGGGGCCCTCCAGGTGCGTGCCCAGCACGTCCGCGCCGGGCAGCTCCACCCCCACCAGTTGGGCCGCGGCCTCCACCGTGCGCAGCATGTCCTCGTTGCTGGCCGTCGAGAGCGTAGGCAGGAAGCCGGTCACGCCCGTGCTGGCCATGAAGCGGCTCATCTCCACGAGGGGGTTCGGGTTCTCGAGGGGCCTGGCCAGCAGGTCGGTGTCAACGCCCACGCGCCAGCCGCCGCCGCCGTGCACGTGCACGTCTATGAAGCCCGGGAGCAGGGTGGCGTTCTCGAACACCAGGTGCTCAGCCACCGGTTCCGCCAGGGGCTGGCCGGCCGGCACGATGGCGGTGATGCGCCCCTGCGCAGCGATCAGGGTGGCGCCTTCGAGGACGCCTTGCGGCGTTACGACGCGGGACGCGGTTACGGCGATGGGTGACGGAGTGGCCTGCATGTGGGTAACAAGGTACATCGCGTGAGCTGTGGAGAGTGCGGGGGACAGGCTCTCATGCGCGCCCGGGCTTGGCCCGGCGGCCCTTGGCGTCCCCCGTCTTGACAACAGTTGCCGGCAACCCCTAACCTAAGCGCACGCAAAGTAAGTAACGCTGCTTTACTAACCGACAAGGAGGTGGACCTGACAGTCGGCCCCGCTGCGAGGTTCGCAGCTGCTGAAGGCGTGCCGGCCTCGTGATGGTCCCCGCGCACGCACCACCACCGCAAGTATTCTTGAGAGCACCGTGGAGGCGAAGATGAGGAAGAAAGTACTGATGCTGGTAGGGCTCATGGCACTGCTACTGGGGAGCGTGAACGCCCAGCGCAACCTCGAGATCTACATCACAGGCCTGACCGAGGAGACCATGGCGTGGTTCCGCGAGGTGGCGTTCCCGGCCTTCGAGGCCGACCATCCTGGGGTCACCGTCGACATCCTCACCGGCGGCTGGGGCGATTTCGACGCTGCGGTGGCCGGCTGGATCACCACCGGCTCTGGTCCCGACATCGTCTACCTCGGCTCCGAGTACGCTGCCACCTTCGGCGAACTCCTTTCCGATCTCGATCCCTACCTGTCCGACTGGGAGGAACTGGGCAACTTCCTGCCCGCCGCGCTCGACGTGGCCACCTACGACGGTCACATGGTGGGCCTACCCCTGCTCATGAGCCCAAGGCCGATGTTCTTCCGCACTGACATCTCGGCCGACGCCGGCGCCATCCCCCCGCTCACCTTCGCGGACTCCCTGGCGTACGTGGCCGCCAACTCGGCGGTGGCGGACAACGCCATGACCAAGATGGGCTTCATGGATATCGGTGGCGGCCTGTTCGACGCGCAGGAGTTCATCGCCTACATCTGGAGCGCGGGCGGCGAACTCTACTACGAGGACGGCAGCAGCGCATTCGATAGTGCTTCCACTGCCGAAGCCCTCCAGTTCATGTACGACCGGCGCCGCGCCGTGCAGCCCACCGAGCTCACCGCCGGGCTACCACCCATCAGCGGCTACCCCATCGCTTCCGGCCTCGTGGCCAGCGGTATCTTCCCCATGTGGAACATGCCCCCCACAACCGATGAACTGTGGAACGACATCGCCATCGGTCCCTATCCGGCCGGCGTGAACGGTGCCCCGCTGGTGCAGGTGTTCACCGACTGGCTCTCCGTGCCCGCCTACGTGAAGGACAAGGAACTGGCCGCCGACTTCCTCAAGTTCATCGGCAGCCGGGAGAACGCCATCACCTTGAGCACCGTGGCCGGCTTCACGCCCGTGCGCACCGACGCCTGGGCGGAACTGCGCGCCAACCCCGTGTGGAACGCCATGCTGGACGCCGCCGTGGAATACGGTCGCGCGTTCTCCGACATCCGCGCCAGCGCGGAACTGCGCCCGCTGCTCGTGGAGCAGGTGAGCATGTACCTCTCCGACCAGCAGAGCCTGTCCGACACGCAACAGTTCCTCAAGGAGGAGTACGACGCCATCCTCGAGGACAACGGCTACCTCTAACCAACAGTCGCTCGCGGGGCCGCCACCAAGCCAGGTGGCGGCCCCGCGCTCCATACCCCACGTAAAGCCCTATCTTCAAGGATTGGTTGGTTTTGGCTGTGGACCCGGCCGTAGCCGCAAGGCTCCACAACTTCTATTGGTCGCTCGGCACGGTGGCCTTCATCGTCGTGGGAAGCTACCTCGTCGGCCGCACGGCTCAGGCCATCGCCGGCGCTCGCGGCGCTGGCGTGCTGCAGCGCAGGCGCGTGTTCTGGGGTTACGCGCTGGCGTCGCCCTGGCTGCTCGGCTTCGTCATCTTCGTGCTGGGCCCCGCGGTGCTGTCTCTCTACTATTCCTTCACCGATTACCGGCTCGGGCGCCCACTCGAGTGGATCGGGCTCGACAACTATAGGGTCCTTTTGGGCGGGCTGGGCGCGCAGGGCCGCCGCTTCATGCAGGCCATGTACAACTCCGGCTACTACGCCATCGTGGGCGTGCCACTGCAGATCGCCACGGCCCTCGGCATGGCGGTGCTGGTAGCGCGCCCCCTCAGGGGCATGGCGTTCTTCCGGCTCGTGTTCTACGTGCCCGTCATCCTCGCGGGCGGCCCCGCCATCTTGCTGGCGTGGCGCTACATGCTGGCCAGCAACGGCGGCTTCGTCAACGTGTCGCTCAAGCGCTTCGCCGAGGCGTTCCCGCCCTTCGACTGGCTGTACCGCTCGTTCATCTTCGTGGTCGAGAGCTTCAACGCGTTCTTCATCGGCGTCTCGCGGGCCGACCCGGTGGGGCCGCTCATGTACGTGCTGCCCGCCCTCCTCGGCCTCGGCCTCTGCGTAGCCCTGCTGGCCGCCGCCGACGCCAAGGCGCGCCAGCGGGTGGCGCGCACCGCCGTCGAGACCCTCGGCGCGCTGCTGCTGGTGCTGCTGGCCGTGCGGGCAGTGGTGGGCGGCAGCTTCGTGCCGCACGTGCAGGAGCGCCTGGGCACGTTCCTCGACCTCATCACCGTGCGCACCTCGCTTCGGGACGTCGGCAACGCGGACTACCTCCGGCAGGGCTTCGCCGAACACGCCGCGTCGCCCCTCTGGCTCCTCGGCCTGATCCTTCTGCTCTGCGCCGTCATCGGCTACTCGCGCGTCGGCGCGGCCTGGCGCAGGAGGCTGCTGCTCGGTTCCGGGTTCCTCTTCGGGCTCCTCGCCGTTGGCAGCTTCCTGGACGGCGTCAGGTACTTCCAGGCGTACGACGCGGTGGCCGCCGCCACGGGCACGCCGCAACACCACTTCGCGCTCTTCCGTCAGGTCATCGCGCAGTTCCCGGACGCCAACCGCGTGCCGCTCTGGCTCTCGAGCGAGCTCTGGTCCAAACCCTCCCTGGTGCTCATAACCATGTGGAGTAGCGGCGCCGGCATGCTCATCTTCCTGGCCGCCCTGAAGGGCGTGCCGCGCGCCATGTACGAGGCGGCCAGCGTGGACGGCGCCACCGGCTGGCAGAAGTTCACCAAGATCACCCTGCCCATGATCTCGCCGGCCATGTTCTACAACGTGGTCATCGGGCTCATAGCGGCGCTGCAGACCTTCGAGTCGGTGTACATCATCCAGAACACGCAGACGGAGCAGAGCCTGGCATCGGCCGCTTACTTCCTCTTCGTCCGCACGTTCCGGCAACTCGAGATCGGGCAGGGTGCCGCCGCCAGCTGGATCCTCGCAGTACTCATCGTGCTGCTCACGGTGGCGCAGTTCCATTACAGCAGGTGGGTGCACTATGAGTGACCAGACGAGCGCCCGACCCGGCGCGGCGGCTACGGCCGGGCGACGCGACCCAGGGCGCCGGCGGCCCGAGTTCCTGCAGCGCGGCTGGCGGTACACGCTCCTCGTGCTGTTCTACGCGGTTCTCATCGGCGCCGGCGCTTTCTTCCTCTTCCCGGTGGCCTGGATGGGCGGTACCTCCCTCAAGACCATCGAGGAGGTGAGCCAGGCGCAGCTCACCATCTTCCCGGCCGAACCGCAGTGGAGCAACTACACCAAGCAGCTGGCGGAGAAGAACTTCTACCGCGCGTACGGCAACAGCATCTACACGGTTCTCATGGTGCTGCTGGGCACGGTATCGAGCCTGGTGGTGGTGGCCTTCGCGTTCAGCCGCCTGGAATGGCCGGGCCGCAACGTCGTCTTCGCGCTCATGCTCGGCACGCTCATGCTGCCGGCGCAGGCCACGCTGGTGCCGCAGTACGTGCTGTTCTACGAGCTGGGCTGGCTACGCACCTTCAACCCCATAACGCTGCCCGGCTTCTTCGCGGGCGGCGCCGCTCTCGTGTTCCTCCTGCGGCAGTTCATGCTCACGCTGCCGCGCGAGCTGGACGAGTCCGCACAGATCGACGGCGCCAACCCGCTACAGCTCCTGTGGCTCATCATCATGCCGCTCTCGCGCCCCGCCATCGCCACCGTGACGGTTTTCCTCTTCGTGGGGCAGTGGAACAACCTCGTGCAGCCGCTCCTCTACCTGCAGAAGGCCGAGCTCTTCACCATGCCCATCTACGTGGCGCAGAAGAACAACCTGCAGGAATCCCCCATCCCGTGGCAGGACATCATGACGGCCAGCGTGCTCTTCGTGATCCCCGTCCTGGTGGTCTTCATCCTCACGCAGCGCTACTTCACTGAAGGCATAGCCCTCACGGGCTCGAAAGGGTAGGTGCTCATGACGCCAAGCATGATCAGCTTCCGGGGCCTGGAGGCGCCCGAGTGGGTGCTCGCGGGACTGCGCAGCGGCGCCATCGGCGCCGTGTGCCTCTTCAACTTCAACTTCGGGTCGGTTGAGCAACTGCGCCGGCTGAACCTCTCCCTCAGCGCTGCTGCGGCCGAGGGCGGCCACCCACCGCCCATCATCGGCATCGATCAGGAGGGCGGACAGCTCCAGGCCGTGAGTCAGGGCGCCACCGAGCTGCCGGGCAACATGGCTCTGGGCGCCGCCGGCTCCGCGGAGCTGGCTCGCCGAACGGGTGAGGTGCTCGGCCGCGAGCTGCTGGCGCTGGGGGTGAACATGAACTTCGCCCCCGTGCTGGACCTGGTGACCCAGCCCGACAACGACGCCATGGGAGTGCGCGCGTTCGGTACGCAGCCGGCACTGGCAGCGCGCCTGGGGGCGGCGCTCGTGGCCGGCATGCAGGAAGTGGGGGTGCTGGCCACCGCCAAGCACTTCCCCGGACACGGCGACACGCAGCTCGACAGCCATCGGACGGCTCCGGTGATAGACGCCCCGCGCGAGGTGCTGGTGGCGCGCGAGCTGGTGCCGTTCCGGGCAGCCATCGAGGCCGGAGTGGCCGCCGTGATGACCTGCCACGCTTTCTACCCGGCGCTCGACCCACACAACGTGGCTACTCACTCCGGAGCCATACTGCGCCAGCTGCTGCGGAGCGAGATGGCCTTCGGCGGTCTGGTGATAACGGACGCGCTCGACATGAGCGGCGTGGGCGACATGCCCGGGCTTGAGCGCGCCACGCGCGCCGTGCAGGCGGGCGCCGACCTCGTCATGCTGGGGCACCTGCCGGACCAGGAGGCCTTGGTGCAGGAGCTTGCCGAACATGTGGACGTTGCCAGCGCTGCCAGGGTCATGGCGGTGCGGCGCCGCCTGCCCACGCAACTGCCGGCGCTCAGCGTCCTGGCGGCCGCGGACCACCTGGAACTGGCGCGTCAGAGCTCGGAGGCCGCGGTGACCGCGGTGCGGGGCGACCCAAGGCTCAGACAGCTCGAGCGCGTGCTGCTGGTGAGCGTGCAGGCCGGTGACCTCACGCCGGCGGAGACGGCGGCCGGCGCTCGGCCCATGCTGGCAGACCAGCTGGGCCGACGCCTGCCTGCCGTGACCGAGCTGACCATGAGGCGCGGTGCACCCGAGAGCGACGTGGAACGCGTACTCGAGGAAGTCACGGCGTGGCGCGCCGCGGGCGCCGGCGAGGTGGTGGTGGCCAGTGTCAACGCGGCCAGCGATCCCAGCCAGTTGGACCTACTGCGAAGGCTCTGCCAGGTCGGCTACGACCCACTACTGGTGGCGCTGCGGTCGCCACTGGACGTGGTGGCGGCAGGGTTCGTGCCGCGCGCAGTGTGCAGCTACGGGCGGCGGACGCCGCAAACGGAGGCGGTGGCGCGTGTGCTGTGCGGGGAGATAGAGGCGCGCGGCAAGCTGCCAGTGGAGTTGCCGGCGGTGCAGGCAGCGGAGCTGTCTTGAGGGTCGCCTGCGCGGCCGTGGTCCTGCTGCTGGCGGCCTGCGCCTGTGCGCAGGCGGGCGCGCGCGGTGGGGAGGCGGCGCCCAGCTGGTGCGTGGCCGTGTGGTACCCCTCCTCCGAACACCCGGGCGGCTACGACTCGATCATGGCCAACACGGACGTGATAGACGTGGTCTTCCCGTTCTGGTTCACGCCCGACGCGGAGGGCCGGCTGCTCTCCCAAGCTGGCGAGAACTGGTTGGCGCAGATCGAAGCCTGGCGCGCAGCGGGCCTGTTGGTGATGCCCAGCGTCTTCTCCACGCACTCGGGCTTCCTGGCCGAGCCTTACGTCACTGCTCACATCGAGGAACTGGTGGCCCTGGTGGAGGAGCATGCTCTGCACGGCCTGGACCTGGATTACGAGGAGTTCCCCCTCGCCACCAGGGAGCCGTTCAGCCGCTTCGTGGAGCGCCTCGGGGCCGAACTGCATGAGCGCGGCAGGTTCCTCTCCGTAACGGTGCACGCGAAGACCGAACCCGCGCCGCCGTACGCGGCCGCGGCCGCCCAGGACTGGCCGCGCCTGGCCGCGGTGGCGGACCTGTTCAACGTCATGACTTACGACTACACCAACCGGAACGAACCGCCCGGCCCCGTGGCGGACCGCGCCTGGGTGGCCGCGGTGGTGAGCCACGGGCTGGAGGTGGTGGGCGCCGAGAAGCTGGCTGTGGGGCTGCCGTTCTACGGTTACGTATGGAAGCGTGACCGGCCACCCGCGGCGGCCACCACCTGGGAGGCAACCGTCCGGCAGGTGGAGCAGTTCCAGCTGCCCTTGGAACGTGACGCTGGCAGCGGCGAGCTGATAGTGCGGCTGAACGTCACCGGCCTGCCGCGCCAGGTGACTTACGTTTCTGACGCCGCCACCACCCGTGAGCGCCTCGCCGAACTGGCCGCCGCCGATAGCCTGGGTGCGGGTGTGGCCATCTGGGGCGTGGGCGGCGAGGACCCGGCCGCCTGGCAGGTGCTGAGGGACGCTCGGCCCGCTCCCTGCCGGCTGCGCCCTTGGACTGCGGTGGGTGCCCCCGCAGCGGCTTCCCGGTAATCTTCAGGGATGACGCCCAGCAAGGCCACGCGCGAACAGCTGAGGGAGCACAACCGGCGCCTCGTGCTGCGCATGCTCTATCAGGGCGAAGTGAACACGCGCGCCGCACTGGCCACCGTTACCGGGCTAACCAAACCGACCGTCTCCAGCATCGTCGGCGAACTGATCGGCGATGGTCTGGTGGTGGAGGAGGGCCTGGGGCGCTCGAGCGGCAGCGGCGGCAAGCGGCCCACCCTGCTGGCGTTCAACCCGCGCGCGCGACACATAATCGGCGTGGTGGTGGGCACGCGTCAGGTGAGCGCCGTGCTCGCGGACCTGGCGGGCGTGAGCAGCGCCGTGCACGTAGTTGAGTTCGAAGCCACGGGCGTAGCGGCCGTCATCAGCGCCATCGAGAACGTGGTGGCCGCCCTGGTGCCGCAACTGGACGCCCCGCTGCTCGCCGTGGGCGTGGCGGTGCCCGGGCGCGTGCGGCCGGGCGACGGCGTGGTGCGGCACTCCGCCGCCCTCGCGCTGCACGATGAGCCGCTCGCCGCCCCCCTGAGCGCCCGCCTGGGCGTGCCGGTGCACGTCGGCAACTTCGCCGAACTATGTGCGCTCGGTCAGTACGGCTATGGCCTGGGCGAAGACGACCCGGCCGGCACCCTGGTGGCCATGACCCTGGACGAGGACCTCGAGCTAGGCGTGGTGATGCACCCGAGCGGCGCACACTTCGGCAGCGAGTTGGCCGTATCCATGGTGGAGGAGCTGGGCCTGGGCTGGAGCGCGCTGAAGGCGCGAGCCGAGCAGCTGCTCCTCGAGCATCCGGACAGCCTGCTCAACGCTGCTCCCCTCAGGTACCTGAGCATCCGGCGCGCCGCGGCGGACGGTGACGAGGCCGCGGCCCTGCTGCGGGCTGAGCTGGCGGCTGCCCTAGCGCGGCCGCTGGCGTGGGTGATGGCGGTACTGCAACCGAACAACGTCTCCTTGGCGGGCGGCGTCACGGACCTGGGCGAGGGCTTCCTGGCCCTGCTGAAGGGCGAAGCCGAGAAGCTCCTGGGCCGCGGTGCACTGGACGACGTGGTGCTGAGCATGTCGTACTCGCGCCGCCTGGGCGCCATGGGCGCAGTGGCTCTCGCCAACCTGGCCGAGCTGGAGCTGGTGGCGTGAGCCCCCTGCAACGCAACGCCGGCCCGGCGCGCGCCAGGGTAGTGGCGCTCGTCAACAACTTGGACGGCGTGTTCCAGCAGAGCGTGTTGCAGGGCGCCACTCAGACGCTCGAAGAGCAGGTGTTGGCGCTCGAAGTGGTGGCGCTGGGCGCCGCTGGGGAGCCCGACGTGCTGCAGCGCATGGCGGCAGTGGCGCAGCGAGCAGGCGGTCTGCTGGTCATCAGCAACGCCGTTAGTGACGCGGCGTTGAGGGCGGCCATGGCGGAGGGGGCGGTGGCAACCCTCGTGAGTCATCACACCCGGGACGCGCAGGGTCCCCCGACGCTCATGTTCGATAACCGTCAGGGGCTGCAGCAGCTGGTGAGCCACCTGGTCCACGACTGCGGCCGTACCCTGCCCGTGTACATCGGGGGCGACCCCACGCAGCTCGACGCGCAGGAGCGCGAAAGGGCGTTCCTGGCGGAGGCGGTGCGCAACGATCTGCGCGTCCCCGAAGAGAACCTGCTGCGTGGCGACTTCACGCCGGAGCGCGCGGGTGAAGCCCTGCAGGCGTTCATCGCGGCCGGGGGGCGGTTCGACTCCGTGGTCGCAGCCGACTACCTCATGGCCAGTGCCGCCCAGGACGCCCTGAGGGCGGCCGGCCTCGACGTGCCCCTGGACGTGGCGGTAGTGGGTTACGGCGACGGGCCGGAGGCGGAGGCGGCCGGGGTCACCACCGTGGCCGCGGACGTGGTGGAACTGGGCAGGCGCGCTGCGCGCCAGCTGCTGGCGCAGTTGGCGGGTCGCACCCTCACGGGCCGCACCCTCCTCAGCACCCACCTCGTGCGCAGGGCCAGCAGCTGTTGACGCACCGGTCGGTGCCGCTGCGCACGGTCCGAAACGGTCGCCGGCACGCGGCGCCAGGGAGCTTGCGCAGTACCAACGAACGCAGATCCGCGCCAAGGCTTGACACGCTTCATCCGCTGGATGTACACTCTCTTTTGCCGCTCGAAAGAGTGGCGCGTACATTGACAGGCGAATAGAAGACAAGACATCAGGTCTCGGACGACTGATTTGTTCCGTCTGGAACGTAATAAGTCGACCGGGACGCGAATCGGGTTTTTTCGAAAACCATGAATCGCGTGTCTGCTCATACACATCGAAGAAAAAGAAACAGGTCAAGTTACTAAGGGCACACGGTGGATGCCTTGGCAGTCGAACCGATGAAGGACGTGGCTACCTGCGATAAGCCTCGGGAAGCTGGACGCAAGCGTTGATCCGAGGATCTCCGAATGGGGAAACCCAGTGGGGCGAACCCCCACTACCCATGGCTGAACACATAGGCCATGTGGAGGGAACTCAGGGAACTGAAACATCTAAGTACCTGAAGGAAAAGAAAGAAAACTCGATTCCCCCAGTAGCGGCGAGCGAAAAGGGAACAGCCCAAACCGGCTCCTACGGGAGCCGGGGTTGTAGGACCGGCAACATGGACTCGAGCGTTTAGTGGAAGTGCACTGGAAAGGCACACCAGAGTGG
>CAZVTS010000019.1:0-34892 GCA_964630175.1 uncultured bacterium
AGAGTCAGGGCCGGCGAGTCCCTCATGTCGTCCGTGTTGCCTTTGAACGCGAGGCCCAGCAGGCCAATGGTGGTGCCGCGCAGCACTTTCAGGTGGCGCTGCAACTTATCCACCACGAACAGGCGCTGACGGCGGTTGACTTCTATGGCTGAACGCACCAGTTGCAGGTCGTAGTCGTACGTGTTGCCCAGGGCCAGCACCGCCGCGGTGTCTTTACCGAAGCAGCTGCCGCCCCAACCGATCCCGGCGTTCAGGAACTTACCGCCTATGCGCTGATCGAGTCCGATGGCTCGCGCCACTTCGGTGATGTCGGCACCTACCTTCTCAGCCAAGATCGCGAACTCGTTGATGAAACTGATCTTGGTAGCCAGGAAGGAGTTGGCAGCGTACTTGGTTAGCTCCGCGCTGGTAGCGGTGGTCGTGATCAGCGGTGGTAGGCCGAACCGCTCAGGACGCGGCGAAGCGGGCGGCGGCTCGAAGGTCTGCTCGAGGATGGGGGCGTACATCTCGCGCAGGAGGCCGGTGGCGAAGGCAGCGTCGGCACCGATGACGATGCGGTCCGGGTAAAGCGTGTCGTGCACGGCGCGACCTTCGGCCAGGAACTCCGGGTTGGAGGCCATGTACACCTCTGCCTCCACACCGCGCGATGCCAAGCGGCGACCGATGATGCCTTCCACATGCCGAGCACTGCCAACCGGAACGGTGGACTTGTTGACCACCACCAGGCGGGCGCCCGGCTGCACCTGGTCCGCCAGTTCGGTGGCGGCGGCGTCCACGTACGAAAGGTCGGCGTCGCCGTTCTCTTTGGACGGCGTGCCCACAGCTATCATCACCACCGCGGTGCCACTGAGCGGCGGGATGTCCGTCCGGAACGTGGAGTTGTGTTTGCCAGCCGCCATGATCTCTGCGAGCCCGTCCTCGTGAATGGTGGGAATGCCGGCCTCGAGCTTCTGGATGATGGCGTCGTTCTTGTCGATGAAGGTCACTTCGTGCCCCAGGTACGCCAGAGCAGTACCCGTGGTCAGGCCCACGTAGCCCGTTCCGATGATGGTCACTCTCATGGCTCCATCGTATGTCAACCAGCACACCCGCACGACTGCGACGGCCCTCGAAGCGGCGTACCAGTGACCGATTCCACACTGCGCCGTTGCAAGGCTGCACCAACTAACACCATAATGAGTGCAAACTTTCGAACTTGTTCGCCGTTTTTCATTGCTCCACCACGGCAGGGGTGGCGAGAGGAGTCGACATGCGGCGTCATCGGGGGCAAACCGAGAGTCTTGGGAACCACGTGCGCCGCAAGCGTGCAGGGCGCGCAGGCGCGCTTTCCTTCGGCCTCTGGCTGCTACTCGTGAGCAGCACGCCGGCTCAGGCAGCCGAAGGCTCTCCGGCAGCGCAGGCAGCCACGGCCGGCCACCAGGCGGCCAGGACCGCAGCCTACGTGTGCGCCTCGGACCTGGCGCTGGCACTTCAGGCCACCTCCACCGAACTGGCGGCGCGGCGGGCCGAGGTCGCTCGCCGCGAAGGCGAGCTGCGCCTGGCCGAACTGGGCATCTCGACCGTGCTCACCATGGCCACCGACCTGGGGGTAGGCGCGAACCTGGCGCGGGAGGCCGAAGCCGCCTGGTCTACCGGACTGCAGCTCGACGCGAGCGTCGGTTACAGGTACGACGAGGTCGCGATAGTGCGCGCCCGCTCCGCCCTCACCACCGCACAGAGGCGTGAAGCCGATCAGCAGCGCGCCGACGTGCTTAGTGCGCTCGTGAGCCTCAGCCGCCTGCGGGCCGCCGAACGGGCGGCGGAACAGACCGACGCCACCGCAGCCGAGGCCGAGAGCCTGGCGGCGTCAGTGCGGAGAAGCGCTGCTGCGGCCCAGGCCGCCTCGGGAGAGGCCGGGCACCCAGAGGCAGCAGCCGAGTTGGCGCCAGACCTGGTGCTCAACATCCGCGAACTGGACCTGGCCGCGGCGAAGGCGCGGGCGGCCGCCACCGGCCGCAGCCAGGAGGCTTCCGAGGCACGCGCCGAACTCAACCGGCTCGGCCTGGAGGCGATCACAACAGCCACTGGCACCGCTCCCGCACAGCACACGGGACCGGTGGCGTGCATGCCGGGCGACATGGTGCCGCTCAGCCGGGCAGAGGGTCCGACCCTGCCCACTGCCACCCTCCAGGGCTCGGTGGAGAGAGCCTCGCTGCAGCACTCGGTCGACCTCGCGGTCGCGCAGCTTAGGCGCGCCACACTGGCGCCACTGCGCGACCTGAGCATGACGGCCCATTACCAGGAGGGCGGGGCGCGCGTGCTGGCCGAACTGGAGCTGGACGGTGGCCGACCGGCAGCGGGAGTCAGTCTGCGCCTGCGGGAATCCGCGGCGCACAACTGGGGCGTGGGCCTGTCGGCACGCATAAGGCTGGACGACACCATGGACACCGCGCTGACAACGGCTGCAACACAGGAACAAGCGGCACGAACGGCGCTCAGCGAGTTCGATGCCGTCTTCCCCACGCAAGTGCTGGCGGAGGTGGCAGCGGTGGAAGCGGCCTGGCTACAGCTGGCCTTCGCCGTTGAGGCGGTCAGCATCGCGCGTGAGCGCGCGCTCCTGGCGGCGGACGAGCGGGAATCGGCGCGAGCGGAGCAGGTGCTGGTGCGGGCCATCGACGCCCAGGAACGTGAGTACCAGTCTTACCTGCGCGCGCTGGGACGCTACCTGGCAAAGTTCGATCTGCCGTGGAGCTCGGTGGCCCCACACTGACCGCCGTGAACGGCGAAAGATGAAGAATCGCGATTACGGAGGCGACGCCACCGGGGCCGAAGCGGTGAGGATCAGACTGCGGTGCGCGGCGGCAGGAAGATGCCGGCCACCTCTCCTAGCGCCGTGAACCTGTCGGCCATGTCCTGCAGTGACTGGCTGGTGGCTTCTCTGAACGACAGGATCTCCACACGCTTGCCGCGCTCCTGCGCCAGCTCGAGGATGGGCACGAAATCGCCGTCTCCGCTGGCGAGCACCACGACGTCCGCGTACTGCAGGCTGCGCACGATGTCCGCGGCTATGCCCATGTCCCAATCGCCCTCCAGCACGGGCGTGCCTTCGTCGTTGACGCGGTGAACGCGCACCTTGCGGCGCTTCACCCGGTAACCCAGAGCCGTGAGCTTGCCGATGAAGCCGTAGGCCGTTGCGTCACCGTCCCGTTCCACTACGTAAGCGGTGGCGTGCAGCAGTGAGCGTCCCCTGGTGGCCGCCTCAAGCAGCGTTCCGTAATCCACCGCCGTGCCCATGTCGCGGGCGGCGTAATACAGGTTCTGGGTGTCTACGAAGAGGGCCACCCGCTGACCGTGCAGGTCACGGGCGGGTACACCGGCCGTATCAGGTGACTTCACGCCGTGAGTCTACCGCGTCCACCGCAGGGTCTTCCCGCAACCAACGCCCCATGATCAGGTTGTCCTCGAAGCCGTCACCCTCGGTGTCCACCAGCCGCACCTGGCCGCGCTCGCGCCCTTCCAGTTCGAAGCCTTCCCCGCGGTAAAGGGCCACTGCCGCCTCGTTCGAGGCACGGACGTTGAGCGAGATCTTGAGCACGCCGACCCTGCGGCACCAGGCGTACGCCGCACGCAGCAGGGTGCGCCCAACTCCCATGCGCCTGGCCGCGGGGGCCACCGCCAGGGTCAGTATGGCCACGTGCTCCAGGCGCTGCGCCGGCGACCTGTGGAGCTCCAGCCAACCCACCACTCGCCCCCCGTCCTCGGCCACCAGGTAGAGGGAGCGCATGGGCAGCTGACCACCCAGGCGGGCAGCCAGGTGGTTCAGGCTCTCGGCGGCGTCGTTCACGAAGAAGCCGCCCTCGTCGTAGATGCCCACCAGCAGTGCGTGCACGGCAGCGGCGTCGGCGCGCGTGGCTTCCCTCACTTGCATGGCGCGAGTATACGGGCGCTTCCTGGCATGCGTTCGGAGCACCTCCGTTCCGTGCGCCCCTGCTAAGCTATGTTCCGCCGTCACGCGCGTGGCGGACTCACCGGAGGTCTGAAGTTGCGTAGTCTCGTTTCCGCGGAATCCGTTACCGAAGGGCATCCCGACAAGCTCGCGGACCGCATCAGCGACAGTGTTCTGGACGCCATCTTGAAGGACGACCCGCGCGCGCGAGTGGCGGCCGAAACGCTGCTCACCCGCGGCCTGGCCCTGGTGGCGGGTGAGGTCACCACTACGGCGGACGTGGACGTTCAAGCCATCGTGCGCAAGGCGGCGAGGGAGGTCGGGTACACGCACGCGGAGTACGGCTTCGACGCCGATCACTCGGCGGTGCTCATCGCCCTCAACGAACAGTCGCCCGACATCGCCAGAGGCGTCGACAAGGCCGACGAGGCCGGCAGCGGCGATTCGCTCGACCAGACGGGCGCAGGCGACCAGGGCCTCATGTTCGGTTACGCCATCCGCGAGACACCGGAACTCATGCCCTTGCCCATCCAACTGGCGCACACCATCACGCGCCGCCTGGCGGAAGTGCGCCACACCGGCCTGGTGCCCTACCTGAGGCCGGACGGCAAGGCGCAGGTAACGCTCGAGTACGAGGACGGCCACGCCGTGCGCCTCACCTCCATCGTGCTCTCCGCGCAGCATCATCCCGACGTGGAGCAGGCCACCATCAGGGACGACCTCTACCGTCACGTTGTCCAGGCTGTCACCCCTGAGGCCATGCTCGACTCCCACACGCGCTTCCTCATCAACCCCACCGGCCGCTTCGTGGAGGGCGGCCCCACGGCCGACGCGGGGCTAACAGGGCGCAAGATAATCGTGGACACTTACGGCGGAGCCGCCCCGCACGGCGGCGGCGCGTTCAGCGGCAAGGACCCCACCAAGGTGGACCGGTCGGCCAGCTATTACGCCCGCTACATCGCCAAGAACGTGGTGGCGGCCGGACTGGCCGACCGGTGCCAGATCCAGCTGGCGTACGCCATCGGCGTCGCCCGACCCGTCGGGCTGTACGTGGATACGTTCGGCACCGGCGTGATGCCCGACGAGCAACTGGCGGACGTGGTGCAGGCCACGTTCGATGCGCGGCCCGCCGCGATAATCGAGCAACTGGACCTGCTCAGGCCCATCTACGCCGCCACCAGCGCGTACGGGCATTTCGGCCGCGAAGGCTTCCCCTGGGAGGTCACCGATAGGGTCGAAGCGCTGCGGGAGCAGGGGGCGCGCGTAGCTTGAAGGACTCCATGCCCGCGCCGCTGGAACACGCCCCTCACGCTATAACCACTGTTTGCACCCGTGGTAAAAGTAGGGCCATATGACCAGAATAGTCCTGGGTAATCGCGAGGGTTCTTTCGCGATCCGACAGGGGCGTCACGTCCTCGAGCAGCTCACCGAAGAATGGCCAGACCTGCACCTCACCCTGAGAACGGTCAACGGCACGGCCGGCGCAGAGGTGGAGCCGCTCCTCACCGCTCTGGCGGCCGGTGAAGTGGGCATGGCGCTCGTTCAGATGGAACTGCTGCCCAGCGACCTACCCGAAGGCCTCACCCTGGTGGCGGTGCCCCGCCGTGGCGAAGCTCGCTCGGCACTGGCTGCCCGGGGCCGCACGAGCCTCGCCGAGCTGGACGCGGCAGCCAGAGTGGCCGTGCCCACGCAGCGCGACGCCGCTTTCCTCGCGGCTGCCGGCGGCGACCTGAAGGTGGACGTGGTGGCCGACCCCACGGAGGCGCTGGTGGCGCGCCTCGCACGAGGCGAGTTCGGCGCCCTCGTGGTGCCCGCACTGGCGCTCACCACGCTGGACCACCGGAGCGCCATCGACGCCATGTTCGAGGAGAACGAGTTCACTCCCGCGCCGGGGCAGGGCGCGCTGGGCCTCCTGGTGCGTGAGGACGACGACGTAGCCGCGGACGCCGCCTACTCCCTGCAGCATCGTCCGAGCTTCGACCGCGTGAGAGCCGAGCGAGCGTTCGCCGCGGCGCTCAGGGGCAAGAACGTGGGTGCGCTGGCCACCGTCACGGACGACGGTGAGCTGACGCTGTTCGGCGCCGTGGTCCAGGACGGCACCACGCTCCAGGCCAGCACCTCGGGCGAGGCGCGTGAAGCGGAAGACCTGGGCCGCGAACTGGCTCAGGACGTGGCCGCGCAACTGGCGGCCCTCTGAAGCCGACCAGGCACGGCCAGCTTCTGGCCGAGACAGAACCTTAGCTGGACGCGGCCTTGGCCGCGTTACGCTCGGCGATGACCCTCTCTGCCGTCTGCTGCGGCACCGCTTCGTAGCGGTCGGGCTTGAGGGAGAACGCACCGCGCCCACCGGTCATGCTGCGCAGGTCCGCCGAGTAGGACTGGATCTCGGCCAGCGGCACGTGGGCGGAGACCACGCTCACCGAACCCTCGCTGTCCATGCCCAGGATGCGGCCGCGCCGCGAGTTGAGGTCCGAGATCACGTCGCCCGTGAAGCGGTCCGGCACCCTTACCTTCACCAGCACGAGCGGCTCGAGCAGCACTGGCGAGGCCTGCGCCAGCGCTTCCCGCAGCGCGAACGTGGCGGCGGCCTGGAACGCGATGTCCTTGGAGTCCACCGGGTGGTCCTTGCCGTCGTACACGGTCACCTTCACGTCTTGCACGGGGAAGCCGCCCAGGGCGCCTGCTTCGAGGCCGGCTCGAGCGCCCTTCTCGCAGCTGCTCTGGAACTGGGTGGGGATGGAACCGCCGACCACCTTCCAGTCGAACTCGAAGCCTCCCCCGCGCGGCAGCGGCTCCACCTTGAGCGCCACTTCAGCGAACTGGCCTGCCCCGCCCGACTGCTTCTTGTGGCGGTAGCGAGCGTCGCCGGTGCCCTGGATGGTCTCTCTGTAGGCCACCTGCGGCGTGCTGGTGTCTACCTCGATGCCACGCTCCGCCAACGACGTGACGGCTATCTCGAGGTGAACGTGACCCATGCCCCACAGCACGGTCTGCTTGGTGTCCGGGTTGCGCTCGAGTTGCAGCGTGGCGTCCGCGTCCAGCAGGCGCGCGAGGCCGTCGCCCAGCTTGTCTTCGTCGCCGCGGCTCTTGGGGTGCAGCGCCAGCGCCATCACCGGGTCCGGCAACCGGATCGGTGCCAGCACGAAGCGGTTCTGCGGCGTGGTGAGCGTGGCGCCCGTCTTCACCTCGTCGGCCTTGGTGAGCGCGCCGATCATGCCGGCGCTCAGTTCACTCACCTCGTTCAGGTCCTTGCCGTTGGGCACGTAGAGGTGCGAGGTGCGGATGTCGGCGCCCGTCTTGGCGTCCACCAACGGGCCACCGGCCTTGAGCACCCCGGAGAGCACGCGCATCATGGAGATCTTGCCCATGTACGGATCGTTCACCGTCTTGAACACCCGGGCGCTGAAGGGCTGGTCGTCGCCCAGGGTGGGCGGCTCGCCGGATTCGACCGGCAGCGGAGCGTGGTCGTTCACGTTGCGCACGCCGCGAGTGAGGAAATCGAGCAGGAGGGCGATGCCCATGGTGCGGGCGGCGGACGTGATGAGGACCGGCGTGAGCTCGTTACGCAGCACGGCGGCGTAGAAGGCGGCCTTGAGGGCCTCGTCGTCCAGCTCCGCCTCCTCCAGGTACTGCATCATCAGCTCGTCGTCGGTCTCGACGATGGCCTCAACCAGGCGGTCACGGTACTCGTCCGCCAGGCCAGCCACGTCGTCCGGAATGGGGATCTCGACAGGTTCGCCGGAGGGGAACTCGTACGCCTTCATGTTGAGGAGGTCCACGATGCCCCTGAAGTGCTCAGCCTGCCCGATGGGGATCTGGATGGCCGCAATGTTGCCGGAGAGGGTGGCCTCGATGTCGGCCATGGTGCGGAAGAAATCGGCGTTCTCGCGATCGAGCTTGTTGATGACGAACATGGTGGAGAGTTCCCGCTCGAAGCTGGAGGTCCACACGCGCTCGGTCCCCACGGCCACACCCGACACGGCGGAGACGACGATGAGCGCCGCGTCGGCAGCAGCCTGCGCGCCGCGGATCTCGCTCACGAAATCCGCGTAGCCCGGCGTGTCGATGATGTTGAACTGTTCGCCCTTCCATTCGAAGGGGTGCACCGTGGACCAGATGGAGATCTTGCGGCGCTTCTCCTCCGGCGTGTAATCGGAGCGCGAGCTGCCCTCCTCCACCTTCCCGAGGGCCGTTATGGTGCCGGCGCGGTAGAGGATCGCCTCGGTTAGGGACGTTTTCCCGGCGCCACTGTGCGACAGGACGGCCACGTTGCGGATATGCGACATCTCGGCTTCCTTTCGGTTATCAGCGGCGCTGTCGCCGCGCGTGCTCAGGCAACTCAGGAGAACGGTCTGTGTTTACGAGTTTAGCATCGCCTTCCGCACGGTTACACTCGGCCATGGCGCTCGAGCGCGAACTCAAGTACTCATCGCCGGAGGGGCAGGTGCCGGCCCTCGCCGACATCAGTGCGGCCCTTGCCGAGCTCGGCGCGGAGGCCACCGACCTGGGCGCCGCCACGCACGTGGACGTCTACTACGACGATGACGCCGCCACCGTCCAGCGTGCCGGCCTGGCGCTGCGAGTACGCTCTTCGGACGCCGGCCGCGTGGCCGCGCTCAAGAGCCGCGGCTCCGTGATGCACGGGGTGCACGAACGAGACGAGGTGGAGGTGGCGCTGCCGGCAGGTACCGGCCCCGTCATGCGCGAGTGGCCGGCCGAGTTCCACGCTCACCTGCAGGTGGCCAGCCTGGCGACCCTGACGCCCCGCATGATCATCACCACCGAGCGCCACCGTTTCGCGGTGCTGGAGGGCGGAGTGCCGCTGGCGGAACTCGCCTTCGATGAGGTCACTTGCCGGCCCGCGGCGGAGGTGGCGCTCCAGTACTCCATCGACGAGGTCCTGTTCCACGAGGTGGAGCTTGAGGCCCTGACGAGCGGCGGGCGCCCGCCCGTGCCCGCCCAGAGGCTCGAGGCGTACGGCGCCCAGCTGCAGGAGCTGCTGCCCCTCTACCCTTCGGGCATCACCAAGCTGGAGCGCGCCACCACCCTGCTTGCCGCGTTCGCCGAGTAAGAAGCGCGCAGCCGGGTCAGGAACCCGTATGAGCGAGGGCTATAATCCCTGCATGAAGTCAAGCGCAGAAGGCTCCAACATCGGCAGGGCGGCGGCCCAGCCTCGCGATACCGCGATCTTCGACCTTATAGGCAAGGAGTTCGAGCGGCAGAAGTACGGCCTCGAACTCATCGCCTCCGAGAACTTCGTCTCGCAGCAGGTGCTCGAGGCCGTGGGTTCCGTGCTCACCAACAAGTACGCGGAAGGCTACCCGGGCAAGCGGTACTACGGCGGCTGCGAAGTGGTGGACGAGGTGGAGCAGCTGGCCATCGACCGCGTGAAGGAACTTTTCGGTGCCAACTGGGCGAACGTGCAGCCGCACTCGGGCTCCTCGGCCAACTTCGGCGTGTACTACGCGCTCCTGGAGAACGGCGACCGCGTGCTGGGCATGGACCTGGCGCACGGCGGTCACCTCACTCACGGCTCCCCAGTGAACTTCTCCGGCAAGTCGTACGAGGTGGCCGGCTACCCGGTGGACGAAGAGACGGAGCTCATCGATTACGACGCTCTGCGCCGCAAGGCTCACGAGTTCCGGCCCAAGATGATCATCGCCGGCGCCAGCGCCTACAGCCGCATCATCGACTTCGCGCGCTTCAGGGAAGTGGCGGACGAGGTGGACGCGCTGCTGTTCGCCGACATCGCGCACATCGCCGGGCCCATCGCCGCGGGGCTGCACCCGCACCCGCTGCCGCACGCTCACGTGGTCAGCAGCACCACGCACAAGACCTTGCGCGGCCCGCGCGGCGGCCTGATCTTCGGTCTGGACGAAGAGATCGGCAAGAAGATCGACCGCACCATCTTCCCAGGGCTACAGGGTGGGCCGCTCGAGCACGTCATCGCCGGCAAGGCCGTGGCGTTCTTCGAGGCCATGACGCCCGCCTTCAAGGAGTACACGGCGCAGGTGCTGGAGAACGCCGCGGCGCTGGCCAAGGCCATGGCCGACCTCGGTTACCGCATCGTGTCCGGCGGCACCGACAACCACCTGTTCCTGGTGGACCTGCGGGCGCAGGGCATCACCGGCAACACGGCCAGCAAGCGGCTCGAGCGCGTGGGTATCTCGGTGAGCAAGAGCATGATCCCTTACGATCCCGAGAAGCCCTGGGTCACGTCCGGCATCCGCATCGGCACGCCGGCCATCACCACCCGCGGCTTCGGCACGGCCGACATGCAGACGGTTGCCGACCTCATCCATCGCGGCATGACCGGGGTGGACGTAGACAACATCTCCCGCGAGGTGCGGGAGCTGGGCGCCAGTCACCCTATGCCCTGAGCGCAGCAAGCTGGTATCCGCAACAACGAGAGCGCCGCGCCGGACGCAAGCGAGTCCGGCGCGGCGCCGTCAGACGAGCTTCACATCACCTGCGCCTGAGCCGCTCCATGGCCTCTCGCAGGCTCACGCGCATGCGCTCCACGGCGCGCGCGATCTGCCCCAGCTCGTCGTCGCGTTTGAGATCCACTTCGCGCTCCAAGTCGCCATGGCTGATGCGGTCCGTGGCGCGCAGCAGGTAGAGGATCGAGTCGCGGATGCCGCGGCTTAGCGACAGGGCGGCCAGCACCCCGAACAGCACAGGGATGAGGCCCACCAGCAGCGCCGTCAGGAGCGCCCAGCCCACGTCGCCGCGCGGCAGCCTCCCCTCGGAGCCGGCGAGCACCAGGCCGGCGTCGGCGCCTGCACGCCGCACTTCCGCCACGGCCACGATGGGGGTGTCGCTGCTCAACCCGGTGAGCGCCAGCAGGTCCTTACCCGTGCTGGTCAGCGTGTCGAGCAGGCTGGGCGGCGCCTCCGAGGCACCGGCCGACGAGGCCGCGCTCTCGAGCTCCGTGAGCAAGGCAGGTGGCACGTTCTCGAGCCCCACCTGCCCGCGGTACCAGGCCACCAGCGGTAGCCCCTCGGCGTCGAGCACTACGAGGAAATCGACCCCCATGCCGGGCAGGCGGGCGGCGGTGCGCTCCGCCACCTGAGCCACCTGGGCGCGCACGAGGGGCGCCGTGAGGGGCAGGCCACCGGAGAGGCCCTCCAGGGTGGCGGCTACCGCATTGGCAGTGCTGGAGGCCCGCCGCGCTTCCGCGTTACGCATTATGGGGAGCAGCGTCACCACCAGCGCCAGCAGCGTGACCAGCAGGGTGAGGAAAGCCGGCAGCGTGGCTGCGGTGGCTATGCGCCTGCGCAACCCGCCGCGGTCCAGCTTCGGGGGCTCCCGTTCCAGGGTGGTGCGGGCCGGATCGCGTGGTGGGGTGGTGACCGTCATGCCCGGCACCTGCGTCCTGCGCATGTCGGCAGCGGTGTCGGACGGGCTCTCGTCGGCAGGGGCGGCCTCAGCCGCGGCCTCGGCCGCAGGCGCAGGGTCTTCTTCTGCCACCGGCGGTTCGCTGCTCGGTTCGGCTGGCGCCGGTGCACCGGCCAACGTCAACGCGGGATCCGGTTCGCTCTGCGCGCCGCCGAAGCTCAGGCCGCGCTTGCCACTCAGTTCCGGCAGTATCCACTCCATCAGTGGACCGTCGGCGCTGCCCTATCGGACCTCCACCGTGAGCCCCGCGCCGCGGAGCACCGCGGCCACGTTGCGGGAGTCGCGCTCGGGCACCGGCCGCGTGAGCGGACCCGGGGCGCGGGCGAGGAGGCGCTGAGCGCGTTCGAGGGGCAGTTCGAAACCTTCTGTGAGGCTGATGGCCGCCTGGTTCATGTCTTCAGGCAACGGATCGAGGACCAGCACGACGTACCGCAAGCTCACCTCTCCACACTTCTGCCCACCTGGGCGGCGTCTAGAGCGTACATGACCCTGAGTGCGGCCGCCCGACGCATGAACTCGCTGCGTGAACGCCAGGGGAAGCTGTCGCCCAGTTCGGCGAAGAGCTCGTCGACGGCGCTAACGGGCAACGATTCAGGAAGCAGGCCCAGCTCTATGAACGCGTCGTCTATGACTACCTCGCCCACGGGACCCAGGAGATCGATGGCCTCCCGCTTCAGCTCCTGCGCGAAGCGCGGGTCGGCCACACGCAGCGACACGTACTGGGCCAGGTCGTGATCCAGCAGCTCGTGCGCTGCCGCCACCACGTCCTCCACCGGGCGGTCGCTCGCTACGGCGATCTGCCCCAGGCTGTTCGCACCGTCCAGCTTGCGCCACAGGTGCAGTGCGCCGAGCGAGAGGAGGACCTCCCCACCGGCGTCCGCGTAGAACTGATCGTCGGAGACCTGAATGGCGCCCTCACCGCTGGCTGGCGCCAGCACGGCGTCCTTCCCGAGCTGCAGGTACACCGGCCGGTGCGCCTGCGCCACCGGGCGCCGGCTCACCTGCAGGAGCAGCAGGTCGACCTGCTGCGACATGGTGCGGCGGGGCGGCGCCACGTCGCGCTTGAACACGAAGCTCCCGCCCTCCCAGGCCAGCATGGCCGAAAGGGCTGCCAGGTCGCGGAAGGGCCTGGCCTCGATGCACACCACCAGGCCGGCTTCGAAGTAGATGTTGCCCTGCTGCGCCCCACGGTTCATCACCGTGAGCCGGCCGTCCGCCCGGCTCAGTGCCAGGTACTGCAGGATGTTGCCCACGGTGCCCGGCTCGATCTGGCCATGCAACGTGCTCACAGCGCACCAACTTCAGGCTGGCGGTTCTTCACAGGCAGCTCTCCCAGGCGCCGCTCACCGTGAGTGCCCGAGTACCTCGCGGGCGGAGCGCCGACCCATGGCGCCCACCGGTTAGCGGTGTGGTTCCATCCTAGCAGTGCGGCGGTCCACGCGGGCGGCGAGGGCGGTTCGTTGTCGTGGTACCTTGGTGCCGCTTCGCTTGCGGGTCCTGCCAGGCGGTAGCAAGGCAGAGCGAGCTCGCAGGTAACGGCAACCGACCCTGTTGAACGCAGCAACGACCCCGGCGCGAATTGGAGAACCATATGCCAACCATCTGTCTCATCCCTGGCGACGGCATCGGCCAGGAGGTCATCCCCGCTGCCCGCCGCCTGCTGGAGGCCACCGGGCTGGACCTCACCTTCACGCAGGCCGACGCCGGCTGGGCCACCTTCGAACGCGAGGGCACGAGCGTGCCCGACGCCACCCTGGAAGCGGTGAAAGCGGCCGACGCCACGCTGGCCGGCGCCTTCACCAGCCCGTCACGCAAGGTCCCGGGTCACGCCGGCGCCATCCGCTACATGCGCAAGAAGCTCGACCTGTACGCCAACCTGCGCCCCTCGCTCTCCCACCCCGTGCCGGACACCCTGCCCGGCGTGGACATGCTGATGGTGCGCGAGAACACCGAGGGCCTCTACGTGGAGCAGGAGCGCCGCTACGGCGACACCGCCATAGCGGACGCTGTGGTCACCAAGCACGCCAGCGAGCGCATCGCGCACGTGGCGCTGCAGCAGGCCCAGAAGCGCCGCAAGAAGCTGGCCGTGGTGCACAAGGCCAACGTGCTGCCGCTCACCTCCGGTCTCTTCCTGGAGACGGTGATGGAGGTGGCCAAGCAGTACCCGGACGTGCACGCGTACGACATCATCGTGGACGCCGCCGCCATGAAGCTGGTGCGCGACCCGTACAGCTTCGACGTGCTGGTGTCCACCAACCTCTTCGGCGACATCCTCTCGGACCTCATGGCGGGCCTCACGGGCGGGCTCGGCATCGCCCCGAGCGCCAACGTGGGCGAGAAGTACGCCATCTTCGAACCCGTTCACGGCAGTGCGCCCGACATAGCGGGGCGCGGCATCGCCAACCCCACGGCCACGTTCCTCACGTGCGCCATGCTGCTCGATCACTTGGGCGAGCACGCTCTGGCCCGCAAGGTGGAAGAGGCCGTGAACAGCGTGCTCGGCAGCGGCCCACTGACGCCGGACCTGGGCGGCAGCGCCACCACCGAGCAGTTCACCGACGCCGTCATTGCGGCGCTCTGACCACCCGCGCAGCGCGGCCCTCGGGTAAGATTTAGCGCGTGACCCAACCGCCGGCTCGTCACCGCAACCTGAGCCAGGGCGTCGAGCGTTCGGCATGATGTACGCGCTCGCGCAGGCCATGCGCGCCATCCGCGGCAACTGGGTGGCGAGCGTCTCGACGCTCACCACCATGACGTTGTCGCTCACCATCCTGGTGGTCTTCAGCCTGCTCTCCGTCAACCTCAACCAGGCCCTGGCGTCGCTGCAGGGCGAACTGGAGATGGCCGCCTACCTGTCCGACGGCGCGGACGTGGTGCAGCTCACCAACACCATCCGGGCGTGGCCGGAGGTCGCGCGCGTGGAGTTCATCGGCAAGGACGCCGCACTGGCCGGCATGGTGGCCGACCTGCCCTCCCTGGGGCGCGCGGCGGGCCTGGTGGAGAACCCGCTGCCGGACACCTATCACGTTCAGTTGCACGACCCGGGGCACACCAGCGTGGTGCGCATGCGCCTCGAGCAGTTGCCCGGCGTCACCGAGGTGGACGACTCCAGCGAGGCGGTGGCCACCTTCCTCGCCATCAACGACGTGCTTAGGGTTGGCGGCTCCATCCTGGTGGTCATCCTGCTCGGCGCCGCGCTCTTCGCCATCGTCAACTCCATCCGCGCCGCCATCACCGCCCGCCGGGAGGAGATAGAGGTCATGCGCCTGGTGGGGGCGTCGCACGCCTTCATCCGCGGCCCGTTCCTCATCGAGGGGTTCCTGCTCGGGCTCATGAGCGCCGTGCTCACGCTCGGCCTCACCGTGCCCGGCTACCAGTTCGCGGTCATGCGCTTGTCGGAGCAGTTCTCGTTCGTGCCGTTCGTGCGCGATAACGTGCTGCTCGCGCAGATAACCGTGCTGCTCACCCTGCTGGCCCTGCTCGTCGGGTTGGGCGGCAGCGCCATAGCCGTTGCCCAGCACCTGCGGGAAGAGAACTGACCGCACCCGTCTCCGGTTGCCGGCAACCGGCCACCTGTCCGTAGCCCGTACCGGTTCGGCTAAACTGGCGCCGTGCTGCGCACGCTCCTCCTCCTCGGCTGCTTGCTGCTGCCCGCCATGGCGCAGGCGCAAACGGACCTCGACAGCCCCGAACTGCGGGCGCTGGAACAGGACCTGGCGCGCTACCAGCAGCTGCTCGAGGCGCGCGGCAACGAGCTGAAGGACATCGAGTCCGCCCTGGGCAGCACCGCCGCGGCGCTGCAGCAGCGCGTGCGCGAACGCGACGCCGTGAGCGAAGAGCTGGCGCAGAAGCGGCGCGAGCGCGAGCAGATACTCGCGCAGATCGCCGAACTGGAAGCCGCCCGGGCGCGCACCGAGGAGCGCATAGCCCAGCTCGAGGAGCGCATCGGTGAGCTCAAGGTGCGCGTGCAGGACCTGCTTCTCAGCCTCTACAAGCAGCGCGGCCGCCGCTCAGCTGCCGGCCTCGTGGCGAGCGAGACGTTCCACGAGATGCGCGTGCGCAACCACTACCTGGGGCTCCTCTCGCAGCAGGACGCGGACGTGCTGAACGAGCTCGACAGCGTGCTCACGAGCCTGGCCGTGGAGCGCGAACAGTTGGCCCGGGAACTGGCTCAGCTGAGCGCCGCCGAGGCCGAGCTGACCCAGGCGGAGGCCGAGCTGCAGAGCACCCAGGCGCGGCTGGCACGGGTGATAGACGAGCTGAACGCCACGCAGGCCGGGCAGATGATCCAGCAGCAGGCCCTGCTGGAAGAGCAGACGCAGATAGAGCGCACCATCGGCAGCGTCAGCGGTCAGTTGGAGCGTGAGATCGCGCGGCTCCGCGAAGAGGAGCGCCAGGCGCGGGAGGCGGCGGCGCAGTTCGCTCAGGAACGCGACCGGCAGCTCGAACTGCAGCGGCAGGCGGACCAGGCGCGGGCGCGAGCCGACGCGCTCTCCACCCCACCACCGCCGAACGCTTCGGGCCTCATCAGACCGTTCGAGGAAGCTGCGCTCATCAGCCGCTTCGGTGAGGGCAACAACTCCTACCTGGGCATCCGGGCGCCGGTGGCCAACGCGGGGGTCAGGGCCGTGCAGGCCGGCACCGTCGCAGGCGTCACCTACCTGGGAGCCAACCTCGGCTACATGCTGGTGCTGCAGCATGAAGGGGGCCTCACCACCATCTACGTCAACTTGCGCCAGCCGCTGGTGGAGCTCTATGAACCCGTCAAGCAGGGCGACGTGGTGGGCTACCTGGGGGGCGGCACGCTGCAGCGCAACGACGTTCTGCAGTTCTACGCCCAGCGAGCCGGGTCGGGCACGCAGGCGTTCATAGACCCCGCGCCCCTCCTGGGGTGGTGAACGGCGTGACCTGCCCGTCGTGTGGCTTCACCAGCCCGGAAGGCATGCGCTTCTGCGGCATGTGCGGCACCAAGCTCACGCACGAGCCCGCGTCGCGTGAACGGCGCCGCGTGAGCAGCGTGTTCATAGACATGGCGGGCTTCAGCACCCTCACGCGCGACCTGGACCCGGAGGAGATGCGCGACCTGGCGGACGAGGTCCTCACCGTGGTGGCGGGAGTCATCGAAGCGTACGACGGCTACGTCGATTCGTTGCGTGGGGACGGGCTGATAGCCCTCTTCGGCGCGCCGCACTCCCATCCGGACGACCCGCAGCGGGCTGTACTGGCGGCCGCGGCGGCGCTCAACGCCATCGAGGAGGTGGGGTTGGAGCGCGACCTGCCCCTCAAGGGCCGGGCGGGGGTCAACACCGGCGTGGTGATCGCCGGCGCCGTGGGCTCCGGCAGGATCCGCAGCTACACGGTGATGGGCAGCGCGGTGAACCTGGCCTCCCGCCTGGAACAGGCGGCGGGCGCGGGCGAGGTGTGGGTGGGGCCTGAAACGTACCAGGCCACCCGGCACCGCCTCCTCTACGAGCACACCGGTCCCATCTCACTGCGCGGCTTCCCCAGCGTGCGCCGGGCCCAGAAGCTCGTGACCATGGCGGGCAACCGGCAGACGGACCCGTACGCCCACCTGGGCTTCGTGGGGCGCAGCTCCGAACTGCGGGCGCTCGAAGAGGCGCTGGATCACGTGGTGCAGCGCAGCGCCGCGCACGAGCTGTGGGTTCACGGCGAGGCCGGCAGCGGCAAGACGCGCCTCCTCAAGGAGTTCGCGAGCAGGGCCTCAGGGCGGGCCGCCGTCTACTGGCTCAAGGCGCGGCCGAACGAGGAGTTCACCTGGAGTCCGCTCGGGCGCCAGGTGTTCGGCGTGCGGCTCGGCGCGGAGGAGCGCTCGGCGCAGCGGCGGGTGCAGCACGCGCTGGACGAGCTGTTGCCGGAACAGGTCCGCTGGCACCGGCTCATCCTCACGAGCCTGGACCTCGCCCCGCCGAAGTCGTGGACGCGCCTGGAGCGCAGGGCGGTAGACCGCACGGCGGTGGCCTGGGCGCAGCTCATGGCGGCCCTGCCCGGCCGCGCGGCTGGACCGGAGGCGCTCGTGCTGCTCGTTGAGAACGAGCCCCGAGACCCCGTGCTGCTGGAGTTCCTGACGCTGATGACGACCGGCGACGCCAAGGCCCTCGTGGTGCGCACCTCGCGGAGCCGCCTCGAGCCTGCGACCGCCGCGGAGGACGGTGGCGACGGCTCGGCTTCTGCCCAGGGCAGCCAGGCCGCTGCTCACGAGGCGCCGCTCGCCTCTCTGGAGCTCCCTCCGCTCACGCACGCCGAGAGCATGCAGCTCCTGGCGGAGTTCAACCTGCCCGCCGCGCCAGTGTCGGCGGAGGCGCTGGTGGAACAGGTGGGCGGCGTGCCCGCGCACATCCTCGAGCTCGCCCGGGCGCTCTCGATCACCCAGGAGGACACGTTCTCCGGCTCCCTCGCCTCTCTCCTGCAGGCCCGCATCGACCTGCTCGACGCGGGGCCGAAGCGCCTGCTGGCGCACGCGGCCCTGGTGGGCGAGGTCACGTGGGAGGGTCTGCTGCGCGAGCTCGGTGGGGCCAACGTCGAGGCCGACATCCGCGCCCTGGCGCGGGAGAACCTGATCGTGGCCCAGAGCAGCTCGGCCATACCGAACGAGGTGGAGTACCGCTTCCAGAGTGAACTGGTGCGCAACGCTGCGCTCACCATGATCCCGTTCGCGGAGCGCCCCCTCCTTCACCTGCGCATCGCCAGCTGGCTGGAGCAGTACGCGCCGCTGGCGTTCTCCGAGCTCACGGCCGCACAGTTCGAACTGGGGGGCTCCCCCGACGCGGCCTACGCCCACTACCTGGCAGCCGCCGACCTCGCCACCGTCCGGCGCGAGGCGAGCGCCAGCAGCCGCCTCTTCGAGGCGCTGCTGCGGCTACCCGTGCCCCCGGACATACTGGCGGAGGGCGCCCTGGCCTACGCACAAGCGGCTTTCAGTCTGGAGCTGCCGGAGGTCTGGCGGCGGGCTCTGGAACAGGCGGAGACGCTGGTCGGGCAGGCGTCGGCCGACGTCAGGCCGAGCCTGCGGGCCGTGCTGGCTCAACTGAAGCAGGACGCGTCCCAGTTGCCCGCCCGGACCTAGCGCACGAGGTCAGGGAGGCCCCGCACCCAGGTCACTCCCTGGGCGTGCCGAACACCGCGAACCACGGCTTGAAGCTCGGCTCCACGGCCACCAGGCTGCGGGCGAGTTCACCGCGGTGCGCCACCGGCAGTGCGCTGCGCAGCTCGAGGGGGAACGACCAACCGCGCTGCGGAACCAGTTCGAGCGCCCGCTCCGTGAACACGCCCTGGTACCAGAGCAGCTTGTTCCACCCGGCGCGCGAGCGCGGGTACTCGAAGTCCGCGAGGTCGCTGCGGTAGTCGGTCGTGCCGGCCACCTGCAGCTCGGTCCAGGCCGCCAGCCGCTCCAGCATGTGGGCCTGCCCGGTGGCGTGCAGGGCCGCCACGAACAGGTAACTGGCCACCAGTTCGTCCAACCAGCGCACCCGTGTTCGCAGACCCGAAAGGTTGGCCACCGCGTGGCCCCACTCGTGCCCCACCATCAGGTCCACGAACTCGCCGATATGCGCGGGGGCGCTGACGCCGGCGCGGCCGGCCTCCAGCAGCATCTCGTCGAAGCGGCGCACGAAGCGAGGCTGGTAGTCCGCGGCCGCCATGATGGCCACGCTCGCTCCGCCGGCTCCGTTCCGCGTGAACGGAAGGCCGTACGGGTAGTTGCAGAGCCGCCGCCAGTCGCCCGAGCCGGCCACGATGAGCGTCATGACACCCTCGGGCTCCAGCACGGGCGCGGCCTCCAGCTGCAGCGGCCGCAGGAACGCCTGCAGTTGCCGGGCGCGGGTGCGGGCTCCGGCCGAGTGCCTGGCGGGCACCGCCTCGTCCTCGAGCGGCCTCAGGTAAACACCCGTGAGGCCCTCACTGCCTGGTCCGCGCTCATGAGACACAGCCAGAGTGTAGTGCACCACAGCACGCTTCGCCTCACAGGCTAGACTCCAAGCGTGACGCTGTGGGCCTGGCTTTCGCTCTCGTTCATCGTAGGCGCCGCGGTGGGCGCGGGCGTGGTGTGGTGGTTGGCCCGCCAGCGGCCCCACGAGGTGCGGCTGCGGCGCATGCACGGGGTGCTCGACAGGTTCCAGGGCGACGTGGCGCACCACTTCCAGGAGTCCGGCGAGCTGATCACGCGCCTCAGGTCCGATGTGGAGTCGCTCTACTCGCACCTCGAGAAGGGCGCAGCCAACCTCACGGCCGAGGACGCGGTGCAGCGGCGGCTACGTGAGCTCGAAGACGGCGAAGAGACTGGTAGGACCACACACGGCCACTAAGGCTTAATGAACGGCCCAAAGGGCCGCTGCAAGCGAATTCTCTCATGTATTGGTCCAACATCTCGGTGTTACACTTCGGTCTACGTGAAGCGCCTGGCCCTCCCCCTCCTGCTTCTGCTCCTGTTCGCCTGCGCGGGCGCGCAGCAACGCCTCAATTACCTGGCCGTTGACGGTGTTCTCCTCGACACCGCGGGGCCCTACTACTTCACCTCCCACGGCGACAGTTCCAACGCGTACGCCAGGGCGGTAGACCTGGCGCAGGCCATGGGTCTTTCCCTCAACTACCTGGAGAGCGAGAAGGTGCTCGCCTTCACGGACGGCGTGCGGACGGCGCGGTTCATCGCCACCTCGGACGTGGCCGACGGCCTCGTCAAGCGTGAGGGCGTGGTAACGGTGAACCCGGCCGTTGGCGGCGCCAGCACCCTCGCCAGTCCGAAGGTCATCCTGGTGGACGGCGTCTCGTACGTGGCCATCGCACCGCTCGTGAAGGCCTTCGAGGGAGAAGCCGGCTGGAACGCCGAGCGCCGCGTAGTGACCGTGGACACGGCCGAACGCCTCGGCTACGCCCTGCCCAACCCTCGCACGGGTAAGACGGACGGGATCTCACGGGTGGCGGTGGACATACCGGCCGACGCCAGTTACGACGTGGCCGCGGACGACCGCACCCTGCTCATCACTTTCCCCGGCGCACGCGCCCAGGACGTCATCCTGCAAGTGGCCGACGGCAACGTCGCCAGCGTCACGATGGTCGACGGCGGCGGCTTCGTCAGCCTCGTGCTCAGGACCGAGTTCGACCTCACGGCCGCCGGCAGCGGTTTCCGCCTCGGCGAAGTCGACAAGGGCGAAACCCGCACCGTGTACGTGGACCTCGCGCCCAGCCTCAACGGTGCAGCCGTTACCGCGCTGGCGCAGCCGGAAACGCCTCCCGCACCCACGCCGGTGGCGCTCACCACCGTGCCCGAACAGCGCCGCATCATCGTCATCGACGCCGGTCACGGCGGTCACGATCCCGGCGCCAGCTCCAGTCACGCCACCGAGAAAGTGGTCGTGCTGTCCATCGCGCTGAAGCTCAAGGCTCTGCTCGAGAGCGAAGGCATCGAGGTCATCCTTACGCGCGGCGACGACACGTTCCTCAGCCTGCAGGAGCGCTCGCTCTTCTCAAGCTCGGACAGGAACCTGTTCATCTCCATCCACGTGAACGCCACGGACAAACCCGGCCCTTCCGGCATCGAGACCTGGGTGTTCGGCGAGCCGCTCAACCCGAACCTGCTCGAGCGCGCCATCCAGGAGAACGGTGGCGGTTCCGAAGGGCAGGTCCTCACGGAGCAGGCGCGGCAGGCCGCCAGCAGCCTGGCGGCGGACATCCTGCGCGAGGCGCAGCTCAACTACAGCCTCACGCTGGCCGAAACGGTGCAGCGCAACCTGGTGGCGTCCACCGGCGCCATCGACCGGGGCGTGCGTCAGAACCTGTTCTACGTCATCCGCAACGCTCGCATCCCGGCCATCCTCGTCGAGCTCGGCTTCGTGAGCAACCCGGAGGAGGGCCGCAAACTGTCCTCCAACTCCTACCAGCAGACCCTCGCGCAGGCGCTGGCCGACGGGGTGATGGAGTTCCTCCAGGGTGGCGGTCTCTCGGCGCAACGCTGACGGCCGGCGCGGGCGCCAGTGGTACCATTGCGCCACGATGCAACCGGCAGATGACCGTTCCGCCGTACCTGCTGCAGCCTCAACCAGCACCGCTGCCGACCCACGGGGGGTGCCTGGTGCCGGCGGAGTGGTGTTCGATGGCGAGGGCCGGGTGCTCCTCCTCCATCACAGGAACGGCGACTGGGTGTTCCCCAAGGGGCACGTGGAAGGCTCCGAGACGCTGCTCGAGGCCGCGCTGCGCGAGGTGAGCGAGGAGGCCGGCATGACGGTGCACTGCCCGGAACCCCAGCGCTCCTGGATCACCGCGTACCGCAACGCCAAGGGCGTACCGCGCCGCATAACCTGGTTCGCCTGCTGCGCTGAGGACGCCACGCCGCACCTGACGGAGGACCTGTTCCGCGAGGCGCGCTTCCTGCCCCCCACCTCCGCGCTCACACAGCTCACGTTCGACGCCGACCGTCAGCTGCTGCAGCGCATCGTCGCCGCCGGCTACCCGAACCCAGGAGGCGAAGGGCCATGACCACGCAGGTGACCAGCGACAAGGCGATCGGCCAGACCGCCACCAAGAGGGGCAGCGCCGGGCACGCGCTGCTCGGCAGCACCGGCGACATGAGCGCCGAGGCGCTCCTGGATGGCCTCCGCAACCTGCGCTTCACGGGCACCATAGCCCTGACCGACGGGGCCGGCACCATGCTCCTGCTCCTGGCGAAAGGGCAGGTGGAGGCTACCTTCAAGCTGGGCGCCTACGACGACCTGAGCGCCGTCCAGCAGGGTTTCCATCTCTACCCGCACGAGGCCACGGACCTGCCGCGGCTGCCGGCCAGGAACCCGGCGAGCGCCTCGCCCATACTGCGGGCGCTGCCCCGCCTCACTCCACCGGAACGGCTGCGGCCGGGTGCGGTGCACCTGGGTCGCCTGCTGGACAAGCTCGCGGCGGCCTCCTTCGGCGGCGCCATCTCGTATCACGAGCCTGCCGGGCCGGCCATCGCGCTCCTGGTGAACGGCACCATCAGGGCCGCCGTGCACGAGGCCGGTGGCAGGCTCAACAGCCACGCCGAAGCGCTCCGGGCCCTGCAGCGCTCCGAACAGTCGAAGGCCAAGGGCACCATCGAACTCGAGGCGCTCGACGCCGCCGTGATGATGCCCATAACCGCGTTCGCCATCGAGCAGTCCGCGCCTGCCAGCGCCAGCTTCAGCGGCCTGGAGGTCACGGCCACCGGCTACCGCTACTGGAAGGCGGGCCAGCCGTTCCTTCTGGTACCCGGCGACACCCAGGGACCCCAGCGCCGCTACGCGCTGGCTGAGGAGGCCACCTCGCATGCTCCCGAACTGGCACTGCCCGCGGAGCCGCCAGGCTGGGAGGACCAGCGCTACAGCCTCACGCTCAGGGGACGCGACGCGCTGGACACCATGATGGAACTGAGCATGCAGTTCCGAGCCGAGTTCGGCCGGGAGGGCCAGCGCATCCTCCAGACCCTGGGCAGCGGCCCCACGCTCGAGGAGGCCGCCGCCACGCTCGGCCTCGAACTGGGCAAGCTGAAGCCGTGGCTGGAGCGGTTCGAGGCCGACGGCATGCTGCGCAGGAGCGGCCGTTAGGCGTCGCCCGCCAGCGGCAGCGGCTGCGGCTGAACGGGGAGCCGTGAGGCGCGGTCTTCTCACAGTGACACCGTCGGCTAATCACGTATCCTGTTACGCCGTGGAGGCCCCCGTTGTACGAACCTCGTGACGAGATCTCGCTGCGCGAGCTCTATCTCATCTTCCGCTCCGGCCTCGTAGCCATCCTGCTGGCTGCGCTGGTGGCGGGCGCCGCCGCCTTCATCTACCTCTCCGCCAAGCCGGACGTGTACGTCTCCACAGCCACCGTGCAGGTGAACGTACCGGCCACCAGCGCCGCGGACGAGGAGACGGCCTGGCTCCTACCGCCTGCGGGCATCGGCATGAACAGCTACCGCGCCCTCGCGAACCGGCCCGAGGTACTCGCCGAGGCCCTGGGCGTGACCGTCACCGACATCGAGGCTCTGCGCGCGGGGGTCAGCCGCCTGGACCTCACTCCCATAGACACCGCGGCGCAGGCGCAGGGTCAGCTCACGGTCACCCACACGGCCTCGGCGCCCTCCGCTGCCGAGGCGGCGCAAGTGGCCAACCGCTGGGCCGCAGCCGCGGCCGCCGCGGCGGTCGTCACCATGGAAGAGACCGTCAACAGCAACGCCGAGGCCTCCAACCGGGAAGTGGGGCTGCGCGAAGCGGACCTGCAGGCCGCCAGCCAGACCTGGACCGAGTTCGCGGAGCATGACGACCGGGCGGTCCTCACCTCGCTTCTGAACGTCCAGCAGCAGTTGCAGAGGGACGCCCTGCTCCGCACGGCTGAGCTCGATAACCTCATCGTCACCACAGGCGCGCGGCGCGACATGCTGCAGGCCGTGCTCGATTCCCGCACGGGCGCGAGCCGCCAGTCGCTCGGGGCGCAGCTGAACGCCATGGTCACGTCCGGAGCGCTCGACAGCGCAACAGCCGCCCAGCTCGAGCGCTCGCTGTCGCAACTGCCCGCCAGCGTCACGGACGGCGGCGCCGACCTCATGCTGCTGGTGTCGCGCACGCAGCTGGAAACCTTGACGAGCGACTTGGCCGGCTACGTCGCTGAACAGGAGCTCCTCGGTCGTAGGCGCGTCGAAGCTGAACAGCGGATCAGCGAGCTCCGCGCGCAGTTGGCGGCCGTGAACCAGACGGCCGACCGGCTCGAGCAGCTGCTCAACCAGGCGCGGACCGCCTACGACAGCGTGGCGCGCCTCGCGCCGCTGGTCCGGCTCCAGCAGGGCTTCATCGGCAACGCTGCCAAGGTCGTGGTGGAAGCCGTGCCGGCACTGGAACCCAAGCCGCGTAACCGCCTCACCATCACGCTGGCCGCCGCCGTCGTAGCGGGGCTGCTCGCCACGCTGGTGGTGTTCCTCAGGGCAGCCGTTCGTGAGCCGGAGCCGCCCCTGGAGAAGCTCGGCCTCAACGGCCGCCAGTACGACATCGACCGCACCAGCGGCAGCCTCAAGAGGACCGGCGAGTGGCCGGCCGTGGACTTCGGCTCGGGCGCCGGCGACGGCAGCCCGACCGAGCCACGCTGACGGGCGCGGTCATGGTGGAGAACGCCGGCTCGGCGGTGGCCGCCGGACCCGTACTGCTCACCGGAGGCACGGGCCGTCTGGGGCGCGAGCTCCAGGTCGAGCTGCCCCTGTTGGGTGTTGGCCAACTGCTGGCGCCCACGCGAGCCGAGCTCGACGTCACGCACCGGGCCGGTGTGACCTCCTACGTGAACGCGGTGCGGCCGCGCCTCATCGTTCACGCTGCCGCGTTCACGGACGTGGCGGGTGCGGAGCAGCACCGCCAGGCGTGCTGGACCGCCAACGTGGCGGGCACCCGCAACCTGTTGGCGGCCGCTCGGGAGGTGCAGGCGCGCTTCGTGCTCATCTCCACCGACTACGTGTTCTATGGCGATCAGGAGGCCAGCGCCGGGCGCGTGCCCGGCTACCACGAGGACGACACTCCCGGGCCGGTGCGCAACTACTACGCGCTCACGAAGCTGGTGGCCGAGGAGGCCGCGCGGGCCTACGCCGGCGCGCTCGTGCTGCGCACGAGCTTCAGGCCGCGCGAGTGGCCCTACCGGAACGCCTTCGACGACCTGTTCACCTCGCAGGACTACGTGGACGTGATAGCCCCCATGGTGGCCGAAGCGGTGTTCCGGCATGACCGCGGTGAGGTGCCTTACGGCACGCTGCACGTGGCCACGGAGCGCAAGAGCGTGTACGAACTGGCCCGCCGCCGCGCGCCGGACGTCACACCAGCGTCGCGCCTGTCCGCCAGCGTGGAACTGCCGGCCGACGTGTCGCTCAACACGGAGCGGTGGCAGGAACTGCGGCGGCGCTGGGCCGAGGCGCAGGGAGCGTAAGGGCATGGAACTCGTTCCTCAAGCCATCCCGGACGTGAAACTGCTGGTGCCCCGGGTGCACCGCGACGCCCGCGGCTTCTTCACGGAGCGGTGGCGCGCCGACCTGCCGGGACTGCCTACGGCGTGGGCGCAGGACAACCATTCGCGTTCGAAGGCGGGCACGCTGCGCGGCCTGCACTATCAGCTCACCCCGTTCGCTCAGGGCAAGCTGGTGGGCGTCATACGCGGGCGCATCCTGGACGTGGCGGTGGACCTGCGGCGCGGCTCGCCCACTTACGGTGAGCACGTAACGGCGCTGCTGGATGACGATGCGCAGCATCAGCTCTGGGTGCCGCCCGGGTTCGCTCACGGCTTCCTGGTGCTGTCGGATGTGGCGGACGTGCTCTACAAGGTGAACGCGCCGTACGACCGCGCTTCCGAGCGCGGCGTGCGCTGGGACGACCCCACCCTGGCCATCGACTGGTCGGAAGGGGGCGCTGGCGGCAGCCTGCAGCCGCTGGTGTCCGAGAAGGACGCCGCGCTCCCCTCACTGGCCGACGCGGAGCACGACTTCACGTACCCCTGATACCGGTCATGCCGACACACCCACGGCGGCGCGCGGACGCAGCCCCGTGCTGGCTCGGTATGCTGGCCCCGATGTTCACGCCGCTACTGCTCCACCTCGCCTGTCCTGCACTACGGCCCCACTCATGAAGCGCACTTACGTGATCACCGGCGGCGCCGGGTTCATCGGCTCCGCGCTCGTGCGGCACCTGGTGCTGGAACTCGGGGCGCGGGTGGTCACCGTGGACGCCCTCAGCTACGCGGGCGACCTGGCGCGCCTCGCCGCGGTAGCGGAGAGCCCCCTGCACCGCTTCGAGCACCTCGACGTGAACGAGCAGGGCGCCCTCGAGAACCTGTTCGAGGCCGAGCGCCCGCACGGCGTGTTCCACCTGGCGGCGGAGACGCACGTGGACCGCTCGATAGACGGGCCGGAGCAGTTCGCGCTCAGCAACACCGTGGGCACCCTGCGGCTGCTCGAGGCCAGCCGGCGTTACTGGTTGGGCCTGGCGCCCGCCGAGAAGGCAGCGTTCCGGCTGGTGAACGTGAGTACGGACGAGGTGTACGGCAGCCTCGGCGCCACCGGCATCTTCACGGAGAACACGCCGTACGACCCGCGCTCGCCCTACAGCGCCTCGAAGGCGGGCGCCGACCATTTCGCCAGCGCCTACTTCGCCACCTACGGCCTGCCCACCATCACCACCCACGCCTCGAACAACTACGGCCCGTTCCAGTTCCCCGAGAAGCTCCTGCCCCTCGCGCTCTCGCGTGCACTGGCGGGCGAACCCGTGCCGCTCTACGGCGACGGCAGCAACGTGCGCGACTGGCTGCACGTGGACGATCACGCACGGGGGCTGGTGGCCGTGATGGAGAGGGGCGAACCGGGCCAGACGTACCTGATGGGGGGCGCCACGGAGCTCACCAACAAGAGCGTGCTGAACCAACTGCTGGCGGTTCTCAACGAGCTGGCGCCGGGTAGCAGCGATTACCGCGACCTCGTCACGTTCGTGCCGGACCGCCCCGGCCACGACCAGCGCTACGCGGTGGACTCGAGCAAGGCGGAGCGCGAGCTGGGCTGGGCCCGGCAGGTGCCGTTCGAGACCGGGCTGCGGAGCACGGTGGCCTGGTACCTGGCCAACCAGGCCTGGGTGGAGGGCATCAGGAGCAGCCGCTACGACCTGGGCCGCCTCGGCGCCAGCCCGACCGCGGAGCCGCAGGCGTGAGCGGCGCAGGGGGCGTGCAAAGCAGCGGGCCGAGCCGCAAGGGCATCATCCTCGCCGGCGGCATGGGCACCCGGCTCTACCCGGCCACGCTGGCGGTGAGCAAGCAGCTACTGCCCATATACGACAAGCCCATGATCTACTACCCGCTCTCCGTGCTCATGCTGGCCGGCATCCGCGAGGCGCTCATCATCTCCACCCCGCGGGACCTACCCGCCTTCCGGCAATTGCTCGGCGACGGCGCTGGCTGGGGCATGCGCTTCGATTACGCGGAGCAGCCGGAGCCCGCGGGCATAGCCCAGGCGTTCCTCATAGGCGAGCGGTTCTTGGCCGGCGGTCCCGCGGCGCTGGTGCTGGGCGACAACATCTTCCACGGGTACGGGCTCACCGGCCGCTTGCGCGCCGCCATGGAGCGTCCCGCCACCGCCACCGTGTTCGGCTTCCGGGTCACGGACCCGGAGCGCTACGGGGTGGTGGCGTTCGACGAGGCCGGCCGCGCCACGGACATCGAGGAGAAACCGGCCCGGCCGAAGAGCAACTACGCGGTCACCGGCCTCTACTTCTACCCCTCCGACGTGAGCAGCAAGGCGGCCGCGCTGCAGCCCTCTCCCCGCGGCGAACTCGAGATCACCGACCTGAACCGGGTCTACCTCGAGGAGGGCAGGCTGGACGTAGAACTGCTGGGCCGCGGCATGGCGTGGCTGGACACCGGCACGCACGACAGCTTCCTGCAGGCCTCCAACTTCGTGGAGACGCTCGAGGCCCGCCAGGGCCTCAAGATCGCGTGCCCCGAGGAGATCGCCTACCAGCAGGGGTGGATAGACGCCGCGCAACTCACGGCCCTGGCCGAGCCCATGCGGGGTAACGCCTACGGCAAGTACCTGCTGAGCCTGCTGTAGGCCGGCCGAAGCCTGGCGCCGCCCCGGCCAGCGAGGCGGCGAGCCTCGGTGCGGACGCTACCGCTCTGCCGCGTTGGCTCGGATGGCGCTCGCCAGGTAAGCGGCCAGACCCGTGGCTCTGTCCTCGTAGTACTTCGTGAAGCGCGGGTCGGCCTCGTACATGTCGGCCAGCCCCAGGTGGATCTCGTAAGTGCAGTCGTAATAGGCGTTGCTGATGTGTTGCCGGTGGGCCTCAGCTGCCGCCTTCGCACGCTCGTCCTGGGCGGGAACTCCGGCCTGCAGCAGCTCGACCAGGCGGCGCTCCACCGCAACGCTTTCTGCCTGCACTCGTAGCCAGTCCTCCTTCGAGTAGGCGCCGACCCGCTTCCGGCTCTGCTCGTAGGCGTCCGTACCACCCCACCGCTGCTCCGCCTCCTCCGCGTACTGGGTGGGGTCCTCGTCTCCGAACAGGTCGAAGAGCTCCTTGGGCGTCAAGTTGATTCCCATCTTCCTTGCCTCCATCTGCCTGCGCACTTGCCGGCGCATGGCAAGCAGTCGCTCCAGGCGTGCGTTCAGGAGTGCCTCCTGCCTACGCAGGTGCTCCGTTGGGTCCACCGCAGCGTTGTGAAGAAGCTGCGTTATGGCGCCCAGGTCGAAACCGAGCTCGCGGTACGCGAGGATCTGCTGTAGCCGCTCGAGTTCGTGGCGGCCGTAGAGCCGGTAGCCCGCTGCGCTGCGCCCCTGCGGGGAGAGCAGGCCGATCTCGTCGTAATGATGCAGCGTGCGCACGCTGACGCCTACGAGGTTGGCTACCTCGCCTATGGGCAGCGGCGGTTCCGGCGCCTCCACCTGGTCGTCGGCCATCGGGGCAGTCACGGTGCTCCTCCTTCGCCATCAAGGCTAGTGCCTCACGTTACGTGAGGGTCAAGACCCACATACACCCCTCACCCTGGGGGCCGTCACGGGATACCCTTGGGTGTGGCGATGGATGCCCTGCTGGACATGAACGTTCTTCGCGAAGGCGCGGTTAGCCTGGCGCACGAGGCGGGACTGAAGATCCTCGAGATCTACGCCACCGAGTTCGAGGTCACCTCGAAGGCCGACACCTCCCCTGTCACCACCGCCGACCTCGCCTCTCAGGCGCACATCGTGGCCGGGCTCAAGAAGCTGTTGCCCACGGTTCCCGTCATCGCCGAGGAGGGTCACCTGCCCCCGTACGACGAGCGCAAGGAGTGGAGCCTCTTCTGGCTCGTGGACCCCCTGGACGGCACCAAGGAGTTCGTGAAGCGCAACGGCGAGTTCTCCGTAAACATAGCTCTGGTGGAGAACGGTTTCCCCATCCTCGGGGTGGTTCACGCGCCGGTAACGGGCCTCACGTACGTGGGCACAACCAAGAGCCGGCACGCGCAAGCCTCCGCCTGGCGCTACGACCAGGAGGGCGGCGCTCATCCGGTCCATAGCCGCGCGCCCGACGCCTCAGGCGTACGCGTGATGGTGAGCCGCTCCCACTCGAACGCTCCCACGGTCGAGTTCATCGAGGCGCTGGCCCAGGAGTTCGGCAAGGTTGAAACGATCCCGCGCGGCAGCGCCATCAAGAGCTGCCTGGTGGCCGACGGCACCGCTCACTACTATCCTCGGCTCGGGCCTACCAAGTGGTGGGACACCGCGGCGGCGCAGGCGGTGCTGATCGCGGCCGGCGGGGAGATGCTGGCGAACAACGGCTCCACGCCCCTGCGGTACTCGGGCCACAGCATCGCCAACCCACCGTTCGTGGCGGTGTACTCCAGCGCCGCGTTCCTGCCGGAAGGCTAGCGGCCCGGCCCTTCAGCTCTCACTACCGGATGAACAACCGCGCGGCACCCCACTGAAGGGGGTGCCGCGCGGTTCTCGCAGTGCGGTTCTGAGGGACCCACGGTAGGGGCTCCCCGGATCACGTCCTCAGGCGCTCACCTGAGCGTGGCGTAGATGGGGGTCACCACCACGTCCACCACTTCGGCGCCGCCGGCCACTACCTCGACCTCTTCCACGAAGCCCACGCGGTCCGCGTTGGAAACGCCCGTCGCCGCGTCGCGCAGTTCTAGCCCGACTATCAGGTACTTGCCGGGAGCGAGCGCGTCGAACTCGTAGGAGTAGTCGCCGTTAACCAGCGGGGTGCCGACGGCCTTGTTGGCCGCGATCAGCTCGAGGCTGGAGAGGTTGCCGATGCCGAGCTCCGGCGCGTCCTCACCCTCGTACGCCACGGCGTAAGCGTAGGCGGTGGGCGTGGTGACGGTGGCTCCGCTCAACGCAGCCGCCGCGTCCAGGAGGCCGGCGCCGCACACGTTCTGACCGTCGAAGCCCATGGAGGGCACGTTGCATTCCCCGTAGGTGAGCGGGTAGGAAGCGTTATGCAGGATCTCGCGGACCTGCTCGGTGCCCAGGGTCGGATCCTGTGCCAGCAGCAGCGAGACCACGCCGGTCACGTGCGGTGCGGCCATGCTGGTGCCCTGCATGAAGCTGAAGCCTGGGCCGTTCTCATCGTAGACGGTGCTGAGCACCCCGGCCGGGAAGGCGTCGGTGAGGGGGTGGTCGTAATCGAAGTCGCCACCGGGCGCCATCACGTCCACGAACGCGCCGTAGTTCGAGTAGTAAGCCCGCGCGCCGGTGGGACCGGTGGCGCCCACGGTTATGACGCTGGGGCAGCTGGCGGGGAAGTTGATGTCGCTCGGCGAGCCCTCGTTGCCGGCCGACGTCACCGTGATCATGCCGAGGCTCGCGAAGTAGGCGTAGAAGGCGTCGATGCTGGCGGGGCACGTCTCGAAGAGCGCGCCGCCCAAGCTCATGTTGATGACCCGGGCCGGGCTCTCGTTCACGTGGCCACCGTACTCGGGGCCGTCGTAGCCGAGCGCCCACCAGGCACCCTCGAGGATGCCGGCCAGGCTGCCGCTGCCGTTCGTGCCGCCCAGCACCTTGATGGGGAGCAGTTCCACGTTCCAGTTGATGCCGGCCGCCCCTTCGGCGTTGTTGGAGAGCGCCCCGATGGTGCCGGCCACGTGGGTGCCGTGGGGCGAGTTGCCGTCGTTGGTGCGGGCGTTGGTGATGTCGCCCTCGGTAGCAGCGGGCTCGCCGGTGGCCGCGTTCCAGTTCACGAAGTTGGCGCCCACGCCCCAGTCGATGTCGGGGTGAGGGAACCAGCCGGTGTCCAGCACGGCCACGGTGATCCGGTCGGTGGAGCCGTCCTCGATGTCCCACGCGTCCGGCATGTTGATCTGCTCGTAGTGCCACGCCTGGTAAGCGTAGAAGGGGTCGTCGGGCACGGCGGTGGCGCTGAGGATCCAGTTCGGGAACGCTTCTGCCACGGCGCCGGAGGCGCGCAGCTGATCCACCAGAGCGCGTGTGCCGGCCTGGCTCGTTTCGTTCGTGCGGTACAGGCTGAGGCCTGTGCCGGCCGGGTAGGCGCGCGCCTGCTCGAACTGCACGCCGTTCAGGCTGAAGCCGCCGTTGGCGTTGAAGGCTATGCCGCCCTCGGTGGCGGGGCCGGTGGCGTTCGCACCGAACCTGGTCTCCGGCCTGCCCTGCTTGAACACCACGAACACGTCGCCCGGCACCACCGGCGCCGCTTCAGGCGTGGGCACCGAGTCGCCGCCGACCACCGGGTCTGGCGCCGTCCTGGTGATGACGCCGCGCACGCCGCCGGCAACCGGAACCTCAACCACGGTCACGGTGACCGTGGCGTCGTCGCTCTGGTGCCCCGCTTCGTCGTAAGCGCGCGCCTTGATCAGGTACTCGCCCACCTCGGTGGGGGTCCACGCGTACGTCCACTCGGTGGTGCCGGCGGCCACCCGCACGTCACCCCCGATGTTGAGCTGAACGCGGGAGAGCGCCCTGTTGTCTTGCGCGGTCCCGGCGATGGCTACTTCTTCACCGACGCCAACCGAGATGTCGGCACTCGGGGCCGTTATGGCTACGCTGGGCCGGGTGGTGTCGCCGTGAGGCGAACACGCCACGAGCACCGCCCCCAAGAGAATCGCAACGAGGACGAAACGGTAAGAACGCATGAGATCATCCTTTCTGGCGGTTGCCTTCGGGTTGCTGCGGCCCTAGGGCGCGTGTGCGGATGAGCGTTACGCGGAAGGGACCGATCCACTGAATGAACCGGTCCCATGATACCTATGCCATCCCCGCAGGGCTCCAGCGTTCGAACGGTGAGTTAAGGGGCGCCTAGAACTGCCCACCCGTCACGAGGTCCAGCCTCAGGTAGAGCCCACCGCGCGATTCGTGCGTGAGCCCCTCGAAGCCGCCGAACGTGTAGCCCACCGCCACCCACACTTCGTCCACGATGCGTGCCTGGGCCTCTGCCGAGAGGCCGTAGGCCATGGCGTCAAGACCGGGCATGTAGAGCATGTGACCGCCGAGGCCCAGGCCGAGCGTGGTGTTCCATTCGCCCAGCCGCGGCTGCAGGTAGTAAACGGCGAACAGCGAGCCCTGGTAGGCGCTGCCTTCGGGGTCGTCCAGCAGCACGCGGTAGGCGAGGCCGGGCCGCAGCTGCAGGCGGTTCGCGAAGTTGAGGGTGGGCGCCAGTTCGCCCTCCACCAGCGACGCGCCGGGGCGGTTGATCATGCGGTGGTAGGTGAGCAGGTTGAGGGGCCCGCGCTTGAGGGAGTAGGCCACGGTGAAGCGGCCCTCCAGGCTGGGCACCACCTGGTAGTTGGCGTCGAAGGAGAGGTTCTGATCCTGACCCAGCTGCCCGCTGGCGCCGCTGCGCAGCACCACCTTGAACTGGCTGCCGCTGTAGGCCACCTCGCCACCGAGGGTGGCCACGAAGCCGTCCGTGCGGTAGCGCAGGGCCGCGCCGCCCGACGTGTCGGCGCGGCCGTCGTTGAACGACTGGCTGTGGCCGGCGTGCAGGTCCAGGCTCAGGTTCCTGGTGAGGTCGAAGGGCGCGCGCACGCCGAAGCGCGCACGGTTGCCTGCGCCCGCGGCCGTGGGCAGCTCGTAGCTGAGGGAGAGCTCGCTGCTTCCGAGGCGTTGCTCCAGGCCCACAACGCTTACGACGTCGTTGCCCCACACGATCTCGGCGCTGGCCTTGGCCGTGAGGTTCTGGTTGAGGTCGTAACCCACGGTGGCGCGGGTGCTGGCCTGGGCGCCGGGGTCGAACGGCTGCGTGTGCGTGGCGCCCACCGTGAGGTCGCCCGTACGGAGGTCGGCGCCCACGATGGCGGCGAGGAGGCTCTGCTCCCAGGTGTGCGCCAGGCCGGCCGACAGGGTGAGGGCGTTCTGCTGCGCCCAGTCGAAGCGGTGCGAGTAGGTGAGGCTGGTGGTGTTGTTGCGCGCGGTCACGTGCCGGAGGCTCAGGCGGTCCTGCGGGGTGAGTGCGTAACCGAGTTCGGCGCGGCCCGAGAGGCTGGCGTCGTCCGCCAGCTCCAGCTGGTAGGCGGCGCTGGCGTCCAGGCGCCCGCCCTGCCAGGCGAGCGAGGCACCGATGGTGGTGTGGCCCGTGTAGGCCGCGCCCACTTCCAGGCTCAGCGTGCTCGTAGCGCCGCTCGCGCGGTAGCGCACGCCGAAGCCGCCGTGCACCGTGTCTCTCGGTTCGGTGGCCGGCGCGTACTCCACGTGGAGGGTAACGGGGTTCATGTCGAAGTCGTAGGGCCACAGGGGGTTCACCAGGGTGATGGCGCCCAGGTAGGCGTCCAGCACGTAGTCGCGGTTGCGCACCAGCGGCGTAACGGTGTTGCCCGCCACCACGTTCACGCTCTCGCTGCCGGGCCGCACGCTCTCGCCCAGCGAGTAGCGCCTAGTGCCGTCGCCAGCGAAGACGCGGGTGCGGGTGCCGCTGGCCACGAGAGCCGCGTAGCCCTGCACCTCGAAGCCCTCTGCCAGGCTCACCGTGGCGTGCGCGCCAGTGAGGCTCGGCAGTCCCGTGACGCCCGGCACGGCGGCGCGGCCGTCGTAGTAGCCGAGGCTCAGGCCCGGGGCCGTGTAGAGCACGCCTATGCCGTCAGCGCTGGCCAGGGTGGGCGCTGCCTCCTCGCCTGCAGCTGTGAGGGGGAAGCGGCCTGAATCCTGCGGGCGCTGCGCCAGCGAGCGATTCAGGTCGAACCCGTCGGCGGACGCGCCAACGTCGACGGCAGCCTGCAGGGTGCCCTCGTCGCCCAGCGGCAGTTCCAGGTAGCCGCGCGCGTAACCGGAGGCGGAGAAGGGCGTGGCGAAGCTGGCGGTGACGCTCACCTGACCCTGGTAGAGGCCCGTGCGGGTGCCGAGCACCTGCAACCGCTCGGAGACGAGGAGGTCGCCATCTTCGGTCACGGCCAGGACGCTCAGAACCAGGGTGTACGGGGTGGAGGTGGGGGCCAGTTCCACGCGGGCGCGGCCGTCCGTGAGCACCACCTGGTGCCCGCTCACGAGCGGCGCGGCGTCCACGCCGGCCAGCTCGCCGTTGGCGGCCACGCTGAGCACGCCGTTGCCCACGGGTTCGCCTGCGTCGTTCAGCACCAGCACGTCGACCAGCAGCGAGTTGCGGCCGTCGGCCACAAGGCGCGCGGGCGCCAGCAGTATCTGGCTGGCGACGCCGGTGATGGGGGCCGCGCTCAGTTCGGCGGAGGCCTCCTCCAGGGTCGCCGCGTGATCGCCCTGCGCCATTGCCAGGTCGTCGCGGCTCAGGGAGCCCACGAGGCTGTGTTCGCGTTCGGCGTAGACGGTGGTGAGCTGCGGTTCCGCCAGCGCGGGTAGCGCCGCTTCGTGGCGCACGTCGTACGCCACCGTGCCGGCCTCGCTCCAGGGCAGCTGCCAGATGAGGGTGTCGCCGTTCACCGCGGGGTCGCTCAGCGTGGCGCCGTTCAGGGTGGAGCTGCCGGCCACGTACGTGGCGCCCTCGGGCAGGGTGTGGCCCAGCAGCAGGGTCTCGCCCGCCTGCGCGGCGTCCACGCAGTTGGCGTCGTTCACGGCCTCGGTGCCCAGCGGGAGGGGCACGAGCACGCTGCCGCCCGCCACGTTCTGGTCGCTGAGGTTGCGCACCTGCAGCCGGAGTTCGGCCGTTTCGCCGGTGGCGCC
>CAZVTS010000020.1:0-34422 GCA_964630175.1 uncultured bacterium
GCGTCGTGCTGCAGCGGACCGTCGATCTGGAGGTTAGGGCGCCGCTGCCGCGCGATGAAGGTGGCCTCGCGCACCTTGTCCACGTCCGCCCCCTCCCCCGAACTGCCGGTGGAGTAGGACAGGAGCGCCACGCGCGGGGTGATGCCGAACGCGCGGGCGGACTCCGCGGACTGGATGGCGATGTCCGCCAGCTCCTCGGCGTTCGGGTCCGGGTTCACGGCGCAGTCGCCGTACACCAGCACCTGGTCGGGCAGGCACATGAAGAACACCGAGCTCACCAGCCGCGCGTGCTCGTGCGTCTTGATGAGCTGCAGCGCGGGCCTGACCGTGCTGGCAGTGGTGTGAACGGCGCCGGACACCAGCCCGTCCACCTCGCCCAGCGCCACCATCATGGTCGCCAGCACCACGTTGTCGCGGAGCTGGTTACGGGCGCCGTCGTCCGTGAGTCCCTTATGGCTGCGCAGCTCCACCATGCCGGCCACGTAGCGCTCCCGCAGCTCGTCCGTGGGCTCCACTATCTCGATGCCCTCGCCCAGCACCAGGCCCTGCGACTCGGCCACTCTCGTTATGTCGGCAGCGTCGCCCAGCAGCACGCAGGTGGCGATGCCCCGCTCCGCGCAGGTGATGGCGGCCTTCACGGTGCGCGGCTCGTCGCCCTCGGGCAGCACGATGCGCTTGCCGGCCTCCCGCGCCAGCTCCACGAGGCGGTAGAGGAACGCCGGTGGCGACAGGCGCAGCTCCCGCTCGCTGCCCAGCAGCTCGAGGAGCGGCTCCACGTCGAGGTGCTCGGCCACGGCCTCCATGCCGCGTTCCATGCGCTCCACGTCGTCGAGGGGCACCTCCAGGGGCATGGCGGCGGCGCGTGCCGCGGTCACGTAGGAATCGGTGCCCACCTGCAGCACCGGCAGCCCCGTGGCGAACGCCTTGGCGCAGAGCTTCAGCACCTCCTGCGTAGGCGCCACGGAGCCGGTGAGCACGAGGCCCGCCAGCGGCACGCCGTTGAGCGCCGCCATGCCGGCCGCGATGATGATGTCGTCGCGGTCGCTGGGCGTGATGATGAGCGCGTCGGGCCGCAGGCGGTGGGTCATGTGCGCTACGTTGCGCGCCACCAGCGACACGTCCACCACTCGCCTGGTGGCCAGCTCGCCCTCGTGGATGACGGAGGCGCCCAGGTGCTGCGCCACGTCCAGAGTGCGCGGCGACACCATGGCCTGCTCCCACGGAACGGCCCCGAGAAGACCGAAGTCCGGGTTGCGAAAGATTCGCAGGCGGGCCCGCAAGTCGTCGGCAGTGAGCGTCTCGTCCGGCATCTTGAGCTCGGTGCGGGTGGTGCCCAGCACGTCGTACACGGGCGCGTTCAGTTGGTTCACGACCACGCCTATCAGCTTCTCGGCACTCGTCCCGCCGAAGAGCTGGGCGGTCATGTCCAGGCGGTCCTCGAGCGCGGCCAGCGAGGGCTGCGGCGTGGCCACGAGGATCACGTGGGCGTCTATGGCGCGGGCGATGTCGGCGTTCAGGTCGTCCAGAGCAGGGTGATCGCCGGTTGCCGCGAGCCCCTCCACGATCACCACGTCGGCGCCGGCGGCGGAGAGGTTGTGGCTGCCCACTAGTTGCTGGAGCAGTTCGGAGCGCTTGCCCGCGGCGAGCAGTGCTTCGGCCGCCCCGAACGCGAGCGGGTCCGCAGGCTTGATGTTGGTGGAGCGCCGCACGAACTCGGTCGAACGCTCCGGGCCGGCGTCGTCCCCAGGCTGGCGGATGGGCTTGTAGAAGCCGACGGTGAGCCCCTCGCGCTCCAGGGCGTGCACCAGCCCCAGGCACACGGAGGTAAGCCCGACGCCGGGTCCGGTTGGCACCACGTAGAAACTGTGTGTTCGAGGCATGTGCTTATGCGCCCTCCCGGGGCGTCCTGCCAACAACCTTATGCCATGCACGCCCCCGCGGTCAGGTGGCGAAGGACCTGGCTGGGCGCCACGCCGCCAGGAGGGTCTGAAGCGCACGGGCGAGCACCCCCACACGGCCCGGACGCCCCGCTTGACAGCATCTATACTGGTCGGAACGCGGGACACTCGCAGCAGCGGTGCCCCTCAGGTGCCCGAAAGGAGCGGCAACATGACGGACAACGACGCCGGTGCCCCACTTCCACCCATAGACGAGGGTGCGGCCGCCACGCCTGTGCCCACATCGGAGGGCGCCCCTTCTGGCGTTCACCCAGCAGCGGCGGACGCTGCTCCCACCGCAACGGTGTCCGCTAAGCCCGACGTGGGCAAGCGCGTGCTGGCCTACATCATCGACTGGGTGGTGGCCATGATCCTGTACGCCATCCTCGCACCCGTCTCCGCCGGTTTCGGCGCTCTGGTCGGTGCCGCCTACCTCCTGCTGCGCGACGGCTTCGACTTCGAGTTCATGCGGGGCCGCTCCCTTGGCAAGCGGATGATGAAGCTCACCGTGCAACGCGACGACGGGGGCAAGATGGACTTCATGACCTCGATCAAGCGTAACTGGCCTCTGGCGATCTCCATGCTGCCCATCGGCCTCTTGTCGCTCGTCATCGCGCCCATCGCGTTGGTGATCGGTCTCTACGAGGTGTACCTTGCGCTCACGTCGAGCGATGGCAGGCGCTGGGGCGACAAGATGGCGGGCACCAGGCTGGTGGAGGTGGCCGAGTAGTCGAGACAGTGGCCGCGTTCGGCCTTACTGCTGCTCGGTCGAACCGCTCTCGCTCGCTCCGTTAGCCGCACCCTCTCGGGCGGCCTCGGCGGCCAGTTCGTCGGGGCGCTTGGGCCGCGTCACTGGTCGGCGCCGACCCAGGCCCCTCTCCTGGATGACCTTTATGCTCACCACGCGTTTACTCATCGCGTAGGCGAAGGTGAGCATGGCCATGAGAAGCAGTATGCCGCTGGCCCGGAAGAGTTCCAGGGGGAGCTGGCCGCCGCCGGAGCGCCACCACGGTTCGCCGACGACGCGCAGCACGAGCCCTGCCTGCAGTAGCAGGAACGTTACGGATTCCAGGCCTTTCTGGCGGATGCCCCCGGGCCTCGGCAGCATCCAGAAGGCCACGCCCATGACCATGGCCAGGAAGAAGCCGATGACGCCCATGTGGGCGTGCGTAGCTCTGACGAGCGCCGCCATCCCTGGGTTGAAGCTCACCCAGACCCCGAGGGCCCCGGTGGCAACGAGCCAGAAGAGGGCGGCGCGTAAGAAGGCTACTTGCCAGAAACTCACGTGCTCAGCTTACCTGCCCGGCAGGCGGGCGAACCTGGGGCTTCAGGCGGTCTTGCTTATGCGCACGCGCCAGGTATCCGGGCCCTGCTCGAGGTACTCCCACTCGACGGTGCCGGGGCGCTCCATCTGGAACTGGTAGTAGAGCGGCTTGGGGTCGTGATCGTTCACGAGCTCGAACGCCTGGCCGGCTTCCAACTCGTCGAACGTCTTGAACAGGAGCGGGTGCCGCTCCCGGGGGTGGATGGTCCTAACGTCTACCTGCTTCATCTGTCTTCTTCTCCTTCCAGCCACCGGATGGCACCGGTGGGGCATACGGACATGGCGTCCAGGTTCTCTGGCGTGACCGGTACTCGCAGCGGATCCTCGCGTATGCCGGGCGCGACTTCCTCGCAGATGCCGCACTCGATGCACGCCTCAGGGTCCACCCACATGGCGTCGGGCCTAAGCTGTGGCTCAGTTTTTGGCTGCACGCGGACTCCCGGACAGGCGCCTGGTTCCCAGCACGGTGAACGTGCCCTCCCCGGCGATGAGCGCCTTGGTGCTGCCGGGCATTATGTGTACGACGTCGCCGGCGGTCACGGTGTGGCGTTCGTCGTTCTCCTGGATGAAGCCCGACCCCTCGAGTACGGTGAAGACCGTCTCGGTGAGGTCGTTCTCCGGCGCGATCAGTTCCTGCCCCTTCTGCAAGCAGAGGAGCATGACCACCATGCCTTCACCCATGTGCAGCGGGCGCGGCACGGGCCCCCTCTCGGAGTAGCGCACCCTTTCCATGGGCTTCAGCAGAGGCATGACTAGGCCGCACCTCCATCCACACCCAGCGCGAGCAGGCGCTCGATGAGCTCCTCCTGCTCTTCCTCCGCCTGGCCTCTGATCCTGAAGGCCTGGCCGAGGTTGATGGTGTGCGCCATCGCCAGGCGCGCCACAGGGTTGGCCAGCGGCTCGAAGCCGCCATCTATGAGCACCTGCAGGGCGTCTTCATGGGCGTCCAGGATGCGCGAAACGCGCATGCCGAGCAGCCGCTCCCGGCGCTCTTCGTGTTCGGCGGCCGCCGCCGCCCCCCCGACGGCCTCGGGCGCCGCGTTACCGTGTTGCTGCGTCTCTGCCACGAACACAAGCGTGTCAGCAGGTGCGGGCGCCGCACCATGACGTAGGTCATCGCATTCCCAGGGGGGCGGTACGAAGCTTGGAGGCGAGATGTCAGAGAGATTCCTGGATAACCGCGGCCTAGAGCCGCCCAACCCGATGATCCGCACCCTGGAGCAGCTCGAACAGATGGCTCCGGGCGAGGTGCTGGTCATTCATAACGACCGTGTTCCCATCTACCTCCTGCCGCAGTTGGCGGACGAGGGCGCCGATTATCAGGTCGAGGAGCAGCCCGACGGCAGCGCCAAGGTGCGCATCACTAAGGGCGCCTAGCGCCATGCTCCCATCCTTCGTAACAGGGCGCCGCCAAGCTTCGCGGCGCGCGCTAGCCGTCCGGGTAGCGGCGGTGGCACCATGATGCCGCGTCTGGGCGCCGACGGGGCGCCCCCCGCCCTACCGATCGGCACGCTCATCGTCGGGGCGCTGGCGCTCCTGGCGGGCGCCGTGGCGCTCACTTTCAACGCGCGGGTTCTCGTGGGCCCCATCAACTCGCCCACGCTCGTAGCGCTCGTTCACGTGTTCACGCTCGGATTCGTGGGGCTGGTCTTCGCGGGCACGCTGCAGCAGCTGCCCGCCGTGATGTTCGTTACCAAGCTGGCATGGCCGAACCTCGGCTACCTCACCACGCCGCTGCTCGTCCTCGGCAGTGGCGCCGTGGTGTACGGCTTCGCCACCGGTTTCACGCCCACGTACCTTCAGTGGGGTGCGCTCGCCACGAGCCTGGCGTGGCTCTTGCTGCTGGTGCAGCTGCTCGCCACGGCCATGAGGCGCTGGCCCAAGGACGCGGGCAGTCACGCGCTGCTCCTCTCCGTCGTGTTCCTCGCCTTCACGGTAGTGGCGGGCTTCACCCTCGCCGGCGCGCGCACCTCCGCCTCGGTGGCCATTACGTTCGGCTACCCCGTGCAGCTGCACCTCACGCTCGGGCTCTTCGGTGCGTTCATGCTGGGCATCGTCGGCTCCGGGCAGAAGCTCCTCTCCATGTTCGCGCTCTCCAAGGGCGGAGCGCAGTGGCGGGTACGCGCGGCTATCTACCTGGTGGCCGCCGCGGTGGTGGCCGAGAGCGTCGAGGCGTTCGCGCGCGTGTCGCTCGGGCCGGTGCCGGTGCTGCTGCTCGCCGGCGGCGCTCTCATGCAGATGCTCGAGGTGTACGCCATTCGGAAGCGGCGTCTGCGCAAGAAGCTCGAGGCTCCCATCCAGCGCTACGTGCTCGGGCACGCCTTCATGCCGCTGGCCGGCCTGCTGGTGCTGCTGGGCCAGCCGGCTGCGGCTGCGGCGGCCTTCCTCGTCGGCTTCATCGGGCTGGCGGTAAGCGGCATGCTCGTGAAGATCACTTCGTTCCTCGTGTGGACCGCCGTGTTCGCGAGCGCCAAGACGGGCGGGGTGTCCGGCGGAGCTCCGCTGTTGCGGGACCTCATGCGCGACGAGTTGGAGCCCATCACCACCTGGTCGCTCACGGGCGGGGCCCTCGCGCTCTCTGGCGCCCTCGCCACGAAAGCGCCGGCGCTGGCGTTCGTCGCTGCCGGGCTGCTCCTCATCGGCGCCGCCAGTCAGCTCACGCAGGTGGTGCACGTGGTGGCAACGACGGTGCTGGCGGGCAGGCGGCTGGCGCGCGAGGCCGCTCAGAAGGAAGCTGGAACCGGCGCGGCCGGCACGCAACAGCAACAGGGTGGCGCGGCGGCACCGGCCGTCAGCGCCAAGGAGGCGCCATGACGGAGACCACTTTCACAGAGATCAACGCCGCGCTGCCGGCACGCAACGTGCTGGAGTCGCTGCGCGCGGTCATCGACCCCGAACTCGGCCTGGACATCGTGAGCCTGGGCATGGTGTACGTGGTGACCGTCGTGGCGGGCGACGTGAACATCGAGATGACGCTCACCACGCCGGGCTGCCCGCTCCACGCCAGCATCGAGGCGGACGTGAAGCACGTGCTGGGTCAGGTGCCGGGCGTTGAAGAAGTGAACGTCGAGCTGGTGTGGGACCCACCCTGGTCGCCCGATTCCATGAGCGACGCCGCCAAGAGCGCACTCGGCTTCTGGTGATCTTCAGCGGCCGACGCTGTTGGCCATGGCCTCCAGCTGCTCGGCGTCCAAGCTCGTGACCGTGCGCCCGTTCATGCTGATGGCGCCGCCCGAGTGAAGCCTGGACAGGTTGCGGCTCACTAGCTCCGGCACCGTGCCCAGCTGGGCGGCGATGGTGACGTTCGTGTCGAGCGTGAAGGGCACCCCGCTCCTGGCCTCCACCATCAGGTACCGCGCCAGGCGGTGCACCACCTCCTGGAACGAGATGGCCTCCACGAGCCCGACGAGGCGCCGTAGGCGGCGCCCGAGCATGCGCATGAGGTGCAGTGCGATCTCGGGGTTGGCGCGCAGCACGCGCTGGAAGCCTTCCTGCGAGAGCACGAGCACTTCGCTGGGTTCCGCGGCCTCCGCGCTGGCGGGGTACGGTCCGCCGTCCAGGGCCACGAGCTCAGCCACCGCGTTGAAAGGGTGCTCGACCGTGAGCACCACTTCCCGGCCGCTGGCGGGCGACACGACGAACACCTTGATCTTGCCGCTCACCACCACGTGCATGCCCTGGGCCTTCTCTCCTGCGAAGAAGAGCGCCTCGGAAGGTTCCAGCTGGCGGCGATGACCGACCTCGGCCAACGCTTCGAGTTCGGCCGCGCCAAGCTCCGCGAACAGGGGGCAGCGGGCCAGCACTTGAGCGTTGGTGAACTGCATGCCCAAGGCTAACCAACGGAGGCGCGTCACAGGTGTAAGCCAGAACGGTTGTAGCATGGCCTCTGTTTGAGAGAGCCCGCCCCACACGAACCGAAAGTGCGCTGGCAGCGCACGCTGGGCGTCATGTTCATGGCCCAGTTCCTCGCCTCGGTGGGCTTCTCGACCATCTTCCCCTTCCTGCCGAACTACGTGGAGCACCTGGGCGTTCGCAGCGGTGGGTCGGTGGTCTTCTGGGTCTCGGCCGTGTTCAGCGTGCAGGCTGTGGCCATGATGGTGGCCGCGCCGTTCTGGGGTGCGATGGCGGACCGCTACGGCCGCAAGCTCATGGTGCAGCGCTCCATGTTCGGCGGCGCCGTGGTGATCCTCCTGATGGCCTTCGTGAACAGCGCCGAGGAACTCACGGTGCTGCGCCTGGTGCAGGGCCTGATCACGGGCGTCATGTCGGCTAGCTCTTCGCTGGTAGCGTCGGTGACCCCACGGGAGCGCCTCGGTTACGCCATGGGGCTCATGCAGACGGCGAACTGGGCGGGGGTTTCCGTTGGCCCGATGATAGGCGGCGTGCTTGAGTTCTTCTTCGGCTACCGCGTGGCGTTCGTGGTGACGGCGGTGCTGTTGGCGGTGGGCGGAGTGCTGGTACTGCTACGTGTCGAGGAGCGGTTCACGAGGCCCGACACGGTGCCGCGCGGGTTCGGCGGGGTCTTCAGATCCTGGGCGCACGTGGTGCGGATACCGGGCGTTTCGCTGGCGTACCTGCTCAGGTTCATCGCTTGGCTGGGCCGCACCATGCTGGTGCCGTTCCTGCCGCTGTTCGTGGCCGCGATCGCGGTTCGTAGCGACCTGGCCGGCATATATACCGGTCTGGCCATCGGCCTCGCCTCTGCGGCCGGCACCCTCTCGGGCGTGGTGCTTGGCCGCATGAGCGACCGTGTTGGCGAACGGCCCGTGCTCGTGTACAGCGCGCTGGCCACCGCCGTCTTCTACATCCCGATGACGTTCGTGACGGAGGTCTGGCAGCTCATCGTGCTGAACACCCTGGTCGGCTTGGCGGTGGGCGGGGTGCTGCCCGCCATCAGCACCATGCTCGCACGCCTGACGGACCCGAGCGAGGCCGGCACGGTGTACGGGCTGGACACCTCCATCGGGTCGGCCTCGCGCGCCATCGCGCCGCTGGTAGCCGGCGGCATCGTGACCCTCACCAGCCTGCCAGGCGCCACGGAGTACCGCTACGTGTTCCTCGCCTCGGGCGCGCTCTTCTTCGTGACTACCCTGTTAGCGGCGTGGCGCCTACCGAAACGGGCGGGCGCCACGCCGAGCGAGATCACGAGCGTCTCGGAAGCCGACTGATTCAGGGCAGCGCGAAGTCGCCGTTCACCACCAGTTCGGTTCCTGCCGGCAACTGCTCGACGCTCACGTTCGTCACCAGCACTGCGGTGGGCTCGTCCGCCCCGCTGCGATCACGCGCTCTGATGCTGAGCCTCAAGTAGTTGGCACCCTCAGGGATGTCCGCAGCAGCGAACTCCAGGTCGGGCAGAGTGCTCGCGTTCAAAGACACCCATTCGCCTCCCATCGCGGCGCCGAACGGGAAATCGATGTCGTCGTCGTTGCGGCCACCCTCCAGCCGCGAGGATCCGGAGTCGCTCGCGAGGGCGCCGAGGCAGGCGTCAAGCGTGTCGTGGAAGTTGGGGTTCACGCGGAGCGCTACCCCGCTGGCGTCAGCGGTCGCCGTGGCAGGCAGCGCGTCCAAGGCGATGCTGAGGCCGGCACCGGCCTCGAGCGGCACACACTGGTCGAGCTTGCTGACCCCGAAGCCTTCACCGAGGCTGGTGAAGGCGAACGCCCTCACGGTGTCCGCGGTTCCGGTCGTAACGGACCACACTGCGCCCGTACCAGCGGTCACGTGCCAACCGTCCGGGCCCTCCTTGGTGTCGTATCGCTGCGCGACCACCACCGTGAGCTCTGGCTCTGCCGCCTGATCGGGTTCGGCGACGGCGGTGGCGTCCGTGGCGTCCAGGGCCGTGGTGGGTGCCGCAGGTTCGTAGGCAGGCTCGTCGATGCTTGCTATCAGCCCCGGCAGCACCCCGAGCAGGTAGGCCTGGCGTGCCTCCACGAACGACTGAATGGTGTTCAGCGCCGTCTGGAACTGGGCGTAGGTCGAGAGCGCCCTGGTGTCTACCGCCATGTCGGCGCCGATCAGGTCGTGGTACTGCTGCGCCAACGGGCCCAGCGTGTCCCAGTCCAGCCACCTCTCGGCCACGTCGAGCATTATCTCGAGGTAGCGCTTCTGCAGTTCCGGCACGGCCAGGAGACGCGACCGCAGGGGCGTGGAAGCGTTGCTGAGCCCCACCAGTGGATCGAGCTGCGTGCCGCTTGAGCCCTGGCCTCCGCCGCCGGCGTTACGCCCGCCGAACTGCCCGCCCGAGGTGGACATGGTCTCGTTGATGTCGTGGTTGATGATGTGGAACTTGCCGCTCTCGTCCAGGTACAGCTCGTAATCGCTGGCCCGCGCCCAGAAACCGTCGCTGTTCACCAGCGCCACGTCCAGCGCGAGGAACTTGAGCACGCCGTCGATGTCAAGTATGGGCTCGAGCGCGTCAACCAGGCCGTCCAGCGGCGTCTCGCTGATCACCTGGAAGAGGTTGATGAGCGCAGCCCAGCTGGCAGGGGTGTCCCTGTTCTCGATGGAGTAGATGCCGCGGTAGAGGTCCGGGTCGTCGCCCAGGTAGAGCATGCCGCCCTGCCCGTTCGGGGTCCCGTCCACCTCCCAGCGCACGCCGCCAGATTCCCCGTACCAATCGTCCAGGAAATCCTTGTTGTAGTGCTGCTGGTTCTGGTAGATGCCCCAGCTCTCTCCGTTGATGACCACGCGCACGAAGTTCACGCGCGGCACCTCGATGTAGTCCTGGAAGATCTCCGAGGTGAGCACGGTGCGCAGGTTGCTCGCGTCGTTGATGCCGTTGAGCAGCTTCACGGTGCGCACGCCGGCCACGTTCTGACCGCTCGTGACCGTGTCGAACTTGAGGCGGAGAGGACGCTTGTTACCCGTTGAGACCATGCTGTAGGACGAGTTGCCGCGGAACCTCACGCCCACGTCCTCGTACGTGACGCCGTCCACCGTCACTGTGGCGGGGAGTTCCACATCCGTGTTGTAGAACCCCTCCATCTCCGCTTCCCAGTCATCGAACCCGAACTCGACGAAGATGGTGCGCACCACGCTCGTGTCGTAGAAGTCAGCTTCCGGGTACTCTTCGACGTCGGCCGGCGTGATCGTCACGCCGGCCTCTGCGCTGCCGGCCGTACCGCGGCCGAAGCCGCCGCCCCCACGCCTCTGTGCGGTGTTCCAGCCGATGCTGGCCAGGTACTCCTTCGCCGCAGTACGCTCTTCGGCTTCCAGGAAGCCGCTTCCGTCAAGGTCGAACCGTTCAACCAGCGCGAGCCTCTCGCTGTTCATGCCTCCGCCGCCCTGCCGCCCGCCGGGGAAGCCGTCCTGCCCACCCGGGAAGCCCGGTGCACCGGAACCTCCCGGAGCGCCCCCGCGGAAGTTGGGGGGAACCTGTGCGAAAGCGAGAGTCGTTGCCACCATCACGGCCAGCGCCAGCATGGCCGGCGCCAGCCAACGACGGCGCCAGGCAGGTAGGCCACCGATCCCTAAGAACCTTGAGTTCACTGTCACTCCTCCGTTCGCTGCGGCCACGCGCAGCGGCTCAACTGCGGTCACGGTAGGCCCGGGTGATGAACGTTCTGTTCAGCCGAGGTCAAGAGCGCGTGTGCCGCACGCGGCCGGCTGCGCCGGCGGCGCGCAGTGACCCGCGCTGTTGCAACAGTAGACGCCCTGATATAGGGTCTGGGTGTCGCCAGGGGTGTCCCGCGAGGCGCGGGGCTGAGATCACACCCTAGAACCTGAACCCGGTAATGCGGGCGGAGGGAGAGTGACGCACGCGGCCCGCGCCGCGGCCAGTGCGTCCGAGGTGATTTGGAGGACGTGGTGGCAAGCCTTGGTTCGAAACCCATCAGAAGTTCCGTAACCGCGCTAGTCGTGCTGCTGGCGCTGCTGCTCGGCAGTGCGGCGGCTCAGCGCATCACAGTGCTGACGCACGGGTCGTTCTCGCTGCCCACCGCTGTGGTGGCCGAGTTCACCAAGAGCACCGGCATCGAGGTGGTGTTCCTGCCGGCGGGAGACGCCGGGGAGGCGCTCAACCGCGCCATCCTCACGAAGGCGAGGCCAGTAGGGGACCTGCTGTTCGGCGTGGACGACAGCCTCCTGGAGCGCGCCCGCTTCGAGGGCATCTTCGAGCCCTACCGGAGCCCGGCGCTGGCCGGCGTGCCGGACGAGTACCGCTTCGCGGACGACGACCTCGTCACGCCAGTGGACGTGGGCTGGGTGATACCCAACGTGGACGTGGCCTGGTTCAACGAACGTGGGCTCGTCCTGCCGCAGACGCTGGAAGAGCTGGCGGCGCCGGAGTACAAGGACCTGCTCGTGGTGCAGAACCCTGCCACCTCCAGCCCTGGGCTGGCCTTCCTGCTGGCCACCGTGGCGCGCTTCGGCGATCCGGCAGCCGGCATCGAGGCGGCCGCACCGTACGGGGGCGGCGACTGGCTCGACTTCTGGGCCGCCCTCGGGAGCAACGGCGTGGAGGTTTCCGACGGCTGGACCGACGCCTACTACACGCTGTTCAGCCGCTACGGCGGCACCCGGCCCATCGTGGTGAGCTACCTCACCAGTCCGGCCGCGGAGCTCATCTTCGCGGAGGAGCCGCTCACCACTCCGCCCACGGCCAACCTGGAGTGCGCAGGCTGCGCCTACCGCCAGGTTGAGGCGATAGGCATCCTGCGCGGCACCCAGCAGCGGGCGGCCGCGGAAGCGTTCGTGGACTTCATGCTCAGCCCCCTGGCGCAGGAGGCCGTGCCGCTCGAGATGTTCGTGCACCCCGTGCTGGCGTCGGCCGCGTTGCCCCCCGAGTTCGAGGAGTTCGCCCTGGTGGAGCCGGGCGTCACCGCGCCGCAGGTACCAGCGGCCGCCATCCAGACCAACCAGCAGCGCTGGCTGACGGAGTGGACGGCGGTGATGCTGCAGGGTCGCTCACCCGCGGACGTTCGGCGCTAGGCTGGGCATCGCCGGCAGCACCTCGCTCAACGAGCCCTGCGCCACCACCCGCCCCTCGTCCAGCACGATCACGCGGTCCGCGCGTTCCAGGGCGGCGCGGCGGTGGGAGACCACCAGGCAGGTCACCTGTCCGCCCCTGAAGAGCCCGTCCCACAGGCGACGTTCCGTTTCCACGTCGAGCGCGCTGGAGATGTCGTCGAACACCAGGAGTTCGGCGTCACGTAGCAGCATGCGTGCTGCGGCGGCGCGCTGCACCTGGCCGCCCGAGAGGCGCACGCCGCGCGCGCCCACCTCGGTCTCCAGACCCAGGTGCAGCGCGGCCACGTCCGGGCCAAGCACCGCCAGTTCGAGAGCATGGCCTATCTGGGCGTCGGTCAGTTCCCTGCCCAGAGCCACGTTCTCGCGCAGCGAGTCCGAGAACAGGCGCGGCACCTGCGAAGTGTAGGCGCTACGCGGCGGCACGAAGAACGCTGCCGGGTCGAGGACCTCTTCGCCGTTCCAGCGCACCGTTCCGCCCGACTTGGGAAGCATGCCCAGCAGCACCCGCAGCAGCGTGGTCTTGCCGGAGCCGATGCGGCCTGTTACCACCACGAACTCGCCCCGCTTCACGCTGAAGCTGACGCCGCGCAGTCCCTCGGCGGCGCCTTCGCCGGCGCCGTCGGGATGCACGTACGTGAGCCCCTCCACCTCCAGCACCTCAAGTGGCGCACGGGCGGCCGCCGCCGCACGGAAGGCGCCGGGGTCACGCTGCTCAAGGTTCAGGTCGCGCGGCGTGACGAGCTGCTCCACCGGCGCGTCCACCATGAGGCGGCCCAGCCGCTCGTAGGCCACACCGGTGCGCCTATGCTGCACGAACATGAGGCCCATGAACGACATGGTGTAGGTGAGGCGCGGCAACAGTGTTACGAACAGGGCGAAATCACCCACCGTGAAGGTGCCGGCCCGCAGCGCCGAGGCGCCCATGAGGAGCACGATGCCCATGGCCACGTTGACCATGTTGCCGCTGACGGACCGGAACACCTCGGTGAGCAGGGTGTCCTTCAGAGCGGTGCGCCTACGCCTCCCGTTGAGCCCAGCGAAGTGCGTCAACACCGCTCGCTCGCTACCGGCGGCCTGCACCGCCTGCACGCTGCCGAACGTCTCTCCGAGGAAGTCCGTCACGCGGCTGGTGGCTTCTCGGCTCTCCCGGCGAGCGCTGCGGATATGGGGCCTGAGCAGGTTGGACAAGACGAGCATGAGCACCAGTGGCACGCAGGCCACCACGGTCATGACGGCGTTGACCGAGAGCATGATGGCCAGCGCCACCACTCCGTACGCGGCGAACCCCCAGAAGTCCACCCAGTTCTCCACGTACTCGCCGATGTCGTTCACGTCGTCCCTGAAGCGGGTGACGGATTCGCTCGGGGAGTCCGGCAGGCGCCTGGAGCCCGCCGCCGTGAGCAGGTAACCTAGCACGGAGTTGCGCAGGTGCAGGGTGAGCTCCATGTAGTAGCTCACCCAGGTGCGGATGCCGCCGATGAACAGCCCGATGCGGGCCACATCCGTGGCGAGGGCGAGCGCCAGGAAGGTCCACGGCCCGAAGGCGGCGGCCTCAGAACCGGTGAGGGCGTCGAACAGCCCACCCATGAACACCCCGGTGAGAACGGGCAGGACGTGGATGATCAGGAAGTAGGCGCTGGTGATGATGAACAGCGAATTGCGCTGCCGCACCAACTTGAGTGTGAGGGTAAGAGGGTTCGTACTGAAAGTCACGTGAGTTCCTCGAGGATCTCCGGGGCAGCGTCCGCGCTTACCCCACCAGTAGCTAGGTTCATGTCGAGCGCCAGAGCGGCGGCGCGCAGGCGCGCGTACCGGGAGCCCGGGTCGGACGCCAGGTCTACCCTCCGGCCGCTCTCCACCACTCGACCGTCGCCCATGACTAGGATCCGGTCCACGCGCTCCACGGTCTCCAACCGGTGCGCGATGATGATGGCGGTGCGGCCGGCCAGCAGGCGCTCAACGGCCGCCTCCAGTCGCCGCTCGGTGGCCGGGTCCAGGCGCGAGGACGGCTCGTCCAGCACAACCAGGCCCGGGTCTTTCAGAAAAACGCGCGCGAACGCCATGAGCTGGGCTTCGCCGGCGCTGAGGTTGCGGCCACCGGAGTCGATCATGGAGTCGAGTCCTTCCGGTTGACGTGCCAGCCAGTCGCCGAGGCCCATGTCGTTGACCACCTGCTCGATCCGCGCGTCAGGAACGTTCCTGTCGAAGAAGGTCAGGTTGTCGCGCACGGAGCCGCGGAAGAGCTGCACGTCCTGCGTGACGAGCCCGACGCGCGAACGCAGATGTTCAAGGTCCACGTCGCGAGCGTCCACCCCGCCCAGCCGCACCGAGCCAGTGGTGGGGTCGTATAGCCGGAACAGCAGCCGCGTGAGGGTGGTCTTCCCGGAGCCCGTGCGTCCGAGCAGCCCCAGCCTCTCCCCCGGCGCCAGCTCGTAGCTCACTCCCTTGAGCGTGAGCTGGCTGTCGTCCACGTCCAGGTAATGGAAGTGAACGTCGCCGAAGCGCACGGCCAGGGCGCCCTCCGGCAACCGGCCCTCACCGCCTGGCGGCAGCGCCGACTCGGTGGAGAGGAGTTCGCCAACCCTGCTCATGCCGGCGGCAGCCTTCTGGAGCTCCTGCAGCTGCTGGGTTATCTGCTCGATGGGTTCGTGCAGCATGAGCAGGTACTGGAACGTCATGTAGGCGGCGCCCACCGTTATGGCTGCCTGACCCACCAGGTAGATGGAGGTGCCGACCGTAACGGCCATGCCAACCACGAAGAGCCCGTAGCTGGAGAGCCACACCACGCTGCGCAGCATCCAGGCGCGCCTCGTATCGTGATACGCGGTGCGCATCACGTGTCCGAAACGGTGCATGGTGTACGCGCCGGCGCCGTTGCCGCGCAGGTCGTCCAGCCCCTGCAGGCGTTCCTCTATGAAGCCGAACAGCTTGGCGCTGGCCTCGCGCTCCAGGTTCGAGGCAGGCACGCCGGCCTTGCGCGTGAAGCTGAGCACCACCAGCTCCACCAGCGCGAACGCCGTGAGGGCGACGCCTATCAGCGGGTTCTCCAGCCACAGCGCTATGAGGATGCCCACCACCAGCAGGATGCCGCCCACCACCCGTACGGTGAACACGGACAGGAAGTTGGAGAGGCTCGTGATGTCGCCGTCTATGCGCTCGATCATCTCGCCTGAGGTGCGCGCGTTATGGAAGCTCATGTCGAGGCCCAGCGTGTGGCGCGTGAGGTCCTCCCGTAGCAGGTTCGTGGCAGTCCAGCCCACGGACGCAGCCACGTAGGTGGCGGCGGCGTTCAGGAGCTGCGTCACCAGCGCCACCCCTATGAACAGCAGCGCGATGTTGACGAGGGTGCCGGTGGGCATGGACGCCATGGCGCCGTCTATGAAGCGCCTGAGCAGCTGCGGCACGAGCACCTGCAGACCGGTGGCAGCCAGAAGCAGGGCGGCCATGAGTGCAGCGCGCCACTTCTGCGGCGCCAGGTAGCGCACCAGGATGCCGAAAAGGCCCAGTGGCCTGGGCCGGATAACGTGTGCGCCCTTCGGGACGGTAGTACTGGTCATCTCACGACCTTCGTTCTCGTGCGAGTGGGCAGTGAGCCCGGTTGGTTGTTGCGGTTCCAGATAGCCTCTGCCGGCGTTCGGGGGCGGTTCAGCTTCGGCTTTCGTGCACGAAGAAGCGACCGCGTTCGCTTTCGGAAGCTCTCCACGGTCGCTGCGCTCTTGCAAGCGTTGTAACGGTCAGTGAGTCGTGAAGGCAGTCCTCTCCCCAGCTGCTACAGCGCCGGTCGGCGCGGCGAGCGCACCCAGGCGCTCGCGGAGCAGGTGGAAGGAGCGGTTATCTGCCATGACCGGAAGTGACTTTAGCGGAGGCCGGGTCGGCTGTCAAGCGTCGGGCCGAGCGTAGGTGCGGCGAGCCCCACCCCCCAGCACCAGTCGGCGCGGCGTCCGTCCTACACTGTTGACGTGCGCAACCGCCCCGTCTCCAACCCCCTGGCGCACGTTGCCGGTGGTGCCGCCGCGCTCTACCTGGCGGCGTTCCTGCTGGTGCCCCTGGGGGTCATCCTGGCGCGCGGTCTGGCGCCGGAGGGCCACCTCGCGCTCGCTCCTCTGGTAGACACCCTCACCAACCCGTACTACCTGGGACGGATCGGCTTCACGCTGGGCCAGGCGCTCCTCTCCACGCTGCTCACGGTGGCGTTGGGCCTTCCCACGGCGCTACTGTTCGCGCGTTACCGCTTCCCCGGCAAGCGAGCCCTCACGGCTGCTTTCACCATCCCGTTCGTCATGCCCACTGTGGTAGCCGGCATCGGCTTCATGGCCCTGGCAGGTCCACGCGGCGTGTTGGGAGTGGACCTGCGCAACAGCCTCGCCATCGTGCTGGCCGCGCACGTGTTCTACAACTTCGCCGTGGTGGCGCGGCTGGTCTCCAGCTTCTTGGAGCGCGTTGCGCCCCAACTGGAGGAGGCCGCAGCAACGCTCGGCGCGAGCAGGTGGCGCACGCTCTGGCGCGTGACCCTGCCGCTGGCCATGCCTGCCACACTGGCCGCCGCCGTGCTCACGTTCATCTTCTGCTTCACCAGCTTCGGGGTCATCCTCATCCTGGCGCCCACCGCCAGGTTCGCCACGCTCGAGATAGAGATCTACAACCTCACCGCGCGCCTGCTGCAGCTCGACGCCGCCGCCGTGCTGGTGCTGGTGCAGCTGGTGCTGGTGCTCGCGGCAGCCACCGTGTACACCCGCCTCCAGGAGCGCCTGGCCGTGCCCGTGGCGCCGGGCGTAGCTGAGCGCACGCCGACCACCGGCACCAGGGTGATCATCGGCGCGGACCTGTTGCTGGCCGGCGGCCTGATCCTCGCCCCTCTGCTGGCCCTGCTGGTGCAGGCCCTAACCGGCCCCACAGGCACCTTCCCCAGCCTGAGCAGCTTCCAGAGCCTTCTGAACGTGAGACCCACGCTCGGCTTCCCTGGGCTGTGGCCGGCGCTCGCCAACTCGCTCGCGTTCGCAGCGCTGAGCACGGCGGTGGCGCTCTTGGTCGGCTTCCTGTTCGCGTACGCGGTCGCGCGCGGCGGCTGGCGCGTGCTGGATCAGGCCAGCCTGCTGCCGTTGGCAACGAGCCCCATCACGCTGGCGTTCGGCTACCTGCTCACGTTCCCGCTGCTCGTCACCACCTTCTGGGGCATCCCGCTGGCGCACGCGCTGCTGGCGTTCCCGTTCGTGGCGCGCACGCTGCTGCCCGCGCTGCGGTCCATGCCGAGCCAGCAGCTCGAGGCGGCCGCGCTGCTGGGCGCAGGTCCGGTGCGCACGCTGTGGCGCGTTGAGCTGCCGCTCCTGCGCTCCGCCCTGCTCACGGCAGCGGCGTTCGCCTTCGCCATCTCCATGGGTGAGTTCGGGGCCACGCTGCTGCTGGTGAGACCCGAGTTCGCCACCCTGCCCGTTGCCATCTACGACCGGTTGGGTCGGCCGGGCGCCATCAACTACGGTCAGGCCCTGGCACTAGCCACGGTGCTCATGCTCCTCACCGCCCTGGTGATGCTTATCCTGCAGAGGCGTGGACGGAGCGAGTTCTGAGTGAGCAAGGTTCCACCCGGTTGGAGGAGCGCAGCGCCATGAGCCTGGAACTGCAGGGACTCAGCAAGCGTTTCGGCGCCGTCACGGCGGTGGACGACGTGTGGTTAACCCTGGCCGAAGGCGAGACGGTGGCGCTGCTGGGTCCCAGCGGCTGCGGCAAGAGCACGCTGCTGAGGCTGGTCGCCGGGCTGGAGCGGCCCGACGCCGGGCGCTTGCTACTGGGGGGCGCCGACGTGACCACCGTGCCGCCGCAGAAGCGCGACGTGGGCATGGTGTTCCAAGCGTTCGCCCTCTTCCCTCACCTGAACGTGGCAAGCAACGTGGCGTTCGGGCTGGTGGAGGCGGGGGTGCCCGCTCCGCAGCGTGCTGCGCGGGTGGAAGAACTGTTGAGCATGGTCGGGCTGCAAGGCCTGGGGGAACGCCGGGTGGACCGCCTCTCGGGCGGCCAGCAGCAGCGCGTTGCCCTGGCCCGGGCCCTGGCGCCGAACCCGGGCATGCTGCTGCTGGACGAACCGCTCTCGAACCTGGACGAGCAGCTCCGCCAGGCGCTGAAGGTGGAGCTCGCCAGGTTGTTGGGTGCGCTAGGCAAACGCGCTCTCTACGTGACTCACGACCAGGCGGAGGCGTTCGCACTCGCTCACCGGGTAGCGCTCATGCGCGCCGGCCGCATAGTCCAGCTCGGCGCCCCCGAGGAGTTGCTGGAACGGCCTGCCAGCGGCTGGGCAGCGCGCTTCCTGGGTCACGAGAACGTGTACGAAGCTGGGGCTCACACGAACCTGCCCGTGAGCAGAGGCAGTACCGAGGCCCTCTTCAGGGCAGACCTGGCCGAGCTGTGGCCGCTGACCAGCCGCACGGTCAGCCCCGGCCACCCCTACCGCGTGGAGGCCGAGCTGCTGGAGGCGGTGCGCGAGGGGCTCGGCTGGCGCCTGCTACTGCGAGTGCCGGAGTGGGGCGTGCAGGTAGTGTGGCGCGGCTTCGACCGCGAACTGGGAGGCCTGACGCTCGGCGCTCCGGGCTTCCAGGCCAGTCTGGAGCCCGCCGCGTCCGGGACCGTCCGCCCCACCAACGCCAGGCTGCTACTCACGGCCCCGGTGGAGGCGTGGCAAGAGCTGCCCGGGGAGGGACCCGTGGGCCGCTCGCGAGGAGGACAACGCACGTGAACACCTTCCCCACTGCCGGTGAGACCACCGCCCTCGTGTTGGCCGCCGGCACTGCGCCGCTGCCGTGGCTGACGCCACCACTGCTGGAAGGGGTGGCCATGGTCATCGCAGCCGACGGCGGCCTGGAACTGGCCCGCACCTTGCGCTTACGCCCCGACCTGCTGGTGGGCGACATGGACAGTGTTAGCGAGAGTGCGCTGGCAGCTTACCCGGACGTGCCGCGCCAGACGCATCCGACGGAAAAGGACGAACTGGACCTGGAACTGGCCATCGCGGCGGCCCTGGAGCGGGGCGCCACCCGGATCCGCGTGCTGGGCGCTTTCGGCGGCCGCCTGGACCAGAGCCTGGCCGCGTTGTTTGTCGCGGCCCGCTACGCTGCGGCGCCACGTACCGGCGCCGAATGGGCCGAGGCGGCGGGCGTGCCGATATCGCTGCACGGCGCCGGGCATGAGGCCCACGTGGTTACCCCCGAACGGCACCTGGCACTGGAGTTGCCGGCCGGCACCACGGTCAGCCTGCTGCCGCTAGGTGAAGGCGCCGAGGCCAGCAGCGCGGGCCTCGCGTTCCCTCTGGACCGCACTCCCCTGCCGTTCGGCACGGGTCTGGGCGTCTCCAACCGGGTGACGGGCCGGGAAGCGGAGCTCACCATGGTCAGCGTCCACGTTCTCTCAGGCTGCGTGGCCTTCATGGTGGAGCACCCCACGGGCGCCAAGGCGCCAACCGAAGCCATCTGGGGCTCACAGGCCGCGCGCGTGGAGGCGGGCCTCAAGGCTGCCGATGCGGACCTGACCGACCTGGTGACGCGGGTGGTGTACGGCGAGGTCTTCGCCCGACCGGGCCTGGACCTGCGCACGCGCGAACTGCTGAGCGTGGCCCTGCTTACCAGCCTGGGCGCGGAGGAAGAGCTGACCACGCACCTGCGCGGGGCCCTGCTGGTGGGCGCCACCGAGCAGGAGCTGCGCGAGACGCTCGTCCACGCCGCCATGTTCGTGGGCTTCCCGCGTGCCATACGCGCCATGCACAGGCTCAAGCAGTTCCTGGACTCGCGCGCACGGGCCTGAAGGGGCCGCCAGCGGCGCCTGGGTGAACTGAACCCATAAATCACAACGGTTCCGACTTTGGGGGACATAGGCCCCTGTACTCGGGTGCCATAATCATGGGAGATGCCGGGCTTCGCTCCCGGACCGTGTACGCCCGCCCGAACACCCTTCCCACAGCAAAGGAGCACTGCCATCCCTTACACGAACAAGAAACCGCTGACGACTGCCGCCGGAGCCCCCGTTCCCGAGAACGACAACTCCAAGACCGCCGGGGTGCGTGGCCCCATGCTGCTGGAGGACGTGTGGTTCCTCGAGAAGCTGGCCCACTTCCACCGCGAGGTCATCCCCGAGCGCCGCATGCACGCCAAGGGCTCGGGCGCTTTCGGTACCTTCAAGGTCACCAACGACATCACCCGCTACTCCCGCGCCGCCGTCTTCTCCGAGGTCGGCAAGGAGACGGAGATGTTCGCCCGCTTCTCAACCGTGGCCGGTGAGCGCGGCGCGGCCGACGCGGAGCGCGACATCCGCGGCTTCGCCCTGCGCTTCTACACCGAAGAGGGCAACTGGGACATGGTGGGCAACAACACGCCCGTCTTCTTCCACCGCGACCCGCTCCACTTCCCCGACCTCAACCGCGCCGTGAAGCGCGACCCGCGCACCAACCTGCGCTCAGCCGAGAACAACTGGGATTTCTGGACCAACCTGCCGGAAGCCCTCCACCAGATCACCATCCTCATGTCGGACCGCGGCATCCCCGCCGGCTACCGCCACATGCACGGCTTCGGCTCGCACACCTACTCGTTCGTGAACGCCGCCAACGAGCGCTTCTGGGTCAAGTTCCACTTCCTCACCCAGCAGGGCATCGAGAACCTCACGGACGCTGAGGCGGCTGCCATCAACGGCGAGGACCGCGAGTCCGCCCAGCGCGACCTCTACGAGGCCATCGAACGCGGCGACTTCCCCAAGTGGAAGTTCTACGTGCAGGTCATGCCCGAGGCCGACGCGGCGGACTACCGCTTCCACCCGTTCGACCTCACCAAGGTGTGGTCCAAGAAGGACTACCCGCTCATCGAGGTGGGCGAGTTCGAACTTAACCGCAACCCGGACAACTACTTCGCGGACGTGGAGCAGGCGGCGTTCACGCCCGCCAACGTGGTGCCGGGCATAGGCTACTCGCCCGACCGCATGCTGCAGGGCCGGCTGTTCTCGTACGGCGACGCGGCCCGTTACCGCGTCGGTGTGAACCACCACCAGATTCCCGTGAACCAGCCGCGTGGTGCCAAGAACGCCAACACCTACCACCGCGACGGCGCCATGCGGGTGGACGGCAACCAGGGCAGCGTACCGGGCATCACCCCCAACAGCTACGGCAACTTCCCCTCGCAGCCGGAGTACGCTGAGCCGGCGCTGGCGCTCTCGGGTAACGCGGACCGCTACGACTTCCGGGCGGACGACGACAACTACTACGAGCAGCCCCGCGACCTCTTCCGCCTCATGAGCCCACCGCAGCAGCAGGCGCTGTTCGACAACACGGCGCGCGCCATCTGCGGCGCCAGCCAGGCCACCATCGAGCGGCACATCGGCAACTGCACGAAGGCTGACCCCGCCTACGGCGCGGGCGTGCGCAAGGCCATCGAGGCGCTGCAGGCCAGCAAGCTCGCTGCCGCCGAGGCCAACACCGCCAACGTGCCCGCCTGATAGAAGGGCACGAGCAACGGCCCGGCCCCGGGGGAACCACTCCCCCGGGGCCGCTTCCGCTGGCTGCGCGAGAACGCGGCAGGCCGGCGCCCGCCGAGCCGGACCACTGTTCTGTTACTCCTCCAGCAGGTCCGCGCGACCGAACATCTCGGCGGTCTGCCGTGCGCTGGGCGTCCCGGCGTCGATGTCCGCACCGGCGTTCAACAGCAGCCCCACCACCTCGTCCTCGCCCTTGAACAGGGCGCCGGCGATGGGCGACTGACCGCGCGCGTTACGCAGGTCAACGTCCGCTCCCAGCGCGATGAGCCGGCGCACAGTGCCCACCTGGCCCCGGTAGGCGGCCAGCATGAGGAGGCTGTTACCCTCCTCGTCCTGCACGTCCACCGGCAGACCACGTTCGACGAACTCCGCCAGTTCCTCCGCCCTACCCTCGCGGGCGAGGTCCATGGCCAGCGCCACTACCGCCCGTACCTGTTCCTCGTTCAGTCCACTCACGCGCCCATGATAGTTGGACGGGCGGCGCTACCCCGTAACGGTAGCCGAGGCGCCCAGTCGTACAATCCGGGAATGCGCGCAGCAGACATTCTCGAACGCCTGTCACGACTCGACCTCCCGCCCGAGGACTACGTGGTCCACTCCAGCGCCTCACTGGTGCTGCGCGGCGTGCTCGAGGAAGCGGGCGATATCGACATCGTGGCGCGCGGCGCCGCCTGGCGCGCGGCGGAGGCCATGGTGAAGAGCGGCGCCGCCGAGCTGGACGCAGGCACGCACGACCAGCGCGTGAGCCTGGGCGACGACGTGGAGATCTACGATGGCTGGCTCGGGGAGCCTGCCGAGAGCGTCGCCAGCCGCGCGGAACTCGTGAACGGCGTGCCGTGCGCGCCGGTCGCCGACGTGGTGGCCTTCAAGGAGAAGCTGGGTAGACCGAAAGACACCGTTCACCTGGAAGCTATCCGGGAGTTCCTAGCCAGAAGCTAGAAGCTCACGGCGTGAACGGTTGACGCCCCGCCACGCGCCTGCTAGCCTTACGCGCATGACGCGTTCACTGCCCCCCCTCAAGGACGATAATTCCGACGCGAGGCACCTCGGGGCGTAGGCGTCTTCACGGTTCTCCATACCGGCCCCCGAGGTTAGCGCCTCGGGGGCCATTCCTTTGAGCTTCTCGCACGGGAGCGGTGCGCAGCCAGGTTAAGCGGGCAGCCACGGGCACGTACGATGAGCACCAGCCGAGGAGGCATTCGATGACGGCGAGCAGTAGCGAGATCGGCAGCAGCGAAGGGTCGGAAGGGGTTGAGCAGCGCACGAAGCCAGAACGGGTGCTGGTTCGCGACCTGGCGAGCTTCGAAGGGCAGCGGGTGCAGCTAACGGGCTGGATCCTCACGCGCCGCGACCTGGGCGGCATCAGCTTCCTCGTGCTGCGCGACCGCACCGGTGTGGTGCAGTGCGTGCTGGAGGGCATCACCATCCCGCTGCACGAGAGCGCCGTGCGCGTGACCGGCAAGGTGGTGGCACACAAGAAGGCGCCGGGCGGCTACGAGGTGCAGGTATCCGAGCTCGACCTCGTGGCCGAGGCCACCACTCCGCCGCCAGTGGAGCTCTCCAAGGAGGAGTGGGGCGCCAACCCGGACACGCTCCTGGCGTATCGCCACGTGACCGTGCGGAGCCCGAGCACCCGCGCCGTGCTCAAGGTGCAGGCCGAGCTGGTGCGCGCCTTCCGCACCTACCTGGACGGGCTCGACTTCACGGAGATCTACACCCCCAAGCTGGTGAGCGCGGGGGCCGAGGGCGGCGCCAACCTGTTCGAGGTGGATTACTACGGCAGGCGCGCCTACCTGGCGCAGTCCCCGCAGCTGTACAAGCAGATCATGGTGGGCGTGTTCGAGCGCGTGTACGAGACCGCGCCCGTTTACCGCGCCGAGAAGAGCCACACGCATAGGCACCTGGCCGAGTACCTTTCGCTGGACGTGGAGTTCGGGTTCATAAGGGACGACGCGGAAGTCATGGACTTGGAGGAGGGCCTGCTGCGCAGCATGTTCGCCACGGCCCTGCGCACCTGCGCCCGCGAGTTCGCGGAGCTCCGAGCCGAGCCTCCCGCGCTGGGTGAGGCGTTCCCCAGGATACGGCTCCTCGAGGCGCGCGAGCTGGTGGCGCGGCGCTACGGCCACCACACGGGCGGCAAGGACCTGGACCCCGAGGCGGAGCGGCTGGTGGGCCGCTGGGCCAAGGAGGAGCACGGCTCCGACTTCGTGTTCGTGACGAACTATCCGCAGGCAGCCAGACCGTTCTATACGTTCCCGGAGGAGGGCGGTCTCACACGCGGCTTCGACCTGCTCTTCAGAGGCGTCGAGATCACGTCCGGGGGCCAGCGCGTGCACGAGGAGAGCGTGCTACGTGAGGAGCTGACGAAGCGCGGCATGGCTCCGGCCGACTTCGAGGATTACCTGCAGGTGTTCCGCCACGGCATGCCCCCGCACGGCGGCTTCGCCATCGGCGCCGAGCGTCTCACGGCGCTCCTGCTGGGCGTGCACAACGTGCGCTTCGCACGCGCGTTCCCGCGCGACGAGCACCGCCTGAGGCCCTGATCCCCACTACCCCACTCCCGGCTAACGCCGCCAGTCCGATGAACGCGTGACCACACGACTGGGCCGCCACCGTTGGGTAGCGGCCCAATGCTTTGTTCTCTTGCTCTCGTTCTAGCCGGCTCCTGCCGGACTAGTCGCTCAGAAGCTGTTACGCAGCGCGTTCACGACCTGGTTGATGGCGGAGTTGGCGGCCTCCGCGAAGAGCGGGCCCACGGCGGGGTCGTCGTAGCGCACGCTACCCGCCACCGGCACGCGGTTCGCAGCGATGTTAGGGTTCGAGGCCTCGCCGCTGCCCTTGTGCGACACCACTACCTCACCGGTGATGATGTCCGTGGCGCGCACGTCCACCTCCACCTGCGCCTTCGTGCTGCCCACCGTGACGCCGAAGAGGCTGGCGCCGGGGCGCGCCACCGTGGCGCGTGTAACGGTGCCCGTGATCACGTAGCCGGCACCCGCCGCCTTGGCGAGCGAAACGGGATCCAGCGCTTCGAGACCCTGCTGCTGCATGATCGTGAGGAGCTCGCTGCGCTCGACGACGATGTAGCAGCCCGATTCCTTGAGAAGCGTGATGAGGCGGGCCGTTGCGGCGTCCTCCACACCGACGACGCTCACGCCGCCACCTTGCGATGTGGTGTTCTGGAAATCGACCACGGCGACCGTGGGAGCTGGCTGCGTGAGGCACTTGTCGGGTGCCGTCACGGTTTCCGCCGTCGGGGCGCAGGCGGCCAGCAAGAAGACGGTCAACGCTAGGCAAGCTGTGGCAACAACGGACCTTCTCATAGACTTCCTTCCTTCGGGCCGGGCACCTGATGAGGCGAGGCACGGCGCGTTGGTGCGTCCTGCGATTCTACTCACTGGCGCCCGAGGCGAAAGTGGTGGTTATCTCGTGTTTACGGTGGCCGAACACTCCTAAGAGGCGGCCGGATCGGTGGGCGGGAGCGCCGGCGCCGTAGCGCTCGAAACGGCCTCGTGCTCCGCCGCAGCGGCGGGTTCACCGGCTGGGTCGGCCTGGCGCTTGCCGCCGAAGCCGGCCGCCGCCTTCTGGCCCAGCTCGCGGAACTTGTCGCTGGCACCGTCCAGCTTGGCAACCCACTCCGCGTTGGCTTCCATATCCGCCGTGGTGCGGTGATAGGCAAGCAGCGTGGCCGCCAGCGACACGGCGTCGGACAGGGCCAGCTTGAGCATCCAGGCGCCTATCAGTGCGGCTATGCCAAGGGCCGGGCCCATGCTGGGGACCACGGCACCGATGGCCAGCGCCGGCAGGCCCAGGATGAGGAGGAAGATCACGAACTCGGCGTAACTGAGGAGCGCCAGCACGACGGCGTTCGCGAGGATGGGCTTCCACGCCTGCGCGTAGAGCACCACGCCTTCCCGGGCCACCGCCCACACGTTCTGCTCCCGGCGGGCGTACGCCCGCGAGAGGATGGCCTCGTCGACGTAGGTGGTGCTCATGGTGGCCACGCGCTGCAGGAACTTGCCGAGCGAATCCATGCCCGGTACGGGCAGGATGGACGCCACGCGCGTGAAGGTGCGCACGACGAACTTCACCACACCGTCCACCAGGAGGCCCACCCCGAAGAGGATGGAGGTGTCCGTGAAGCGGCTCATGACCTGCTTGCGGCCGTGTTCCAGCTGACTGCCCGAGGGACCCTTGCCGGTGGTGATGAACTCCGTCAGTACCGCCGTGTGGGCCGCCCGCAGCAGGTGGAACCAGTACTTGCCTGCCAGGTCGACTATCCAGAACACGCCGCCCAGGGCGGCTATGAACAGGATGATGCCGAGCGGCATCCACAGTTTCGAGAGCAACCAGCCGATACCGCCGAAGATGGCGGCGTAGATGCCCAGCCCGAGCCCGAGCAGCAGGTAGCTGCCGAGCCGCACCCACACGATGGGCAGCGTCTTCATCACCAGCGAGATGGCTTCTCCTAAGTAGATCTTTGGCATGCCTTCAACCCTTCCTTAGAGCCCGAACATGGCCAGGCCGAGGTACTCGCCGATGCGCTCGAGGTGCGGCTGCACCAGCTCCACGTTCGCTTCCGGTACCGCCCGGGTGTTGCCGTGCGCCTCCTGCACCTCACCCTGCGCCAAGGCCGCCAGGTTCACCTGCATGACGCCGTGACCCGCCGCCTCCAGCACGGACTGCCTCACCCAGTCGTACTCGGCCAGGGAGAAGCCCGCCTGGTTGAGGGCCGCCACCTGCATCTCCTTCGCGTCCACGAGGAGCTTGATGATGTCCGCGTAGGCGTTGAGCACCTGCCTCACGCTTGGGTTGCCTTCGCTGAGGCTCTCGTACTTGGCTTCGAGTTCCTGCGCGCGGTTCTGCAGGCCGTTCATCACCGAGTTCGTTACCTGCAGGTAGCGCTCCAACTGTCCTGCCTCCAGCACACCGTCGGCCGGCGCCCCGAAAGCGCGTTTGTTGGCCACCCGGTTCTCGAGCTCGCCGAGCCGGGTGAGTTCCGCCCCTGCCTTGACCGTGTTGGTAAGGGGTCTGATCACGTAGAAGTAGGCGGCCCCGCCCCCTATGGCGAGGACCCCCAACACGGCTACCAGGCACCCGATCGCGAACTTCTTCTTCATCACAACTCCTTGTCCTGCACCAGTACTCTGCTGTGCCAGAACATTAGGAGAAGGGGCGTCAACGAAGTGTCAAAGCGAACCTGCAGGTGAGATCTTTCACCCGGGCTGCTGGCTCGCGTCACTCAGGTCAGGTGTGGTGTAGTTCTTCGGTCGTTGCGAACAGCGGGGTCTCGCGCGGCCCCTTGAGCACGACGTGGCAGGCGCGGCAGCGCGGCTCGTAGCTCTCGGCGGCGCCCACCAGAACGGTTGGGTCGCTGAAGTGCGCCGGCCGGCCCTGGATGAGCCGCTGCGTGCGCGTGGCAGCGAGGCCACAGCGGCAGATGGCCGTGAGCTTCTCCACCACCTCTGCGCGCGCTATCAGTTCAGGCATGGGCCCGAACGGTTCGCCCCTGAAGTCTAGGTCCAGACCGGCCACTATGACGCGCTTGCCCGCATCTGCCAGGTCCTGCACCACGTCCACGATCTGCACGTCCAGGAACTGCGCCTCGTCGATGGCCACTACCTGGGCGTCGGGGAGCAGCCTCTCGAGCACCCCGGCGGGGCTGGTCACGAGTTCCGCCTCCAGCGTGCGGCCTGCGTGGGACGCCACGGCCATGGTGGCGTAGCGGTCGTCGATGGCGTGCTTGAAGACCTGCACGGTCTGCTTGGCGATGATGGCGCGTGTAACGCGCCGTATGAGCTCCTCGCTCTTGCCCGAGAACATGGGCCCAGCGATGACTTCCACCCAACCTGTTGAGAACGCATGACCGAGCAGCACCAGGGCATCGTAACGCTACGCGCCCGGGCGAGGGGCGGACCCATGACCGGCACCGCGGTGTACCTAGGTTGGCGGGAGGCAATGCTAGGCTCTGCTGGTGAACCGGATGCACGGAACTACCATTGTCGCCGTCAACAGAGACGGCGTTACCGCCATCGCAGGCGACGGCCAGGTGACGATGGGCGACACCATCGTGAAGCGTGGCGCGGTGAAGGTGCGGGCGCTGGCAGACGGGGACGTGCTGGCGGGTTTCGCCGGCACCGTGAGCGACGCCTTCACCCTCATAGAGAAGTACGAGGGCTACCTGGAGCAGTACCGCGGCAACCTCGTGCGGGCGGCCGTGGAGACCGTCAAGGAGTGGCGCACTGACCGCGCCCTGCGCAACCTGGAGGCCCTGCTCCTCATAGCCGACGCGGATCAGATCCTCACGCTCTCGGGGGTGGGCGACGTCATCGCTCCCGACGATCCCGTGGCGGCCGTCGGCTCGGGCGGAGCCTACGCCCAGGCCGCCGCCCTGGCGCTGCTGCGGCACACGAGCCTGAACGCGGAGGAGATCGCGCGCCAGGCGCTGCTCATCGCGGCGGAGATAGACATCTACACCAGCGGCAACCCCACGGTGCTGACGGTGGGCGGCGCTGCCCCGGCTGCGGACGAGGCGGCAGGGACGGGCGCTAAGCCGACGGAGGACGAAGCGTGAGCACCGAACTCGTTGTCCGCAACGCGGAGATGACCCCCGTGCAGATCGTGGAGGAGCTCGACCGGCACATCATCGGTCAGAGCAAGGCCAAGCGCATGGTGGCGGTGGCTCTGCGCAACCACTACCGCCGGCGGCGCTTACCACCGGAGATCCAGCGCGAGGTGACGCCCAAGAACATCCTCATGATCGGCCCCACCGGCGTGGGCAAGACGGAGATCGCGCGCAGGCTTGCCAAGCTGGCGGGAGCCCCGTTCCTCAAGGTGGAGGCCACCAAGTTCACCGAAGTTGGTTACGTGGGGCGCGACGTGGACTCCATCGTGCGCGACCTCGTGCACGCCGCGGCCGCCATGGTGGAAACGGAGAAGCGCGAGGAGGTCATGGGCCGCGCCCGCAAGCTGGCGGAGGAGCGGCTGCTGGACGTGCTCCTGCCGGGCGGCACGCCCGAGAGCAGGGAGCGCATGCGTGCGCTGCTCAAGAACGGCGACCTCGAGGACCGCACGGTGGAGATAGAACTCAAGGACGAGGCGCCCACCAACATCCCCATGCCGGGCATGGAGGAGGCGGGCATCAACTTGCAGGAGATGTTCAAGCGCTTCATGCCCGAGAAGAAGTCGCGCCGCAAGGTGAGCGTGCGCGACGCGCGCCGGCTGCTCGAGAACGAGGAGGCGGACGGGCTAATAGACCACGACGAGGTGACGCAGGAGGCGGTGGAGCGCGCCGAGACGCTCGGCATAGTGTTCATCGACGAGATCGACAAGGTGGCGGGCAACGACCGCATGGGTGGCAGCGACGTGTCGGGCGAGGGGGTTCAGCGCGACCTGCTGCCGATAGTGGAGGGCACGCAGGTGAACACGCGCTACGGACCGGTGCGCACCGACCACGTGCTGTTCATAGCCGCCGGAGCCTTCTCCGTGGCCAAGCCGTCGGACCTCATCCCGGAACTGCAGGGCCGCTTCCCCATCCGCGTGGAACTGGAGGAGCTGAGCGCCTCCGATTTCCAGCGCATCCTCACGCAGCCGAAGTACGCGCTCACCAAGCAGTACACGGACCTGCTGGCCGTGGACAACACCCGGCTCGAGTTCGACGAGAGCGGCATAGTGGCGCTGGCTGAGTACGCGGAGCGCGTGAACTCCGAGGTCGAGGACATCGGCGCCCGCCGCCTGCACACGGTGCTCGAAACGGTGCTGGAAGACATAGCGTTCGGCACCGACCTGGGCCGCGTGGTGATAGACGCGAAGATGGTGACCGAGAAGCTCGAGGGCATAGTGGAGGACGAGGACCTCAGCCGCTACGTGCTGTAGGCGTTCCTGAGCGCCACGCCGCGGTTACTGCGGCGTGGCGCCCGGCTGCTCACATGTCCCAGAAGCGCAGCTGGCCCTCGCGGAAGGTGGGGTCGCTGCGGCGGGCGAACTCCATGAGGCCGTCCAGGTCCGCCGGTGCCAGGTAGTAACGGAAGTTCTCCAGGTAGCGCTGCACGACCTCGTGCGGCAGGTTGAGCTTCTCCGCCTCCTTGCGGGCCACGTCGTTCAGGCAGCCGAGCCCTTCGTAGCGCGCCTCCCGGAAGCTGCGGATGAGCGCGTCCGAAGGGCGCGTGTGAGCCTCGGAGGCCCACACCGCGAACGTGAACGGCAGGCGGGTGAGGCGGTACCACGCCTCTCCCAGGTCCGTCACCTGCAGCCCGGCGTCCAGGGTGCTTCTGCCGCTGATGCCGCGGCCGCGGGGCCCACCCGGCACGGGCGGCACATGCCTCACGGCCTCACGGAACGCAGCGTCGCCGATGAGCAGCGCCGCGTCGGCATGCTCGAGCAGGCTGTCGAGCCCACCTGCTGTGGGCACCAGCTCCGCCTCCATGCCGTCCGCTGCCAGCAGCACCCGCAGCAGCTCCACGCTGGTGGCCGAGTGGTCCGTTACCGCGATGCGCTTGCGCCCCAGGCTCGCCCAATCGGGCCGGTGGAACAGCATCACGCTGTAAACCGGGCCCAGGGTGGCGATGGAGAAGTCGGGGAGAGCCCTGTAGCGCTCCCGGTTACGGATGAGCTCTATGGACGAGATGAGCGTGAGGTCTATCTCGCCTTCGAACAGGGCCGCGTTCAGCTCGGACGGCACGCCGTAAACGAACTGAGCCTCACCGGCCGGCGTACGCCAGGGGGTGAGGCTCCAGTTGAGGGGCGCAACGTTCGTGTACGACACGATGCCCACGCGCTCCGTGCGCGCGTCCGCACCGGGCGCAGTCGAGGCTGCCCCCCTTGCCCCCTCTGCCACTAGTGGCAGCCCATCACGCGTACACCTTGAGCTCGTTGTAGAGGGCGTCGCGGCGCACGGGCACGCGGCCCGCGTCCTTCACCAGCCGCACGAGCTCCTCCTCGGTCATGCCCGCCTCGGTTACTGCGCCGCTGGCGTGCGCGATCTTCTCGTCCTTGATTGTGCCGTCGATGTCCGAGATGCCGGCCGACAGCGATACCTGCGTGAGTTCGGGCGTGATCATTATCCAGTAGCCCTTGATGTGCGGGAAGTTGTCCAGCAGCAGGCGCGCCACCGCCAGGTTGCGGAGGTCGTCCACCCCGGTGGTGTGGCGCGTGCCGAGTTCCTTGGCGAGCTGGTTGTTGTCCGGCTGGAAGGCCAGGGGTATGAACGAGAGGAAGCCGCCCGTTTCGTCCTGCTGTTGCCGCAGCCTCAGCATGTGGTCCACGCGCTCCTCGAGCGTCTCCACGTGCCCGTAGAGCATGGTGGCGTTGGTGGGCAGGCCCAGCTCGTGCGCCGTGCGGTGCACCTCCAGCCAGCCCTCGGCCGTGACCTTGGCCCGCGCTATCTGCTTGCGCACGCGCTCCGCGAAGATCTCGGCGCCGCCTCCCGGCAGCGCCACGAGGCCCGCCTCCTTGAGCTGCTCCAGCACCTCACGGTAGGTGAGGCGCGGCCGCGTGATCTTGGTGAAGTGATCTATCTCGGCCGCCGTCCAGGCCTTCACCTGCACACCCGGGTAGCGCTCGGTGAGGCCGCGCACCAGGTCGAGGTAGTAATCCCACTGCCGCTTGGGGTGATGGCCGGAGCTGATGTGTATCTCGGTGAGGTCCGGATGCCAGAACTGGTCCACGTACTCCCACACCTGCGGCAGGTCGTAATCCCACACGCCCTCCTCGCCGAACTTGCGCTGGAAGCCGCAGAAGGTACAGCCCACGTAGCAGACGTTCGTCTGCGAGAGCCTGAGCGAGTGCACGAAGTACGCCTTCTGACCCACCTTGTTGCGCCGCACCACGTCAGCTAGGCGCATGAGGCCCGGCAGGTCCGGCGTTCTGAACAGCACCATGCCGTCCTCAAGGGTAAGTCTCTTACCCTCGAGGACCTTGTCTCTGATCGGTTCCAAAGCCGGATCACGGAACGGCAGTTCGTGCAGGAACGCCGCGGAGTGCAGTTGGTGAGCCGGCGCCAAGGTTGTTTGCTGCGCCTGGGTCATGCGTCTAGCGTAGCACCGTACGGTCCGCTGCTCAGATGTGCAGAGCGCGGCCGTCGACTGCCAACGCGGCCTCCTTCACGACTTCGGAGAGGCCCGGGTGAGCGCGGACGACGCCGGCGAAGTCCTCGGCGGAAGCGCCGAACGCGATGGCGGTGACGGCCTCCGAGATGAGGTCTCCCGCCCGCGGGCCCACGATGTGCACGCCCAGGAGGCGATCGGTTTCCTTATGCGCCAGGACCTTGACCTTGCCGTCCGTGCTGCCGAGGGCTCGCGCGCGGCCGTTGGCCATGAAGGGGAAGCTACCTTTGCGGTACGGCACGCCCTCCTCCTTCAGCTGCTCCTCGGTCTTGCCCACGCCGGCCACCTCGGGTTCGGTGTACACCACGGCGGGCACGTTGTCGTAATCCACGTGAGCGGCGCGGCCTGCCAGCATCTCCACCAGGGCCACGCCGTCCTCGGAGGCCTTGTGCGCCAGCATGGGGCCCGCGATGAGGTCGCCGATGGCGTACACGCCGGGCACGTTGGTGGCGAACCGGGCGTCGGTGATGACGCGGCCGCGCTGATCCACAGCCACGCCCGCTTCTTCCAGCCCGAGTCCCTCGCTGTTGGCCTTGCGGCCCACGGCCACCAGCACCTTGTCCGCTTGCAGCGGTTCGGCGCCGTCCACCTCCACGGTGGCCCTGGCCTTGGCGCCCTTGCCGTTCACCTTCACACCCGTGACGCGGGCGCCGAGCTTGAACTCGAGCCCCTGCCGGGTGAGGAGCTTCTGGGCCTCCTTGGCGGTCTCTAGGTCCATGCCAGGGAGGATGCGGTCCAAGTACTCGAGAACGGTGACGCTGGCGCCTAAGCGCGACCACACGGAGCCGAGCTCCAGGCCGATGACGCCGGCGCCTATGACCACCAGCTTCTCGGGCACGCTGTCGAACTCCAGCGCCTCGGTGCTGGAGACGACGGTCTGACCGTCGAGTTCGACGCCCGGCAGGGTCGCCACCACCGAACCGGTGGCCAGGATGATGTGCTCAGCGATGAGCTGCGTGGTCTTACCGTCGGCCCCGGTGACGCTCACCTCGCGCGCCGCCGTGAGCCGGCCGCTGCCCTCGTAGCGGGTGACCTTGTTCTTCCGGATGAGGAACGCCACGCCGTCCGTGTTCTGTTTGACGACCGTCTGGCGGCGGCTCTGCATGGCGTCCAGGTCGAGCTTCACGCCCTCCAGCTTCACGCCGTGCTGCTCGAGCTGCCCCTGCGCTTCTCGGTAGAGGTGGCTGGACTCGAGCAGGGCCTTGCTGGGGATGCAGCCCACCCGCACGCAGGTGCCGCCGAGCGCGGCCTCGCGCTCCACCAGCGCCACGTCGAAGCCGAGCTGTGCGGCGCGGATGGCGGCCACGTAGCCGCCGGGCCCCGCGCCGATGATGACGATGTCGTGCTGCGCCGGCGTGGTGCCGGCCTCCTTCTTCGCCTCACTCATAAGGTGAGCCTCACACTTCCAGGAGCATGCGCGCGGGCTTCTCGATGGCTTCCTTGATGCGCTTGAGGAAGGTGACCGCCTCGCGGCCGTCCACCATGCGGTGGTCGTAGGTCATGGCGAGGTACATCATCGGGCGGATGACGATCTCGCCGTTCACCACCACGGGGCGCTGCTGGATGCTGTGCATGCCCAGCACACCGCTCTGCGGGGGGTTGACGATGGGGGTGGAGAGCAGCGAACCGAAGACGCCGCCGTTGCTGATGGTGAAGGTGCCGCCCTGAAGCTCGTCGGGTTTGAGGCGGTTGTTCATGGCGCGCTGCCCGAAGTCCGCGATGGCCTTCTCCGTCTCGGCGAACGAGAGCTGGTCGGCGTCCCTGAGCACCGGCACCACGAGGCCCTTCTGCGTGGACACGGCCACCCCGATGTCGTAGAAGTTCTTGTACACGATGTCGGTGCCACGGATCTCGGCGTTGAGTTGCGGGATGAGCTTCAGCGCGTCGATGGCGGCCTTCACGAAGAACGACATGAAGCCGAGCCGCACGCCGTACTTCTTCTCGAAAGCGTCCTTGTACTCGGCGCGCAGCTCCATGACGGCCGACATGTCGGCCTCGTTGAACGTGGTGAGCAGCGCGGCCGTGTGCTGGGCCTCCACCAGGCGCTCGGCGATGCGGCGCCGCAGGAGGGTCATGGGCACGATCTCTTCCTGGCGAGCCTCCACCGGCGCGGGACCGGCGGCCTGGGCCAGGTGCTGCGCAGCGGCGCGCTCCCGGTAGGCCAGGTAGTTCTGCACGTCCTCCTTGAGCAGGCGTCCGCCCGGGCCCGTGGCGGGCACCTCGTCGGCGGTGAGGCCGCTCTCCTCCAGCAGGCGCAGGGCGGCCGGCATGACGCCGGTGGCCTTCACGCCCTGCGGCATGGCCACTGCTGGCGCGGCGGCAGGAGTGGGCGGGGCTGCCGGAGCGGGCGCGGGTGTGGGGGCGGGCACCGCGGCAGGCGCCGCAGCCGGGGCGGCAGGCGCCGCTGGCGCCGCGGCAGGGGCAGCAGGCGCTGCCGGCGCCGCTTCCTTGGGCGCCTCAGCGGGCGCGGCCGCCGTGGCGGTCTCGTCTATTCGGGCTATGACCTCGCCGATGGCCGCGGCGTCGCCGACGCCTTTCAGCTGCTCCACCAGCACCCCGGCTACGGGGGCGGGGAGATCCAGCGTGGCCT
>CAZVTS010000021.1:0-24667 GCA_964630175.1 uncultured bacterium
GACGGTCCAGAAGCGCCCGTCGACATACATGGGTTTGTCGATCGTTCCCTTGCGACCAAGGAGCACCGACTCGCCTTCAAACAGAAAACTTGACGCTCTAGCGAACTCGCCACCCGATCCAATCACTGGGTACTTGCCAGCAGGATCCTCGACGGCCTTGTAGTCTTGCCCATTCCGGATTCTCGCGAGATGTTTGAAGCGCCCTCGAGTCCAACTATGAGGTTCTCTCCGACGGCTGCTAATGGCTACGCCGGTCATGAGGCTAAACCCTCAATCATGCGCATGATTCGCTGGGTAGTTTCCCGCAAGTCCGCGTCAATCTCCTCAAGCTTCCGCGGCGGCGTGTACACGTAGAAGTGCCGGTTGAACGGGATCTCGTACCCGACGATCCCCACCTCACCGTCCTTCTCGTCACGCTTGCTCTCGTCGATCCAGGCGTCAGGCACGTGCGGCAGCACCTCGCGCTCGAAGTACGCCTGCACGTCCTCGCCCAAGGGCACGTTCTCGTAGTCGCGCAGACTCGGGTCGGCTTCCACCTTGCCGCGGCTCTTGCAGACCTCGGCGGTCTCGTCGCTCACGCTCAGGTGCTTGGTCAGGAGGCGCATGATCTGTGCGCTTACCTTGACACCAGAGGGCTTCAGAGCGGCCTCAAGGTTCTTCGTGAATGACTTGCGGCTCGGGATGCGCTCGTCCAGCTGAGCGACCGCCGCCTGGATGGTGGCGCGCTCTCCCCCATCCAGCTTCAGCCACGCGTTCTCCTCCTGGAGCGCGGCCAACCCGATCTGGTCGCGCGGGGTGAATGTCAGACGTAGCGGGCGCTCGATGGTCACACGCCGGTACCCGAAGGCCGTAGTGTCGAAGATCTTGCTGTTATCGGTCTCCTCGAACGCATCGTGCAACCTAGCAATCTCGGCGATGTGCTCGTCGGTCAGGTAGCGACGTTTGCTGCCAAGGTTCTTGCGCATGCTCGCAAACATGCTCGTGGCGTCGATGAGCTGCACCTTGCCCGCGCGCTCCTCGCTCTTGTTATTGCTCAGGATCCACACGTAGGTCGCGATGCCAGTGTTGTAGAACATGTCGCCCGGTAGCGCCACGATGGCTTCCAGCAGGTCCTGCTCGAGGATCCAGCGCCTGATTTCGCTCTCGCCACTACCGGCACCACCTGTGAAGAGTGGACTGCCCGAGAGAATGATTCCAAAGCGACTTCCTCCCTCGCTCTTCGGGCGCCGCTTGGACAGCAGGTGCAGTAGGAAGAGCATGCTGCCGTCGCTCACACGCGGGATGCCCGGCCCGAAGCGGCCAGCGAAGCCGCGCTTGTGCTCGGCCTCCACGGCGGTGCGGATTCCCTTCCAATCGACGCCGAACGGTGGATTAGACAGCCCGTAATGGAACGACTCGCCCACTAACAAGTCATTACTAAGGGTGTTGCCGAGCTTCAAGTTGTCGGTCTCATACCCCTGAATGAGCTTGTCCGCCACCTGAATGGCGTACGTCTCGCCGTTCAACTCCTGCGCGTACGGTACCAACGTGGCGTTAGGGTTCCACTCTTTGATCTGCTCGATGGCGGCGCTCAAGAACCCGCCCGTGCCAGCCGCGGGGTCGTACACCGTGCGGATAACGCCCTCACCCCCCAGCGCCTCGTTGTCCGGCGCGATCACCAAGGTGGTCGCCAGGCGCACGATGTCGCGCGGCGTGTAGAACTCCCCCGCCGACTCGTTGGCGCTCTCCGCGAACTTGTAGACCAAGTGCTCGAAGATGTTGCCCATCTCGACGTTACTCACCTTGTCTGGGTGCAGGTCGACATCTTTGAACTTCTGCGCCACCAGATACAGCAAGTCGGCAGAGTCGAGCTTCTCGAGCCACGTTTCGAACCCGAAGTGATCGAAGATGCCACGCGCGTTGCCACTGAACCTATTGACGTAATCCTCTAGGTTCGCCAAGGTGTTCGTCTGCCCCAACGTGCCCAACGTGTAACGACTCGTGTTGTAAAACGGCGCGCCAGAAACGCCAGGCAGGATGAGATCAAGGTCAATGTCCTCGCCTGCAAGTTGCTCGGCTTTGCCAAGCACCGCCTCGCAGGTGGGCTCTAGAACGCACTCGAGGCGGCGCAAGACCGTGAACGGCAGAATCACGCGGCCGTACTCGCTCTGCTTGAACGGACCACGCAACAAGTCCGCAACGGCCCAAATGAGGGCCGCATGATTGGTTGTTGAGACCATGACCGACTTTACCGCGAGCCCTCTAACGCAGCTATTACCAAATAAGCACTGCCCGCGCCCTGCGACCAAAGTATCCGGCCGGACTGCACACCTCCCGCCCTAGGTCCATCCGTCCGCCGGAAGTACCCGATCCAGCCGTCTATCCAAGCCCAATCGCGCCGACACATAGCATTGTTCGGGTATTAGCCGTATTCCGCTGTCACTTGTGTTAGCATATTTCCCGAACAGGAGGCTGCGTGGCTTTAGGTGTTGGTGAACAACCCAAGACGCAAGCGGAGGCGCTCCGACGGGCCGCTGCAGGAGTTATTGACCGCCTACCCGCAGGGTGGTCTGGGGAACTGATAACGACTCCTCTAGGCTCCGCCCTGCCTACTGAATCAGACGGGGTGCTAAGAATCGTCAGCCCTAGCGCGGAGCCCGCATACCTGGTTGCAGAGGCAAAACTGAGCGTCGCCGGGCGTGACGTAGGGCAGATCAAGGCCCAGTTGAACCATGCCGTGAGTCACTTTCCAGATGGTGGGCATGAAGTTCGGGCGCTTGTCGCTGCACCTTATCTGTCAAAGCCGGTCCGCCAACGGCTTGCGGAAGCCGGTCTCGCATACGCCGATGTCACGGGTAACGTCCAAATCGAGTTGTCTCAGCCGGGCTTGTTCCTGCGGGACCGTGGTGCTGATGCGGACCCCTGGCGCGGGCCAGGTCGCCCACTGGGCACACTCAAGGGTGAGCCCGCTGCACGCGTGGTTCGCGCCCTGTGTGACTTCAACAAAGTCTGGACCATGAGAGAGCTGGTAGCGGAATCCGGAGCCTCCACAGGAGCCACCTACCGGGTTGTCGATTACCTCGAGCGGGAGGGGCACGTGAGCCGCGATAGCCAGCGCAGGGTGCAGATCCTGGACTGGGTGAAGCTGCTTCGGGCGTGGAGTGCCGACTACAGCCTCACTGGCAGTAACCGAACCACTCGCTGGCTGGCGCCACGCGGCATACCGCACCTGCTCGAGCTCATGACCGAACCCTCCGGCATGCAACTGGACCCAACATTCTGCTACGCCGTCACCGGCACCGTTGCGGCCGCAGAGTGGGCCCCTTACGCTCCAGCCTCCATGGTCATGTCGTACGTTTCGAATACGGAAGCGGCGGCAAGTGCTTGGGGGCTACGCCCGACCGAGGCTGGCGCCAACATCGTGTTGCTAGAGCCGCCCTACGGCGTCTTGCTGGAACGCGGCTCCGCCAACGAAACCGGCCTGCACATAGCTGCCCCCACACAGGTCGCCGTCGATCTTCTCACTGGCCCCGGGCGAGGACCCGCAGAGGCGGAGTACCTGCTGGCGTGGATGCAACAGCATGAAGACGTATGGCGCAAACATGGATGATGTAACGGTCGGGTCAAGACGAGCAAGGATCCGTCATGGCCGGCCGTGCTGAGGAAGGCATTGGTAACCCCACAACCGTCTCGCTACAGGCATCAATCTTGGCGGAAGACCTACTCGATCTGCTTCAGTAAACTGGCTTCCCCACATATACCCCATGGGGATATCCGGCTCGCCTTGCAACCACTCGCTACGGCTGCTTGACGGGCCATCACATAGCTGTTGTAGGCTGCACCATGCATCCACAAGAGAGAAGGATCACGACGGCCCTTGTCCTCAAGATCGCTCTAGCCTTGGTCTTCACGGTGGTCAGTGTCGCCGCAGCGCAGAGTCGCATGGACACGGTCCTATCTCGCGGCCGGCTGATCTGCGGGGTCAGCGCAGTCAACCCCGCGTTCGGCTTCCTCGACGAAAGCACCGGTAATTACAGTGGTTTCGACACGGAGTACTGCCGCGCCGTGGCCGCCGCACTATTCGACGACCCTAATGCCGTGGAGTACATACCCCTCACCGGTGGCGTGCGCTTCAACGCCATCCAGAACGGTGAGGTCGACGTCGTGTTCCGCAACACCACCAACACCCTCACGCGCGACAGCGAGAACGCGGTCGACTTCCTGCCCACCAACTTCTTCGACGGGCAGGGCGTGATGGTCTCTACGGACCTTGGCGTCACTTCCGTGTACGAACTGGAAGGCGCAACCGTCTGCACCAACCAGGGAAGCACGACCGAGGTCAACTGGACGGACTTCGTACGTAACCAGGGCTGGCAAGGTGGCCAACTCCTCACGTTCGAGGATCTCTCACGGACTTCCGCCGCCTTCTACGGTGGGCGCTGCGACGCCATCACATCCGACAAGACGCAGCTAGTGGGGGTCCGCTCTGGCGCGCCCGAAGGGATGAACCTCGTCATCCTGCCCGAGACCCTCTCGAAGGAGCCCCTTGCTGGCTTCACCTTCCAGAACGACTCGACCTGGTTCGGCGCGCTCAGCTGGATCGTCCACGCTCTCGTGCAGGCCGAAGAGTACGGCGTTACTTCAGCTAACGTGAACGAGATGATGTCGTCCGATAACCTCGCCATCAGGCGGTTCCTAGGCGCCGAAGGCTCCCTCGGGGCAGAGTTCGGCCTCTCGCCGAGCTTCGCTGCTCGCGCCGTCAGCCACGTGGGCAACTACGGCGAGATCTACGACAAGTACTTCGCTGACGACGGCCCCTTCCCTATCAGCCGCGCAGGGACGTTCAACGACCTTTACACTCGCGGTGGCCTGATGTTCCCGCCCCCCTTCCGTTGAGGTGAGCGGCAAACGTAAGGCGTGACAGCTTGACTTCCGAGAAGAGCACGTCCCGTCAGAGGGGGTCCGCAAGCGCGGTACCGTTCTGGCGGGACGTAAAACATCTGAGCACTCTCGCTCAACTGGTCGCCGTGGTGGCTTCCATCGGTTTCGTGGGCTTCCTGGTCTATACGGCCGTCAATGGGATGGCCGCGCGCGGTATCCCGTTCACCTTCGGGTTCTTGAGCGCCGAAGCGGGCTTCACGATCAGCGAAGGAAGCTTGCTGACCATCGAGGACGGCCGGTTGACCTTGCGGGAGTTCAGGCCCACGGACGCCTACTTGAGCGCGTTCGTCGCAGGCTTGTTGAACACCCTGAAGGTGGCGGCGATCGGGATCTTGCTCGCCACGGTCCTCGGGCTCGCAATAGGGGTTGCAAGACTCTCTAGTAACGGCCTACTCAGGACGCTGACGTTCTCTTACGTCGAGGCGGTCAGGAACACCCCCCTGCTTGTGCAGATGTTCTTCTGGTACTTCGCCGTCTTCCTCAGCCTGCCAGCCGCCCGTGAAGCTGCCGCCTGGTACGGCGGCCTCATAGTCACCAACCAGGGGACCTTCGTTCCGTGGCCCGTTCTTTCAGAACCGGCGGGCCCGTTCGTCACGGCGCTCGTGGTCGCGTTGTTGCTGGGCACAGTGGCCTACTTCGTGGGGCGCAAGAAAGACCGCGGCGTCGCCCTCGGGTTGGGAACGCTCGTGATCACCGCCATCATCGGCCTGAGCATCAGTGGTCTACCGTTCACCCTCTCGGTGCCTGAGTTGGGCCGCTTCCGCATCACTGGGGGAGCGAGCCTGTCGCCCGAGTTCGTTGCCCTCCTGCTCTCGCTAGTCATCTACACGGCAGCGTTCATTGCGGAGGTAGTTAGAGGCGCCGTGCTGTCGATCCCGGGTGGGCAGCTCGAGGCTTCACGCTCACTAGGGCTCACTCAAGGCCAGACTATGCGGCTGGTGATCCTCCCGCAAGCCGTGCGCGTGATGATCCCCCCGATCGGGAACCTATACCTAAGCCTGATGAAGAACACGTCACTGGCGGTGGCGATCGGTTACCCCGACCTCTTCAACGTCTACAAGACCGTGGGCAACCAGTCCGGGCGCAGCCTGGAGGGTGTGCTGATCGTGATGGTCGTCTACTTGGTGCTCAGCCTGCTCATCAGTGGGGCCATCAACGCTTATAACCAGCGTGTTCTGAGCACGTGGGGTAGGTGATCATGTTGACTGCCGTTTGGGCTTCACTGCGAAAGCACCTCTTCTCGGGTCCGGTCAACACCCTCATCACCCTCGTAACGGGCTTGCTCCTCTATCTAGTCGTCAAGCCGATCGTCGTGTGGGTCTTCACCACGGCGCGCTGGGAAGTGATCCCGAAGACGGCACGCCTGCTGGCTATCGGCCCGTTCCCGCCGAACGAGGCTTGGCGCGCCTGGCTGGCGATGGGCTTGGTCCTCCTTTGCAGCCTGCTGTCGGCAGTGGGCTTGAGTGTGAAGCAGGGTTCGCGTCTCCGTGTAATCAACCGGATCACTGCGATCGGTTGGCCTGTAGCGCTGGTGGTCAGCACCACGCTGCTCTTGGCGGTCCAGATGAACCTCTGGGGCGGCCTGTTGTTGACGCTCGTCCTGACCATCGGCTCACTAGCGGTCGCCTTCCCACTCAGCGTGCTCTTGGCCCTCGGGCGCACCAGCAGACTCCCTATCCTGAGGTGGCTCACTACCTTCTTCGTCGAGGTCATCCGCGGGGTACCCCTCGTGTCGGTCCTCTTCTTGGCGTGGCTGATGGTGCCACTCTTCGTGCCCGAAACGTGGCGCACACCTCAGTTAGTACGCGCGATCATCGGCATGGCTCTCTTCAACGCCGCTTACTACTCCGAGTACGTCCGCGGTGGCTTGCAAGGGGTTCACAAAGGCCAGCACGAAGGTGGTTGGTCACTCGGCCTCTCATCGTTCGACACCCTCATGCGGATCGTGCTGCCGCAAGCGATCCGTTCTGTTATCCCAGGGTTAGTGGGGCAGTCGATAACTGCCTTCAAGAACACCTCTCTAGTCGTCATCATCGGCTTGCTCGACCTGTTAGGCATCACGCAGTCGATCCTCTCCAACCCCAGGTACTTGGGCCACGAGCTAGAGCTTTACCTCTTCCTGATGGTCCTCTACTTCGTCATATCGAGCTTGCTCTCCTACATGGGCCGGCGCCTCGAGGACCGGATGGGCCTCGGCCAACGTTGAGAGCGCCTTGGTTGCGTGACCGCAAGGTGTGGTTAACTCCGAACGATGAACAACGCTGACTTGACCCTCGACCTCTGGTTCTTGAGGCACGGGCAGACCGAATGGAACAACCAGGGCCGCATCCAGGGCCAGAGCGAGAGCGATCTCGACGAGGTGGGCCGCGCGCAGGCCAAGGCGTTAGGTGCGCGCCTGGCAGGCACCAGGTTCGACGCCATCTACAGTTCTGACCTCAAGCGCACCACACAGACCGCTGAGCTAGTCTTCCCCCACGACGCACTACTACTCGAGCCGCGCCTCAGAGAGATAGCCGGCGGGGTCCTGGAGGGGAAGACCGCGGCCGAGATGAGCGCGGAGGAACGCCTACTGATAGAACGCCTCGACGGCCGCCACATGCGGGTCCGCCCCCAAGGAGGCGAGTCGTACCTCGACGTTCAGGTACGCCTCGAGAGCTGGTTGGCTGACTTGCCCCCCAGCGGCCGTTACGCTTGCGTAACGCACGAAGCAGTGGTGTACACGCTGCTCGCCATGTTCCTGGGCTTCGCGCAGCAGGTGGAGGTGGGACCGCAAGTGGAGCTTAGGAACACGAGCATCACTCAGGTGCGCTTCACAGCCGGTAAGCCCACGATCGTGCGCGTCAACGACTCCTCTCACTTGTAAACAGGCGGCCTGGAGCTGCGCCGGCAGGCCGCGGCCGCCACACGCCTGATGCAGGCACCGGGCAGCGTGAGGCGCCTCGTTCCCTGGGACGACGTGGAAGCGGCGTTGCTCGTCAAAGTGCCGCGCGGACCACGCGAACGCCTCTTGCGCTGCAGGTAGAAGGCGCCCCCAGCCTGACCGGAACCAACGCTTTGGAACTTTGCTTCGCCAATGCGAACAAATTGTTGACAGGATCACGGATACCGGCCTAGACTTGCGGAAGATGACAGCCAAGCGGCCCTCGCGGCACTGTCTGCAGCGGTTGAGGCAGCATTATCCCAGGCTCTCTCCCGCTCAGCAGGTGGTGGCCGAATACATCCTTCAGAACCCGAGCGAAGCCATGCAGGCCTCGGTTCAGGCCATCGCGGCGCGCTGCGGCACGAGCGTATCGACCGTCGTGCGCCTCGCCAAGGACATCGGCTTCGAAGGCCTGAAGGAGATGAAGCTGGCGCTGGCGCTCGAGGTCGGAACGTTGATCCCCAACCTCACCGCCCGGACGCAGCCCGCCACGGGCGATGTTGGCGAACTCCTCGAGAACACCCTGCTGGGCCTCAAGGAAACGGCCGCCTCGCTCGATCTCGAGAAGGTCCGTCAGGTGGCCAAGCTGCTCGCGAACGCGAGGCACGTGGACGTGTACGGCGCCAGCACCTCGCACCTGGTGGGGCTCGACCTCATCGAGAAGCTCAAGCGTCTGGGCATCTACGCCTCCACTTACGAGAACAGCTACATGCAGTCCATCTCCTCCGCCGGGCTCGGACCGGAGGACGTGGCCGTGGCCATCACCTACTCGGGAGAGACGAGCAACGTGGTCGAGAGCCTGGCCACGGCCAGGGAGCAGGGCGCCAAGACGGTGGCCCTCACGAACTTCTCCGACTCCAGCATCGTCGAGGTCGCCGACGTGGTGCTTACCACCTCCGTTTCGCGCCACCTCATACCCGACGGCAGCCTGGGTGGGCGCATCGCGCAACTGCACGTGATCGACACGCTGTTCGTCGAGCTCATCGCGTCGGACCAGGAACGGTTCCGCTCCGCCTTCAACCGCTACAACCAGATACTGCTGCAGAAAGTACGCAAGTCTCGCGATCGCCTCGGCTTGGGCGGCACCGACCCCAAGGCTGGTGGCGCCGGCGAGCGACCGAAGACATCCAACAAGGGTTCAACTCGTGCAGGCACTTCACGGGAGGAGAAGAACAGTGGCGAATGAAGCATTCATGCGGGCCGGGGTTTTCCGGGCTGCCGGCAACCTAGAGGTAACCCAAGTTGCGCGACCCGAGGCGGAGCCTGGCAAGGTTCTGGTGAAGGTCACGCGCACTGGCATCTGCACCTTCGAGCGTCGCATCTACAGCGGCGCCCAGAAGCACGTTCCCATGCCCTCCATCGCGGGGCACGAGGTGGCGGCAGTGGTGGTGGACGCCCCGGCAGACACCGGCCTGAAGGCCGGCGATTCCGTGGCGATGGACCTGGTCTACCGCTGCGGGCGCTGCTACTACTGCGTCAGGGGCCAGGACAACCAGTGCGTTCGCATCTACAGCGAGGGCCTCATGTGGGACGGCTACCACGTCATAGGTGGCGGCTTCGGCGAGTACATCTCGGTGGACCCCGCCAAGGTGTTCAAGGTCGACCCGATCGTGCCGCACCACATCATCGCGCTGTCCGAGCCGCTCGGCTGCATCATCCACAGCTTCGGCAAGACCACCGTGGGCCTGGGCGACACCGTCTCGGTGATCGGTGCCGGCACCATGGGTTCGCTGCACGTGGTGCTCGCCAAGCTGTACGGCTGCAAGGTCCTCGTTAGCGACCCGGACGAGGAGCGCCTGGCCTTCGTGCGCGACCGCCTCGGCGCCGACGTAACGGTCAACCCCACCAAGCAGGACCCCGTGGCGGCAGCCAAGGAGCTGTCCGCCGGACGCGGCACCAACGCCGTCTTCGTCACGGCCGGCGTCGGCGCAGCCGCCGAGCAGGCCATCGAGATGGCCGGCAAGTACTCCACCGTGGTCCTCTACGCCTCCACCCATCCGCCAGTGAAGATCTCCGTGGACTGGAACCGCATCCACTACAACGAGATCCGCATCGACGGCACGGAGTCGCGCTCACGCAACGACGTGCGCGTGGCAGCCGAGCTGCTGCCCAAGCTCATGGAACCGCTCGAGCATCTCGTGTCGCGGCAGATCTCGCTCGAGGAGCTGCCGGCCGAACTCGAACGTGGCGTGCCCACCGGCGCCACCCAGCGCGTTGTGGTGGACATGGACCGCTGAGCACGAGCACCCAGTAAGGCGCTCACCACTCCCCCGGCTATAACGGAGCCATGCATGGCTCCACGAAGAATAGGAGATACTCCATGCAGCACAACAAGAGCAAGTCCCGCAGGATGCAGCGCATCTTCCGCCCCAACGGCCGCTCCCTCATCGTGGCCATGGATCACGGTTCTTACATGAACGTCCTGCCGCAGGCTGCGGACCCCGGCAAGATCCTCGACGACATCCGCGACGCCGGCGCCGACGCCGTGCTCACCACCGCAGGCATCGCCGCCACCTTCCAGGACCGCTTCGGCAGCATGGCTCTCATCCTGCGGATCGACGGCTCCGGCTCCATGCTCGATAGCGGCGCCCGGTTCGAGCAGCGCTACACCATCGAGGACGCCCTCCGTCTCGGCGCGGACGCCGTGGCCGCCATGGGCTTCCCGGGCGAAGGCGACGGCAGCACCCTGCATAACGTCGGCCGCATCGCCAGCCAGTGCACCGCGTGGAACATGCCGTTCCTGGCAGAGATGGTGCCCGGCGGCTTCAACCCCAGCCTGCACACTCCCGAGAACATCACTCTGGCCAGCCGCATCGGCGCCGAACTCGGCGCGGACATCATCAAGACGTCTTACACGGGCGACAAGGAATCGTTCGCCAAGCTCAACGGCGGCGTCTTCGCGCCCGTGGTGGTTCTCGGTGGCGACCGCAAGGGCTCCATCCACGAGCTCCTCCAGATGGTGCAGGACGCCATCGCTGCGGGCGCCAACGGCGTAGCGGTCGGCCGCAACGTCTGGCAGCATGACAACACCGCGGGCGTGGTCAGGGCCCTGCGCCGCGTCATACACGAAGACGCTTCGGTGGAAGAAGCGGCCACCGAACTGGACCGAGCCTCCTGAACCTGTGACCGATGACGAAGACGGAAGGTCGCACCAGCAACGAGGGAGCCACCAAGTTCAAGGGTGAACTGTGGGCGCTGGCGGCCGTTCTCGGCTACAGCGGTGGCAACCTCTTCGGGCGTGCCGGCGTCACCTTCGCCAACCCGATCGCCGGCCCGCTCCTGCGCGACCTTCCCACCTTCGTCATGGGCCTGGTGCTCCTCTTACGCGGCAAGCACCAAGCCCAGCTGGTTCCCGGCAGCGCCGCCTACCAAGGCAGGAAGCTCGCGCTCTTCGCCTTCAGCGGCGCCGTCTCGGTTATCGGCAACTTCGCCTTCTTCTTCGCGCTCAAGATCGGTGGGGTCAACGTGGCCGTGCCTGTGCTGCAGACCCAACTGCTCTGGGGCGCGCTGTTCGGGTGGCTCATCCTCGGTGAGCGGGTGCTCCTGCGCGGCACGTTGGGCATCGCAGTCACCTTCCTCGGCCTCGTCGTCCTGGCGTTAGGGCAGAGCAGCGGCGTGGCCGTCTCCGCCTCCTGGCCGCTAGCCATGGCCCTCGCGCTGGTCACCGCACTGGCCTGGGGTCTCTCCGGCGTCATCTGGCGGCGCGGCCAAACGCTCGGTGTGGACCGCTCCACCGGCATGAGCGTGCACTACGGCGTGTCCGTCATCATCAGTGCGCTGTTCCTCGCGGTAACGGGGCAACTCGGCGTGTACCAGACCATCGGTTGGGAGAGCCTCACCTCGCTGCTTCTCAGCGGCGTGTTCGGCGGCGTCATCGGTGCCTTCGCCCTCTTCACGGCCATCAAGCTGCTCCCGGCGGCAACGGTCTTCGTGCTCAACGGACTCACTCCACTGGTGACCGCTCTGGGCGGGGCCTGGTTCCTGGGTGAATACATCAACGCCACCATGTGGGTGGGCATAGTGCTCACGAGCATAGGCGTGGTGGTGTTCCAGCTCGTCAAGCCCATGCAGCTCCCCTCCGCCCCCGCTGCCGGAAGACGCGCCACATGAACCCGCCCGGCCTGCTCCTTGGCGTGGACCTGGGCACAACGGGTCTCAAGGCAGGCGTGTTCGACGAACGGGGCAACTGCCTGGCGCTGGCTGGCCAGGTATACACGCTGGATCAGCCCCGTACGGGCTGGGCCGAACAGTCCGCCGAGAGCTGGTGGAACGCCTTGCAGAGCGTGCTGGCACAGCTGAGGCAGACGGTCGACACCCGCCGCGTGAGCGCGCTCGCCATCGTGGGCCAATCGCCAACCATCGTTCCAGTCGACGAAGCCGGCGCTGCGCTCAGGCCCGCCATCACATGGGCCGACCGGCGCGCCACCGAGCAGGCGGCTCGCATGGCAGAGCTACTCGGAGCAGGCCCGGTGAGCATCGAGTTCGACGTGCTGCCGAGAGTGCTGTGGATCCGCGACCATGAACCAGCGGTCTACGGCGCCACGTCAACCTTCCTGCACCCCCACGAGTACGTCAACTTTCGCCTCACGGGCGAGGCAGTAACCGTCGAGCCTCTAGAGAACCTGCCGCCTTGGACGGACGAACGGCTGGGCCGGCTGGACCTGGACCGCAAGAAGTTCCCAGCTCGGATGGTGCCGGCCGGCCAGGTCATCGGCACGGTGCTCCCCACCGTTGCCGCCGAGCTCAAGCTCTCACCTCACACCAGGGTCGTGAGCGGCACGGTCGACGCCTTCGCTCACTGGGTGGGGGTGAACCTCAGCGGTCGCGGCGTCCTGTCCAACATCGGCGGCACCTCCGAGGGCTTCGCCTACCCCTCGCTCGAGCAGCTGACGGATCCCCAGTTCCGCCTCTTCCCCATGCGGAGCCCCTTCGGGCAAGGCTGGGTCCTCGGCGGCGCCGGCTCGAACAGCGGCGGCCTGCTCGACTGGACCGTGGGTCAGCTTTTCGGTAACACCAGGTCGTACGACGCCGTCCTGGCCGAGATCGCCGGCGTGCCCGCCGGGAGCCAGGGCCTGCTCGCGCTGCCGTACTTCCGAGGCGAACGCACGCCCATCTACGACGCCGCCGCGCGGGGCACGTTCTTCGGCCTCACGCAGCAGCACGGTCCCGCCCACATGGGCCGCGCGCTGCTCGAGGGCGTGGCCTTCACCACCCGTCAGGTGATGGACATCCTGGAGGAGATCGGGGGCGAGGTCCAGCAGTTGGTGGTCAGCGGCGGCACCGCTCGCGCCCACCCATGGAACCAGATCAAGGCGGACGTTACGGGCAAGCCCGTACGCGTTCCAGCCGTTACCCAATCTGGCGTGCTGGGGGCCGCCATCCTCGCCTACGCGGCCACCGCGGAGCAGCCGCTCCACGCCGTGGCCCTGCACATGGTTCACGACCAGGAGGTGATAGAGCCCGACCCCAACTCCACCGCCATCTATCAGGAGATGTACCCGCTCTTCAAGGATCTGTACGCTCAGCTGAACGAACCCTACCGGCGCTTGGCAGAGATCAGCCAGCACCATTAGTGCTCAAACAGCGTAGCCGCAAGACGTGGCTACCTGGAAGGAGAACGACGGAATGAAGATACCCGGAACCCGTACCCTCTTGGCCCTGGCGCTCACGTTCGGCCTCGGCACTGGCTTCGCGCAGGGCGATTTCAACGTCGCCGTCTTCTTCCCCGGCGTGCTGGGCGGCAACCCGCTCGAGCCTTCCATAACGGCCGGCGTCGAGCGCGTGCGCGCGGAGCTGCCTGGCGTGACCGTGCGTGTAGTGGAAGGCGGCAACGCTTCCGACTGGGAGTCCGGCATCGTGGCCCTGACTGCCACGGGCAGCTACGACCTGATCATCACGATGACCGACGGCATGCCGCAGATCCTGCAGAGCATCACCGCCATGTTCCCCAACCAGAAGTACGCCCTCCTCGACTCGTCACTCGACGGGGTGTCGACCGTCTACTCCCTGACCTACTCCGACGAGGCGCTCGGCTTCGTTGGTGGCGTGTTCGCCGGCCTGTTGGCTACGGACAACAGGATGTCGGGCGACCTCGAGAACCCCACCGTCGGGCTTCTCGCAGGCACGCCGTACCCACAGATGGACAACCTGATCCACCCGGGCTACGCAGCCGGCGCGCACTACGTCGACCCCAACATCAACGTGCTTTACGCCGCCGTGGGCGACTGGAACGACCCCAACCGCGCGCGCGACCTGGCGCTCAACATGTTCGGGCGGGGTACTACTGCCATCATGTCCATCACGGGTGGCGGCGACCCCGGTGTGCACCGCGCAGCGTCGGAGACGGCCCGCTTCGCGGTGGCGGTCAACACCGACCAGAACGCCAACATGCCGGGCGTCATCCTGGGCTCGGTCCTCAAGCGCCTCGATAACTCCATCTTCAGCGTCGTCGAAGCTGCCATGGCCGGCACGCTGCCGTACGGCACCAACGAAACGGCCGGGGTGGCGGAAGGCGCCATCTCAATCTCCGACAGTGACCTCTACCGCCAGCTGGTGCCGGAGTCCATCCGCAACGCCCTCGACGATGTGACGGCCAAGATCGCCTCCGGCGAGATCGACCTCCTCGCGCTCCTGGCAGCGGAGCTGGCCGACTGAGCTGCTGACAGCCTCGTATAGCCGAGTGGCGCCCCACCGCGGGCGCCACTCCACCCCCTTATCTTGATGTTCGAAAGGTGGCTGGCAACCGAGATGGTCCCGTATCTGAGGTGCGAAGGTCTCGAGAAGACCTACGACGGAACGGTGCGCGCCCTGCAGGGAGTGAGCCTGAGCGTGCAACGCGGCAAGGTGCACGCCATCATCGGCGAGAACGGTGCAGGCAAGAGCACCCTCGCCAAGGTGATCGGCGGGATGATTCGTCCCGACGCGGGCACCATGACCTTCGAGGGAACCCCCTATGCGCCAGACACACCACGCGACGCCTATGACCGCCGCATCGGCATGGTACACCAGCACTTCGCGCTCTTCCCCAACCTCACCGTGGCCGAGAACATCGTTCTCGGGAACGAACCCACCCGCCTAACGCGGTTCGACACTGCGCGCGCCGTGGACGAGGTGCGGGCGCTCTCCGAGGAGTACGGCATGCCGCTGGACCCCCGCCGCCGCGTCCGCGATCTCTCGGTCGGTGAACAGCAGCGGGTGGAGATCCTCAAGGCCCTGCGCCGCGACGTCGAGCTGCTCATCCTCGACGAGCCCACCGCCGTGCTCACCCCGCAGGAGGTGGAGAGGCTCTTCAAGGGCGTGCGGCGCCTCATCAGCGAGAACCGTACCGTCATCTTCATAGCTCACAAGCTCGAAGAAGTGCTCGCCATCGCCAACGAGATCACCGTCATGCGCAAGGGACAGGTGGTAGGCCACCGCAGCCGCGAAGATGTCACCAAGGCGGACCTGATCCACCTCATGGTCGGCGAGAACTTCTCCTTGGGGCAGCGCCGCTACGGCGCCGAACCGGGCCCGGAACGGCTCGTCATCAGAGACCTGGCGTTCCTGAACGCCCGCGGCCACTCGGAACTCGACGGGGTGACACTGAGCGTCCGTGCCGGCGAGATCGTCGGGGTGGCAGGGGTGGAAGGTAACGGTCAGCAGGCGCTGGAGCAGGTGCTCGGCGGCCTGGCGAACCCGACGGGCGGCGAAGTGTTGCTGGACGGCAAACCGATCGGGCGGGCCTCACCCGCCAGGCGGCGTGCCGCCGGTTTGGCTTACGTACCCGCCGATAGGCTCGAATGGGGCTGCGCTCCCAACGCGTCCGTGTTCGAGAACGCCATCACCCAGAGCTACCGCAGCGAGTCCAGGGCCGGGGTCATGAACCGGGCTCGCCTGAAGAGCCTCGTGCGCGGAATGTTCGAGAGGTTCGACGTTAGAGCGCCTAGCCTCGAGACAGCCATCAGTTCCCTCTCCGGCGGCAACATCCAGAAGCTCATCCTGGCCCGGGAGCTGGGCGACGAGCGTGGCAGCGAGCTCGCCGCCATCATCATCTCGAGCCCGAGCCGCGGCATAGACATCCGTGGAGTGGAGTTCATCCACGACCTGCTGTCCGAGTACCGCGCCGCCGGCTGCGCCGTGCTGCTCATCTCGACCGACTTGGACGAGATACTGGCGCTCAGCGACCGCATCGGCGTGCTTTACGCCGGTCGGCTGGTGGCCATGCTGCCAGGTCGCGGCGGCGCCAGCAAGGCCGAGCTGGGGCAGTACATGCTCCAGGGAAGCGACCGCGGGGCCACGGCATGAGTGACCGCACCCTCGACCGGATCGCCGACGGGCTCAGTCTGGCAGTCACCATCTTCGTGGCACTGGCGGTAGGAGTGCTCATCATCTGGGCCACCAGCGAAGACCCGGCCAAGGCCCTGCAGGCGTTCTTCACCGGCCCGTTCCAGAACAAGTTCTTCTTCGGCAACATGCTGCAGACGGCCTCGCCGCTGATCTTCACCGGGCTCGGCCTCGCCATCGCGTTCCAGGTGGGCGCCGTGAACCTGGGCGCCGAAGGTCAGGTCTACGTGGGCGCACTGGCGGGCTCAGCGCTCCTGCTCTTCCCCCCCGTCGTGACCCCGCTACTCGTTCCGGTGGCGGTGCTGCTGGCGGCGCTCGCAGGGGCGCTCTTCGCGGGGTTCGCCGGCTGGTTGCGCACCCGTTTCGGCGCCACGGAGGTCATCACTTCTTTCCTCATCGGGGCCGCGCTCATCCAGCTGTTCGACTTCTTCCTGCGCCGCTACCTGGTGGACCCGACGGCCGGCTTCCCCACCTCCAAGACGCTGGACGCCGCCTTCCGGCTTCCCAAGCTCCTGCTCCCGTCCAACCTCAACGTCAGCTTCATCGCGGGCATCGTGCTGGCGCTCATCACCTTCTTCGTGCTGTACCGCACCACCTTCGGTTACCGCCTGAGGCTCACGGGCTCGAGCGTGCGCTACGCGCGCTATAGCGGCATCCGCGTCGGTTGGTACTTCATCATCGCCATGGCCATCAGCGGCGCCCTCGTGGGAATGGCAGGCATCGGTGAAGTGATAGGCGTGCACGGGCGCGTCATCACCGGACTCTCTCCCAACCTCGGCTGGAACGGCATCACCGTGGCACTGGTGGCACGCCTGCACCCCCTGGGCGTCATCCCGGCGGCTCTTCTCTACGGCTACCTGCATTCAGGCGCCAACGTGGCGGCACTCCTATCTGACGTTTCCCCCCGCATAGCCGCCATAGTGCAGTCGCTCATCTTCTACCTGATCACCGCTCAGGCGCTCTACGTGTGGTTCAGGCGGGGCCTGGGCGCCAGGCACCGACCGTCCACGACCGCTCCGCCCCCGCCTGACCTCGGGCCGGGCGATCAGGCTTCCTCGGGCGCCGAAGGGGGACCGGCATGACCGTACTCGCCGAGGTCTTCAACCAGAACCTGCTCTTCGATGTTCTCCGCGTCACGACCCCGATCCTCCTGGTGGCCCTGGGCGCCATGATCACGGACCGGGCGGGCGTACTCAACATCGCGCTCGAAGGCCTGATAGTCTTCGGCGCCTTCGCGGCCGTGCTCGGCACCGGCCTGAGCAACAACCTCCTGGTGGGAGTGGTCTCCGCAGTGGTAGCCAGCGGTCTCCTATCGTTGATGTTCGCCTGGTTCTCGCTCTACCTGAAGGGCAACCTGTTCATAGTCGGTCTGGCCACGAACGCCTTCGCTGCGGCGGTCACTACGTACGGCTCCTGGCTCATAACGGGCCGGGAGGGCTCGCTGCGCTACGCCGGTGCGCCAACCTTCACCGCCATCCACCTTCCCGGGGTGGGGGACGTACCTTTCCTGTCCTTCCTGAGCGGTCATACGCTTATCGACTACCTCGCGTGGGTGCTGGTCCTCGTCATCTCCTTCGTGGTCTTCAAGACGCGGGCGGGGTTGCGCCTGCGGGCCGTCGGGCAGGACCCGGTCTCGGCCCACGCGGCAGGACTGGCCGTCAACCGCATCCAGTACCTCGCCGTTCTCGTCAGTGGGATCCTCTCGGGGCTCGCCGGAGCGCAGCTCTCCCTCACGCTCGGACAGTTCGTACAGAACATGTCTGCCGGCCGCGGCTGGATAGGTCTGGTTGCCTCCATCGTGGGCGGCGCCACCGCGTTCGGTTCGGCCGTCGCCTCGCTGTTGTTCGGCGCCGCCGAAGGCATCGCCAACTCGCTTCAGATAACGGCGCCAAAACTGCCGGCACAGCTCCTCTTCGCCCTGCCGTACGTCGTAACGCTGGCCGCACTGGTCTTCTACAGCGCCGCCCGCTCACGCAAGAAAGGCATCCTCGAGAGTTGAGCGGCAGAAGCGTCACGCGCCGGGCCGGCTCGGCGCCGCAGCACCCCACCCTAGTCAGCTCGTGAAACGGAGGCTCAAGCATGAGAGAGTTCGGTTTGTACATCGGCGGGCAGTGGACGCCCGCCGCCAGCGGTAGGACGTTCGAGACCATAGACCCGGCCACGGGTCAGCCCGTGGCGCGCGTCGCACTGGCGGGCCGAGAGGACGTAGAGCGCGCCGTGGACGCAGCCACCGCCGCCGCCGCAGAGTGGCAGGCCACCCCGCTCCGCGAGCGGGCAGCCGCCCTGCGCCGGATGGCCGACATAATGCTGCGCGACGCTGAGGAACTGGCACTACTCGAGACGTTGGATTCCGGCGGCTCGCTCTACTACTCCGGCGTCACGGTCCGCGACGTAGCTGCGCGCCGCTTCGAGTACTTCGCCGGCCTGGCCGACAAGGTGGAAGGGCAGCAGATCCCGGTTTCACCCGACCACATCACCTACACCACTTACGAACCCCTCGGCGTCACCGCGCACATCATCCCGTGGAACGGACCGCTCTGGGAGGCCTCCCGCAGCCTGCCACCCGCCCTTGCGGCCGGTAACGCGGTCATCCTGAAGCCTGCCCAAGAAGCCGTGCTGGGCGCCATGAAACTGGGCGAGATCGCCAAGGAGGCCGGCCTGCCCGACGGTCTTGTGAACGTGATCCCCGGCCCCGGTTCCGAGGTAGGCGAAGCCATGATCGAACACCCCGGCATACAGGGCATCACCTTCACTGGCTCCGTCGCCACGGGTCAGCACATAATGCGCGGCGCGGCGAACACCATGAAGCGTGTGGTCCTCGAGCTCGGAGGCAACGCCGCCAACATCGTTTTCGAGGACGCCGACCTCGCGAAAGCCGTGGAGGGAAGCATCTGGGCGGCGTTCTCGAACGCCGGGCAGATCTGCGTGTCCGGACCTCGCATCCTGGTGCACGAGTCGGTCAGCGAGGAGTTCACGAAGCGCTTCGTGGCGCGGGTGGAATCGCTGGGTGTCGGACCCGGGGTGGAGAACCGCGAGGTGGGTCCACTGGTGTCCGAGAAGCACATGCAGTCGGTGCTGGATCACATAGAAGCTGGCAAGCGCGAGGGCGCGAAGTTGCTGACCGGAGGGGCGCGAGCCAGCACCCCCGAGCTGGCTGCAGGCTACTTCGTGCTGCCCACGGTTTTCGGGGGCGTCACCCCCGACATGCGGGTGTACAAGGAAGAGATCTTCGGCCCCGTGGTCACCATCACCACGTTCGCCACCGAGGCAGAGGCCGTGCGCCTGGCCAACGGCACCGAGTACGGGCTGGCCAACGGCATGTGGACGGAGAACCTGGGCAGAGCCCACCGCGTGGCTGCCCGCCTGCAATCCGGCCAGGTGTACGTTAACGAGTGGTTCTGCGGCGACATCCAGTGCCCGGCCGGCGGCTACAAGATGAGCGGCATCGGCCGTGAGGAGGGCCAGCAGGCGCTCCACAACTACCTGCAGCTCAAGAGCGTGCGGATGAACATCGGCTGATGCCGACACCGGCAACCGCAACAGAGACCGGACCCATCAGGCCGGACCTGTGGCTCCTCGACCCTACGGTGGTGCACCTGAACCACGGCTCGTACGGCGCCGTGCCCATACCCGTGCTGGCGGCTCAGCGTGAAGCCTCCGAGGCGGTGGAGAAGAGCCCCGAGCAGTTCTACCGAACGGGCCTGGGCCGGCAGATGAGCAGTGTGCGTAACGAGGTGGCCGAGTTCCTACGCACGGACGCGGCCGGTCTCGTGCTTGTGCAGAACGCCACCGAGGCTGCGCAAGTCGTGCTGACCAGCCTCCAGTTGGAGCCGCAGGCAGAGATCCTCTTCACCGACCACGCCTACCCTTGGGTGAAGACCGCCATCGCCCGCCTGTGCGCCGAACGTGGCGCCGTTCCGAGGGAGATAGCGCTCCCCGACGCAACTGGCCTGACGGACGGCGAGTTCGCCCAAGCCCTCGTGACGAGCCTCCGCCACGCGCTCACCGAGCGGACCGCGCTGGTGGTTCTCGATCAGATCACGTCGGGCTCTGCTCTTCGCCTGCCCGTGGAGGCCGTGTGCGCGGAACTGGGCGACCAGGTGCCCATCCTGATAGACGGGGCGCACGCGCCCGGGCTTATAGACGCGCCGGTACCCGGCAAGGCCGCCTTCTGGTTCGGCAACCTGCACAAGTGGGCGTTCGCGGCGCGCACCGCCGCAGCACTGGTGGTGGCGCCCGCCTGGCGGGGCCGGGTCAGGCCGCTGGTGTCCAGCTACGGGGAGGAGCTCGGTTACCCGGACTCCTTCAACTACCTCGGTACCCAGGACGCCAGCGCTTACCTGGCTCTGCCGGCGGCGCTCGGGTTCCCGCAGACGCACCTGGGCCTCACGTACGCCCAGCTCAGGCAACGCAACAGCGCCGTGCTCGACCTGGGAGCGGAGCAGGTGGCGAGGGCACTGGGAGGGGCGGTGCCACGTGCCAACGGGCTGCCGCTGCGCACGGTTCCCCTAGGTGTCAGCGGCGATGGCGGGGAGGCCTGGGAACTCACCGGGCGACTGCGCTCGAGGGGTGTAGAGGTGGCGGTCACTTCCCTGTCCGGACGGCTTCACCTGCGCCTGTCCGTGCAGGCGTACGTCGGTGTGGCAGACTTCGAACTGCTGGTGGCGGCGCTGCAATGCGAGGGCCTCACGCACTAGTGAACCGGCCGAACCACCACCGTGATCGCCGTCGAACACGCCCCCGCAGCGACAGTTCACAGGCTGAGGAGAAGCCGAGGAACCTCGTGTGCAACGGCAGACAGCCGCTTTCTCGGCGCGCGCTAGTAAAAAATTCGAAGGTATAGTACATTGTTGCGCAAAGAGATCGTCGTCGTGAGCCGCGTGCGAGTAACGTGCCTAGGGCCCGGAACGGGCGTGTTAGGCACCCCCGTATAGCCACCAAGTCAGCCGCCACACCGCGGCTAGAGTCGATTAGGAACGCGACGAAAGGAGTTGGCAAGGACCGCGAAAGCGCTCACCCCCGTTCAGCAACGAACCCGAACCAGTAACCGAACCGATAGGAAGGATTGATTCAGAGTGACCAACCTGACAAAGAACGGCGTTCCTCGGAGGGCCCTCCTGGTAACGCTGATCCTCGCCCTGCTGGTCAGCCTAGGAGCGTTCGCCTCGGCACAGGCGCCGGAAGGGACCTTGTACGTCGGCCTAAGGGCGGACGCCGAGTCCATGGACCCGCACTTCGTGTACCACCCGACAGGGTTCGCCGTCATGGAAGCGCTCTACGACAGCCTGGTGATAGCTGACTGGGACGGCACGATAGTGCCGCACCTCGCCTCCTCCTGGACCATCGAGGACGACACCACCATCGACTTCGTGCTGCGCGAAGACGTGACGTTCCATAACGGTGAGAAGTTCAACGCGGAGAGCGTCAAGTTCTCCATCGACCGCGTGCTGGACGAGGAGCTTCAGTCGGGTCTGCGGTCGCGCTTCACCTCCATCGAATCCGTGGAGATCGTCGACCAGTACCGCGTGCGCCTGCACCTCACTCACCCCAACAGCTCCATCCTCTGGAACCTCACCATCCTGTCGATGCTGCCTGCCGAGTACGGTCAGCAGATCAGTGCTCTCGGCCTCTCCCGCGCCCCTGTGGGCACCGGTCCCTTCAGCTTCGTCGAGTGGGTTCGTGACGACCACATCACCTTAGACGCCAACCCCAACTACTTCGCAGGCGGCGTGAAGGGCCAGCCCGGCGTAGCGCGGGTCGTGTTCCGGGTGCTGCCAGAAGACGCCACGCGCGTCTCCGAACTGCGTGCCGGCGGGGTGCATCTCATAGAGAAACTGCCGGTTGACCTCGTGACCACCGTCGAGAACGCCGGCATGGTAACGGCACCCGCCGACTCCGGTCGCTTCTCCGTGGCCTGGATCGTGGCCGACTCGGGTGGCCCGCTGGCCGACGCGCGCGTCCGCCAGGCTCTCAACCTCGCCATCAACACGGACGCCATCATCAGCGCCGTGTACGGCGGCTACGCCCTGCCGATAGCGGGCCCCTTCACTCCCAGCACGCTCGGGTTCGACCCGTCCGTCGAGCCGTACGGCTACGACCCGGAGCTGGCCATGGAGCTACTCGCGGCGGCTGGCTACCCCGACGGCTTCACGGTCACGGTAGACACCACCGGCGACCCGACCGAAGGCCTGCTCGTGGCCGCGGCGCTGGAAGAGATCGGCATCACCACTTCCGTGCGGCAACTGGAGCCCTCGATCTTCAACACGAACTGGACCACAGGCGAAACGAGCGAGATCTACGCCGCCAGCTGGGGCGCCGCGGGCGACCCGCAGCAGTACCTCGACATGCTCGTGAAGTCGAACGGCTTCCTCAGCCGCTACGCCAACGTGCGGCTTGACGAACTGATCGCCGAGAGCGCCGTCACCCTTGACCCCGCCAAGCGCAACGAGCTGCTGAGCGAGATGCAGCAGATCCTCCATGACGACCCGGCCGCCATCTACCTCTGGAGCACGGCGGACATCTACGGCCTCAACCCCGCGGTGAAGAACTGGCGCCCGCACTTCACCGAGCGCCTGATCATCTCCGGCGTGAGCCTGCAGTAACTTGACTGCGCTCGGTAGGCCGAGGCCCCGAGTGAGCCGACAAGGATAGGGATAGGGCCGCCGTGTGGAGCTTTCTCGTCAAGCGGATGCTGTACAGCGTGTTCGTTCTTCTGGGAGTGTCGTTCCTCTCGTTCGCGCTGATCTTCATGACGGGTGACCCCGCGGCGGCCCTTCTACCGCTAGGCACGCCACCAGACCAGGTCGAGTCGTACCGGCAACAGATGGGCCTGGACCGCAACCTCATGGTCCAGTTCGCAGACTACATAGGCAAGGCCGCGAGGGGCGACTTCGGCATGTCGCTCAGGCACCGTGAGGACGCCATGGCTCTCGTCATCGAGCGAGTACCCGCCACGCTCATGCTCGGCGCCGCCGGACTCGCCCTCACCATCCTCGTGGCAGTGCCGCTCGGCCTCCTGGCCGCCATCTTCAAGAACAGCTGGATCGACTACGTCGCCCGCCTGGTAGCCCTGCTCGGCCAGACCATGCCGTCCTTCTGGCTGGCCATAATGCTCATCATCATCTTCAGCGTCAACCTGAAGTGGTTGCCCATATCCGGCGCCACCGGCTGGCGGAACCTGCTCCTCCCGGCGATAGCCCTCGCCTCCACCCCTATCGGCAGCCTCACCCGGCTACTGCGCTCCAGCATGGTGGAGGTGCTCTCGCAAGACTACGTGCGGACCGCGCGCTCCAAGGGCCTGCCGCAGAAGATCATCATCCTGCGCCACGCGCTCCGCAACGCGCTCATACCTTCCGTCACGCTGCTCTCCATCCAGGCCGGCTACATCATCGGCGGCGCCGTCGTCATCGAGACGGTGTTCGCCTACCCTGGCATGGGGCGCCTGGCGGTGCAGGCCATATCTAACCGCGATATCACGGTCATCCAGGCGTTCGTGCTGTTGCAGGCAGCCATCATCGTGGCCATCAACGTGCTGCTTGACCTCGGCTACACCCTCATCGACCCCAGGATCCGTTACGAATGAGCGACGCCGTCTCGGACGCCTCCACTCGCGCGGACCGCGCCACCCCGGCCGCCCGCCGTTCACGGCGCAAGCTGCTGCGCTTCCTGCCGCTCATCATCTCCGGCGTGGTGCTGGTGGCCATCGTGCTGGTGGCGCTCTTCGCGCCTGCCCTGAGCCCGCACGACCCGTTACGCCAGGACGTGCTCATGCGGCTGAAGCCGCCCGCCTGGATAGAAGGCGGCAGCTCCAAGCACCTCCTGGGCACGGACGCGCTGGGGCGTGACCTCCTCAGCCGCACGATCTACGGGGCGCGCATCTCCCTCACGGTCGGCGTGCTCGCCGTTATCGTCGGGGGCACCATCGGCGTACTGCTCGGGCTCCTGGCGGGCTACTTCCGCGGCACAGTGGACGCCGTGCTCGGGCGCCTGGCAGACATCCAGCAGGCGCTGCCCTTCATCGTCCTGGTGCTGGCCATCGTGGCCGCGGTCGGGCCGTCCCTCGTGAACCTGATCCTCGTGCTGGGCATCGGCTCCTGGGTGTTCTTCTACCGCATCGTGCGGGGCGAGGTTCAGGCGGTGAGAGAGCTCACCTTCATCGAGGCTGCTCACGCCACCGGCTTCTCCCACCTGCGCATCATGTTGCGTCACGTGCTGCCCAACGTCATGTCGGCCGCGATCATCACGGTCACGCTACTGGTGCCGCAGGTGATCCTCTACGAGGCGGCACTGAGCTTCCTGGGCTTAGGCGTGCCGGCGCCGGCGCCCACCTGGGGCAGCATGATCGCGGACGGCCGCAACTACGTCGAGATAGCCTGGTGGATCAGCGTGTTCCCGGGGCTGTTCCTCATGCTGGTGGTGCTGGTGGTGAACATGCTCGGCGAGTGGCTGCGCGACTACCTGGATCCGCTCCAGCGGGGTCGCTGACCACTACTTCTACTTCGGCCT
>CAZVTS010000021.1:24767-33930 GCA_964630175.1 uncultured bacterium
AGCAACCGCGCCCAAGCCCAGCCAGATGCCCGCCCCCGGCAGGTGGTCGGTCATGAGCTTGCCTACCGGGCCCACCAGAACCGGCACGTTCAGCGCCTGCAGCAGGCCCACCCGCAGCACCTCCAGTGGGTTGAGGAGCAGGGCCGCTATCAGGAAGGGCGCGACCGGGTAGTGCGCCAACGCCACGGCCGCGCCCACCACGACGGGCGCGTAGGCCAGTACCAGTAGCGCCCAGGCTGCCAGGCTGAGGGCCATGGCCCGACTGGAATCGAGCGTAAGGGCGCTCAGCAGCGCCACCAAGGCGGTCCAGAAGAGAACCGCAGCCACGACGGTCACGACCAACAACAGCAACTCGGTGACGCCCAGCGAAAGCACCAAGCCGGCCAGGCCGGCGCCTGCCACCAGCGGCACCAGCAACCCGGCGGTTACGCCCAACGCGGCCTGCCGGTAACTCGCGGCCGGGGGTCTTGGCAGTGCGGCCCAGAACGCCCACGTCTCCTTGCGAGTCAGTAGCGGCGCCGCAACCACGACCGCTAGGGGTGGCAGGTAAAGCTGCAACACCGCCACCAGGCTCACGAGGCCCACCGCACTGCCGCGCCCGTGGAAGGCTAGGCCGACACCCACCAGCGCGGCGCCGGCCAGCACCGTCCACGGGTTGCGCAGCACCTCCTTCAGGTGCACCGCAAGCATGCCGCTGTTCCAGCCGGCTCGAGCAGAGCGGGCCGCGCCGCCGCGCCTAATAGTCGGGCACCCACGGTCGCTGACCACCCACCGCCAGCACCTCCTCCCAGGAGAGGAAGCTCGCGCCAGATAGCCGGTTGGCATCCGCGAACGCGCTCGCCTCCTCAGCCGTCTCGAAGGCGGCCAGGCCGCCGCCCATCGGACTCCTGAGGCGCGGGTGATGGAGCACCACGGCCGCTTCCGCCGCAAGGTACGTCACCTCCTCGCGGTAGCTGGCGTGATAATCGGCAAGGTACAGTTCTGCCGCTTCGGGCGGCTTCGGCCCGTGGCCCGCGAGATGATCGGCTAAGCACTCGATGGCGTCGTAGCTGTGCACCTGTCCCGTGGGGGTGATGACCTGCGCCGCGAAGCGGAGGTCCACAACCGTCATGCTGCAGTACGGGCACACCGCCACGCCGTACTCGGTAGGCCTAGGTGCGGCCCTCACCAACTGCCAGGGCAGCAACGCTACGACTAGGGCCTTGCCGCCCAGGCGAATGAACTCCCTGCGATCCATGTGAACCCTTTCGACCTCAGCTGTGCTGGTTGAGGAGCCCCAGCAGGCCAGCTTCAGGTATGGGGGCCAGGTCGGCCATGATGGCACCCGAGTGGTAGTGGTGCCTGCCCACCGGGTGCTGCGCCACGAAGGCCTGAGCGGCTGCGCTGTTGGGGAAGGCTCCCAGGCGTGCCTGCATGGAAACGCGGATACCCGCGGCCCAAAGGAAGGTGGCGCTGCGCGACAACAGCAGGTCGGTGGCGCCGCTGGGCGGTACGCCCAGGTCCGCTACGTAGAAAGTGGCGTCGTGCCCGTCCACGATGTTCTGCGTATAGGCGTGGTTGAACATGCACGCCAGCGACTCGTAATGCAGGGTGTGCTCCCCGTGAAGCTCGTGGCCGGGCGCCAGGCGGATCTGCCCGTAAGTTCTCTCCCTGAAGCCAGCCGGGTTGCTGCCTCCCTGTGGCGTCGCTATGGTCATGCCGCAGAACGCACACACGCCCGTGCTCCATGGGATAGGAACGGCGGGCAGCAGGTCGGGCCCGATGTTGGGCAGCGCGGAAGCGTCCATTCCCTGATGACCCATCCCGGCGTGGGGCCCGGGGCCCATGCCTCCAGGCGCGTCATGGTCCATGTCTCCATGCGCGCCATGACCCATGTGGCCCTGCGCAGCCACCACACCCAGCGCCAACGGCGCCGCCACAGACGCCACCGCCAGCTTCTTCAAGAACCGCCTTCGGCTGTTCACCTCGTTACTCTTACTAGCCACGTCTACTCCTAAGCCAAGACAAGAACCAGGTTCGTTGGGGCCAGGGGCAAAGCGCGGGCCGGTACTGGGGTCTATACGCCCCAAGCACGCGCCTACGCAACCCTAGAACACGGCCACGCGCACTTGCGGCTGGCCGAGCCCCTCCTCAGTGTTCGTCCCTAACCGTTCAATACGGGTGGAGCACGGGCTCGTACGCGCCCGGCCACGCCACTCGGGCGATGCTGGTGGCACGGGGCGACGAGACTGCGGTGAACGGGGCGATCTACCAGTACGGGAACGGCCAGCGGAGGCGGCGTGACCGGTGCGTTCAGTACCGTGGGCGCGCCGCGATTCTCCATCGGCATGGGGCAGTCCTCGTCGTGATGCATGGACGGCCTGTACGCCAGCGACACGGCGGTGGACCAGACCAGCACCGAAGCCAGCAGCCACACGCCGGCGGCCCGCACGCCAGCCTTCTGGTGCCGGCAGCTACTCATCGTTGCCGCCTAGAACATGGTTCAGTAACCGGCTGCCCCTGCGCTGCACGGTCCACCCCTCAGGCAAGGCGCGAGGCTCCGAGCCGTCCTCGCTGAGGCGGTACTCGAACAGTTCGTGCACACCCTGGCGCCCCTCCACCCGGCCCCGCTTAAGCAGCAAGGCCTCCTTCGCGAACGCTTCCACCTCTTCCGGCCGGTGGGCGCTAACGATCACGGCTCCGCCACGGTTGGTGTGGCTCCTGGCCCAGTCGGCCAACCGGTCAAGACCGCCGCCATCCAGCGCCGAAGCGGGTTCGTCCAGCAACCAGAGGGGCGGTTCGTCCATGAGCGCAGCGGCCAGCGCCAGCCGCTGGGTCATGCCACCGGACAGAGCGCCGGCACGGCGGATGAGGTGCTTGGCCAGGCCCATGCGCGCAGCGGCCACCTCTGCGAGATCGAAGGGGCAGCCTTTGGCGCGGGCGGCAGCCATGAGTACCTCCTGCACCTGCAGGTGGCCGGGGAACAGGATCTGCTGAGGTACGTAGGCGCGCACCGTGGCGGCGCCAACTGAACGCGGCGGGTGACCGTGAAGTAGCGCCAGCCCACCGTGTTGGCGTAGGCGGCCCACAAGGACGTGCAGTAGTGTCGACTTACCCGCACCGTTCGGTCCGATCAGCGCTAACGAGCCCCGCTGCAGCGTGAAACTCACGTCATGCAGCCGGCCTCTACGCAGCAAACCTGTAACGCTTACGGCCGGCGCCGCGCCATCGGTCGACCGCTCGGCCAGTCGGGGGATCATGCGAGCGTCGCCCTCACTCGCCCGGCCACCGTACCTGCCAGCACCGCCAGAACGACCAAGCCCACAGCCAGCCACCTGCCTAGTGGGGCTACTGCGGTCACCGTTACCGCACCCGCCGTTTCGGGAGCGTCGCTCCACGACCCCACCGCCCTCAGGTTGGCGGCATCATCCTGCAACGTTGCCAGCCTAAGCGCGGGCACGGTGGCCTCGGCCGTTTGCCACAGGACGATCCCCGGACTCAGCGCGAACAAGGACAGGTCCGGCTGGCGGGATGCGAGCATGTCGTAGGTAGAGCTCGGCATGTGAGGCACGTCGGAGATACCGTCCGCGTCCATGTCCAGTGGCGATGCCCTCTCGAACTGATTGCCGTGCACTCGCATGGCCGCCTCGGGGTCGTCCACCGCGATGTCGCTCACGTTGCCGAAGAAGCGGTTGCCCTCCACGGTCACGGCGCTAACGGGTCCTGTGCGTGCGCGCTGTACCAACATCCCGTAACCGCCTGCGCCGATGATGTTGCCATCTACTCGCACGTCCGGCGCGCTAACGACCAGCAACGCCACCGTGTTGCCAATGAAGGTGTTGCCGACCACCAGCGCTTCCTCCAGCTCCTGCAGGAGGAGGCCGAAGGCTAGCGGTCCGACGTGACCCTCGAACACGTTGTCCTTGACCACGATGCCGCGGCCGTACATGGCGGCCGAACCCACGTTGCCGCCCCGAACCGTGTTGCCCTGCAGCAGAGTGTCACGGCTGAACATCACATGCAAGGCGTAGCGATCTGCGCCGACGAAGACGTTCCCCAGCACGGTCGCAGCGTCACTCCGCTCCACGTACACACCGTCCAGGAAGCCCCGGACGGCGCTGTCTGTTAGCGCGAAGCCGGGCGCCGCGAACGTGGTCACGGCGGGCGAACCCGGCGCGCCCTCGAACTCAGCGCCGCGCACCTGCACCGCCGCCGACTCCTCGACCCGTACCGCACTAGCGGCGTTCACGCTGCTAACGCCGTCTAGCACGCACGCGTTGCAGCCGATCAGCCAAAACGCCGCGTCGGGAGTGTAAAGGTCGTTAACTGGGCCGGAGCCGTTCACGGTCAGGCCGCTGACCCGGACCCCTGGCGCGCTCAGGATGAGCGTACTGCCCACGCCTCCACTATGCAGGGTGGCGCCGGCGCCGTTGATGCTGACGCCTTCAACGTCCACTTCCCACGGACCCAGGTACGAGCCGGGCTCCAGCGTTACCGTCATACCCGGACTCAGGGGCGGCAGAGGCTGACCAGGGCGGAGCAGCAACTCTTGCGGCGCGGCCCAAGAAGACCCCTTGGTGGGGATGGGCACCTCAGCGCTAACGGCCCAGCCGAGCCCTGCGACCAGGGTCACCATGCCAGCCCGCACCCAGCTCGAGAAAGCCTTTACCTTCACGGCCATTCACAACAGGCTACGCCAACACCTGCGGGACTTTGGTCCCAACCAGGGGCAGGTGTCTAGCCGCACCGCGCAGAGTCGGATAACCTCGGGGCATGAATGAACAAGGGCCAAGCACCCCCGTCCCCACGACGCCTCTCAACGACGGCAGGCGGTTGCCCGTCATCGGCCTCGGCACCTGGCCGCTGGATGACGACGGCGCCGAGCGCGTGGTCAGCACCGCGCTGGAGCTCGGCTACCGCCACATCGACACGGCGGTGCCTTACGGCAACGAGGTGGGTGTGGGCCGCGCCCTCGCCAGTAGTTCCCTCCCGCGCGAAGAGCTGTTCGTGGTCACGAAGCTGGACGGCCCGTTCCAGGGCGACGACAAGGCCGTTGCCGGCCTCGACGCTTCGCTCGACCGCCTGGGCCTGGGTTACGTGGATCTGGTCCTCATACACTGGCCCCTACCTGCTCGCGATCTGTACGTGAACACCTGGCGCACGTTCGAACGTTTGCAGGAGGCGGGCAAAGCGCTCTCCATCGGCGTCTCCAACTTCAAGCCCGCTCACTTACAGCGCCTGGCTGCCGAAACGAGCGTGGTACCGGCGGTGAATCAGGTGCAGCTCAACCCTTACGTAACGCGCGAGGACCATACGGCCTACCACCGCGAGAACGGTGTGGTCACGGTGGCCTACAGCCCGATCGGCAAGGGGGGCGCCATGCTCGAGGATCCCGTCATCATGCAGATCGCTGAGGCTCACGGCAGAACCCCCGCTCAGGTGGTGCTGCGCTGGCACCTGCAGCTGGGCCACGTGGTCATACCCAAGAGTTCCAACCCGCTTAGGCTGCGTGAGAACCTGGACGTGTTCGGTTTCGAGCTTGACCAGCAGCAGCTCGGCGCCATCAGCGGGCTGAGTAGGGGCGACGGCGTGGACGCCGACGTGAAGGGGCACTAGCGGAGCGAGGCCGCTACAGGCTGCGTTCCCACTCCTGTTGCGCCATGGCCAGCGCCCCGTAGTCGTCCAGCGTGGCCACGCCGCTTAGAACGAGCTGCTCCAGGCGCTCGATATGCGCGAGCAGCTCCGCGCGCACGGCTTCCGGCGCGTCTGCGCCGCTCTGGCCTACCCCTGCCTCTTCTTTGACCATCCCAGTTTCACCACCCGGTTCAGGTGAGCTCCCCTGTTGCACGTCACCAAGTTATGGCGTCGGCACATAAATTTCTCTTAAAGGCGCTGTAGGGCGCCGCGCGATGCGTTCCGTACGGGCCGCCGTGAGCGCTATAGTCGTCCTTGAAAAACCATGCCAAGTATCCGTCCGAAGGTAAGTCCCCTGCACTTAGGGCGCCGCCGGTTGCTCGGCTCCCTGCCCGACGACGCGGGGTTCGCCGTCTGGCTCGAGGCGCCGTACGGTTACGGCAAGTCCGTGCTGGCGAGCCAATGGGCCGAGCAGTTGGAGGCGCAGGGTTGGCGCGTCGTCTGGACCTCGGCCGGTGGCGCCGCGCCAAGGCAGCAAGTGGCGCACGAACTCGACCTGCCCGCCAGCGCGCCCTGGAGCGTGCTACTCGGCGCGTTGTGGGCCCAGCCCACCCTGCTGGTGGTCGAGGACCTGGAGCGGCTGGAGGATCACGAAGCCTTGTCGCCGTTCCTGAGAGACCTGGGCGGCCTGGTACTCCTGGCCAGCCGCGGACCAGTGACCGCGTCGGAGCTCCCGCGGCTCCTCACGATCGGGCGGTTGGTGCACGTCACCGCGGAGCAACTCGGCTTCAGCAAGGAGGAAGCGGAGGAGCTCTTCGAGAACGGCGAGCGCGCCAGTGACGTGTGGCGCCGCACCCACGGCTGGCCGCTGCCGCTCCACTTCGCACACCTCACGGGCGAACTGCCGGAGCGCACCAGCCTCCTGGAGGGTCTGAGGGCCAGCCTGAGCAACCCGGAGTGGGAAGAGCTGCTCCTGCTGGCCACCTTGGAGATGCTGCCGCTGGAAGCTGCCCTGCTCACCACCGAGCAACTGGCCCGCAGTGGCTTCGCCCGGCATGCGGAGGGCGGCTTCCTGCTTCACCCACTGGTGGGCGAGGCCGTGCTGAGGTCACACGGCGAAGCAGCCCGTACCGTGCTGGAGCGTGAACAGGCTCGGCTGTCACCCTTGGCGCGTGCGGAGGCGTTCGAACGCAGTGGGCACCTTAGCGGGTTGGCGCGGTCGCTGGAGGCGGTCAGCGAGCAGTTGTGGCGCCTGGCGCCGGAGGCCGTGCTCCGCTGGGACGCCATGGTGCCAGCCAACCCGTCACCGCGTCGCCACATCGCCGCCGGTGGGGCACTCAAGGTGCTCGGCCGCAACCAGGAGAGCGCGCAGCGGCTGGAAGCTGCGCTGGAGGCTGGGACCCTGACACCCGACGAGGAGCTACTGGCGCTGGGGGAGCTCTGCTGGGTCCAGGCGCTGACCGCGCCAGCAGAGGCTCCCGCCACCGTGCACCGCGGGGAGGCGTTACTGGACATAGTGGAACCGGAACGCGCCGGGCGGTTCCTGACCAACACCTTCATCGTGGACATAATGGGCGCCAGGTTCGGGGCGGCCATCGGCAAGCTCGAGCGCGCGCTGGAGTACTTCCCACCGGGGAGCCCGTACCGGGTGGGCGCGCGCATCAACCTCGCCCTGGCGCGCTGGGATCAGGACGGGGAACTCGAGACGCGCCTGCGGACGCAGATGGAGACGCTGCCCGACACGTGGCGCCTTTACCCCAGCGACGCGCCTGGCCAGTGCCGCGACGTAGCAATGCTTCACGCCTGGTTAGGGAGAGTAGCTGAGGCGCGCTCGTACTTCGAGCAGGCCCGCGACGGCGCACGCCATAACCCGCTGGTAGACCTCGAAGTGCGCGCGGCGCTGGCACACTTGGACGCGGACCCGGAGCCGTTCGAGACCCTCCTAAGCGAGGCCGAAGCGTGGGGCGACGCCTACACCCTGGAGATCATCACCATGCACGGCGTGAACACTCTCGGACGCGTGCCCAGCGAGGCGCGACGCTTCTACGAACGTAGCCCCGCCAAGGGCGGTCTGGCGGCTGCGGCGCACGCGTTGACGCTCGCCGCCGGCGGCGCAGAAGCCGAGGCCACCCGGTTGCTGGACGCCAACATCGCCCAGTTCCCGGACCGGCCGCGGCAGCTGTACCTGCGCGCGGCGCGCTACCGCGTCACGCGTTCGCCGGAGGACCTCGAGGCGTTCATGGGGCTCACCACCGCAGGCGCCAGGCTGCTGCCCGGCTTCGTGCCTCTGAGCGAGCTGCCGCAGAACAGGCCCGACCTGGCACAGGCCTACCCCCTGGAAGAAGTGGCTGGCGCCGGGTGGCGGGAAGCCACCATGCTTCGCGCCGCCGAGCTGCCCGACCTGGAACTGAACCTGCTCGGCGCGTTCCAGACCCGCCTCTTCGGCAAGGAGCTGAGGCTCACGGAGCGGCAGCAGCAGCTCATGCTTCTTGCCACCCTGGGCTTGAACCGAGAGGAGACGGCCGAGGTGATGTGGCCTGAGGTCAGCCATGAGAAGCAGCGCAACAACTTGGGCGTGCAACTGAACTCGCTGCGGAAGCTGATCGAGCCGTGGGGGTTCGGGACGTACCTGACCGAGCACGGTCTCGAGCGCGTGCGTTCCGATTACGCGGAACTGAAGCGCGCCCTGGCGGAGCGTCGCGCCGACGTGGCGCTGCAGCTCTACACGGAACCGCTCGCGCCCGGCCTGACGCTCGAGTTGCTGGAGGACGAGCGGCGCCAGTTGCGCGAGGAGGTGGTGGCGCTACTCTTCGCGGCGTCCACCGGCAGCCAGCCGGAGCACGCCACCGCCCTCCTCGCTCGCGTGCTGGAGCTAGATCCGCTCCACGAGGCAGCCTTACAGGCGCTGCTCAGGCTGCTGCTCGGCAAAGGGCGCCGCCACGAGGCGCTGCGCCGCTACCGGGAGTTCCAGGCGCGCTTGCTCGAGGAGACGGGGTTGGCGCCCCTGGACGAAACCGCCGGGCTGGTCGGCCTGACGACCTGAGTGGGCGCGAAGGCGCCTACTTCTCCTTGACCTGATAGGAGCCGACCGGCGACCGGAAGCTGATGGCAAGACGGTTCCAGCTGTTGATGCCGATGATGGCCAGGGTGAGGTCGACGAGTTCCTGCTCGCTGAACTGCTCACGGACCCGAGCGTAAAGCTCGTCGCTCACGTCGTTCTGAGCTATGAGCGTCACGGTTTCGGTCCACTCCAGCGCAGCGCGCTCGCGGTCCGTGAAGAACGGGGCCTCGCGCCACGCCGGCAGCACGTAAAGGCGCTGCTCCGTCTCCCCCGCCGCGCGGGCGTCCTTGCTGTGCATGTCGAGGCAGTAGCCGCAGGCGTTGAGCTGCGAAGCGCGCATCTTCACGAGTTCCAGCAGCGAATGCTCAAGGCCGGAATGCCTGACGTACGCCTCCAGCTTGCCAAGCGCAGCCACGCCTCCCTGGCCGAACTCGCCATAAGCCAAACGTTGTTCCATGATGAGCCTCCTTCTTACCTGCACCTACGGTA
>CAZVTS010000022.1:0-32918 GCA_964630175.1 uncultured bacterium
CAGCGTGTTGGGGTTGGTGAGCATGACGGCCGCAACGGCGGGGGAGAGGGCGGCCTTGAAGGCGGCCACGTCAACTTCGCCGTTCGGGCCGGTGGGCACTTCCTTCACGTCGTAGCCGGCCATGGCTGCGGTGGCGGGGTTGGTGCCGTGCGCCGCGTCCGGCACGAGCACGAGGCGGCGCTGTTCGCCCTCCCCGCGGGCCTCATGGTATGCGCGGATCATAAGCACTCCCGCGAGTTCGGCGTGGGCGCCGGCGGCCGGTTGCAGGCTCACGCCGTCCATACCGGTTATCTCCGCCAAGTCGTTCTGGAGGTTGTAGAGCAGTTCGAGCGCGCCCTGCACGGATCCCGGCGCCTGGTAGGGGTGCAGGTCCTGGAAGAGCTTGGCGGCCTCCTCGTTGACCTTGGGGTTGTACTTCATGGTGCAGCTGCCGAGCGGGTAGAAGTTGGCGTCTATGCTCATCTGCCGGTGCGCTAGCTGCGTGTAGTGCCGCACCAGGTCGAGCTCGGACACCTCGGGCAGCTTAGGCGGCTCTTGCCGCAGGTTCTCCTCGCCCAGTAGCGCCGCTAAGTCCACGGCTTCGGGGTGGGGCGGGTGCGCCGCGCGCCTGCCGGGCCGGGAGCGCTCGAAGATGAGGGGGAAGTCGGCCGAGAGGACGGAGCTCTTCGCCTGCTCAGGCATGGGCGGCCTCCGCTTCGCTCGCTACGGCGCGCAACGCTTCCACGAGGCGGCTGATGTCCGCCTCCGTGGTGCTCTCCGTGGCTGCCAACACGACGGCGTGGCCGAGGCCGTACTCGCCGCCGGCGGGAACGCCGGCCTGCACGCCGCGCTTGGCGAGCTCACGCCGCAGGACGGCGGGTTCGATCTTCACGGGGAGGGCGAACTCGTTGAAGAAACGTGCGCTCGTGAGCGGCTCGAAACCGGCCTCGGTTAAGGCGGAGGCTAGTTGGTGGGCGCGCTGTACGGAACCGACGGCGAGGTCGCGTAGGCCCTGTGGGCCGAGCGCGGCCAGGTTGATGGCGGCCATGAGGGCAGTGAGCTGATGGTTGGAGCAGATGTTGGACTTGGCCTTGGAGCGTCGGATGTGCTGCTCGCGGGCCTGGAGGGTGAGCACGAAGGCGCGCCGGCCGTCCACGTCCGTGGTCTGCCCGACCACGCGGCCGGGGAACTGGCGCACAAGGTTCTCTTTCACGACCATGAAGCCGAAGGCGGGGCCACCGAAGTTGACGGGGTTGCCCACGGTCTGGCCGTCGCCCACCGCCACGTCCGCGTCGTACTCGCCCGGGGAGCTCAGCACAGCCAGGCTGAGTGGGTCCACTGCGGCCACGAAGAGCGCGTCGGCCGCGTGGGAGGCTTCCGCCAGCTCCCTCATGGGCTCAACGTAGCCGAGGTAGTTGGGCTGCTGAGCGATGACACAGGCTGCTGCGCCGAGCCCAGCGGGAGCGGGAACGGGGGTCGTGAGTTGCTCCAGGTCCAGCGTGACGATCTCGATGCCGAGCGGAGTGAGGTAGGTGCTGAGTACCTCGCGCGTTTCGGGGTGAACACCGCGGCTCACCACCACCTGCTCGCGGCCCGTCTGGCGCACGGCCAGGAGCGCCGCTTCCGCGACGGCGGTGGCGCCGTCGTACATGGAGGCGTTGCTGACCGGGAGGCCAGTGAGTTCGGACATCATGGTCTGGTACTCGAAGGTGGCCTGCAGGATGCCCTGCGCCACCTCTGGCTGATACGGCGTGTAGGCGGTGACGAACTCGCTCTGCATGGCGAGGTGGCTGGTGACGCTCGGCATGAAGTGCCGGCGCGCCCCCCCGCCCAGGAAGTCGGCCCCTGAGGAATCGTTGCGGGCCGCCAGGTCGCGCAGGTGCCTGAGCAGCTCGGACTCGGTCATGGCCGGCGCCACGTTCATCGCCGGGTCGCGCAGCGCGGTGGGCACGTCGCTGAAGAGCGCGTCGATGGACGGCACGCCGATGAGTTCCAGCGCCCGAGCTTCGTCCTCGGGCGTATGCGGCAGGTAGTGCACTTACTCTCCTTCGGTCAGGGCAGCGTACGCGTCGCCGCTCAGCAGGCCATCCAGCTCCGCCGCGTCGGCCATCTTCACGCGGAAGATCCAGCCGTTCTGGTACGGAGCTTCGTTGATCTGCTCGGGAGCGTTCTCGAGGGAGCCGTTAACTTCTACTATGGTGCCGCTCACCGGGGTGTAGATGTCGGAAGCCGTCTTCACCGATTCGATCACGGCCACCTGGTCGCCCTTGGAGACCTCGCTGCCGGCTTCGGGTAGCTCCACGAAGACCACGTCGCCAAGCTGGTCCTGCGCGTAATCGCTGATGCCCACCGTGACGGTGTCGTCGCTCTCGCGCCTGACCCACTCGTGGGACTCGTCGAACAGTACGTCTTGCGGGATGTCCATGTCTGCTCCTTAGTTGGCTCGCCTAGGCGAAGCGTTGTGGGAAAGTCATGCCTTGTTGAAGGGGAGGTCTACCACCTGAGCCGCCACCGCCTGGCCGCGGATCTCGACCGCCAGCGCCTGCCCTGTGTGGGCCAGGTCTGGGCGCACCCAGGCGAACGCGATGGCGTCCCTGGTGAGGGGAGAGAGCGCACCGGAGGTGATGACCCCCACCTGCTCAGCGCCCGAAAGAACCTTGTAATCCGCCCGTGGGATGCCCCGCTCGAGCAGGCGCAGGCCTACGAGTCGGTGCTCGCATCGCGGGTTCCACATGGCGTCGCGTCCGTAGAACGGTTTGTCCTTCACCACCCACGCGAACGGGGTGCAGAGCGGGTTGCTGAGCTCGTCCAGCTCATGCCCGTAGAGCGGGAAACCGGCCTCCAGGCGCAGCGTGTCCCTGGCTCCCAGACCGCAGGGCACGGCGCCCTCGGCCACGAGCACCTGCCACAGCGTGACGGCGTCGTTGGGGTGGCAGAAGATCTCGAAACCGTCTTCCCCCGTGTAACCCGTGCGGCTCAGCCTGGCGGGCACCCCGGAGATGTTCACGTCGAGCGTGCCGTTGCGCTTCACGGCGCTCAAGTCCTCATCGAGCAGGCGGCTCAGCAGCAGCGGCGCTCCCGGGCCCTGCAGCGCTACCAGGGCCCAGTTGTCCGACTCGTCCACCACGTGCACGTCGTACTGGCCCGCCAGCCTCTTGAGGTGCTGCAGCACGGCGGCGGTGTTGGAAGCGTTGGCCACCACCAGGTACTCATCGTCCTTCTCGCGGTACACGAAAAGGTCGTCGATGAGCCCTCCCTGGTCGTTGGGGAGCATGTTGTAATGCCCCCGCCCGAACTTGAGCTTGGCTGGGTCGTTCAGGGTGGCGAACTGCAGGAACTCGGTGGCCTGCGGTCCGAGCACGCGGATCTCGCCCATGTGGCTCACGTCGAACAGCCCGACGTCCTGCCTCACCGCCAGGTGTTCCTGGTTGATGCCGCCCTTGTAATGCAAGGGCATGTCGAAGCCCGCGAAGTCAACCATGCGGGCGCCTAGTTCCAAGTGAGTTTCGTAAAGTGGCGTGCGCCTCATCCGGTCGACCATATCACGCCGGAAAGGGCGTTCCTAACGCGTTGTACTACGGTTGGTGGACGGGTCGACCCCGGTGCGACCGAGGGTGATCAGGCCTTCTGCGCTAGCTTCTCGAGGACCATCGTCGCCACCGCACGAAGCGGCTCGAACACGCCTTCGAAGTTGGCTGCCACGGCTTCGAAGAACTGCACCTTGCCCTGCGGGTCGAGCACCCGGCGCAGCATCTCCATGTCGATGGCGTCGTCCAGATCGCGCTTGTTGGCCTGGATGACGTACGCCACGTCGCCCAGGCGCAGGTTGTACTCGAGGAGGTTCTCACGCAGGTTACGGAGGCTCTCGGCGTTGGCCCGCAGGCGCGCCGTGGAGGAATCGGCCACGAACACCACGCCGTCCACGCCGCGCAGGATGAGCTTGCGAGACGAGTTGTAGAAGACCTGCCCGGGCACGGTGTAGAGGTGGAACCGCGTCTTGAAGCCGTTGACCTTGCCCAGGTCCAGCGGCAGGAAATCGAAGAAGAGGGTGCGTTCGTCCTCGGTAGCCAGCGACACCATCTCGCCCTTCGATTCGGAAGGGACCTGCTCGTAGATCTGCTTCAGGTTGGTGGTCTTGCCCGAGAGGCCGGGACCGTAATAAACGATCTTGAAGTTGATCTCACGGGCGGAGAAGTTGATGGTGCTCATTTGTTGGCCGCCCCGAACAGTCCGTCCAGCAGCGCTGCTGCGCCGTCCTGGAACTCAGCGTCGAAATCGATGCTGGGGGCCGCCTCGGAGGTGTTCTTCAGCTGCTCCCTGATGGCTTCGGCTGCCTGCTTGGTAGCCAGCTTCACTCGGCCCAGCTGTGCGTTCGAGTCGAACACCGTCACCAGGAGAGCCTCCGAACCGAGCTCCTCCAAGTACGTGCCTACGCTGTCGCCCTGCTGCACCGTCTCCTTGAAGCCGTCCTCGCCGAAGAGGTTGGCGATGGCGCGGTTGGCGGCGTAGTTCGACGCAACCAGGGTAGCGAACGAATCCAGCGAGGGGGGCCGCGGCGCCCACAGGGCACGCGCGTGCATGAGCACGAAGCCCTTGCGATCGATTATCAAGGCGTAGCGCCCACGGCTCTTGGCGAGGAGTTCTCGCAAGATGCCGTCGACGCTATCGTAGGTGGACCCGTAAAGGTCGAGCGAAGGCTCGAGCATGGAGCTCACTGTAGCAGCCACGCATGGTGTGCAGCGTAGAACAAACCACTTTGTGCCGCGTTGGCGCCCCGTAGCCTCGCGGGCGCGCCCAGCGTTCCACTACCTGTACTGTGCTACCAACCATGTTCGGAAGCCCCACACCTTCACAGACCGCTGCCGCGGCCATCCGGCTGCCGCGTTCCACTCACGTCGGAGCTGTCTACTTGCGGGTCCGCGACCTGGAGAGAGCAGCCACGTTCTACACGGAAGTGTTGGGCCTGGAGCGGCTGAGCTACGCAGCGGACCACGCGCTGTTCGGGGCAGGCGGCCGGCCGCTCGTCGGCCTGATCGAGGCTAGGAACGCACCCGCGCGCCGGCGCGCGCCGGGCCTCTACCACCTGGCGCTGCTTCTGCCCGACAGGGCTCATCTCGGGGCGTTCCTTCAGCACACCGTCAACGTGAACGCCAGGCTCCAGGGGGCCTCCGATCACGGGGTGAGCGAAGCCATCTACCTGGCGGACACGGAGGGCAACGGCATCGAGGTCTACCGCGACCGACCGGAGTCGGAGTGGCTGCGTCAGAACGGCCAGGTGGACATGATCACGGCCCCCTTGGACGCTCGCGCTGTCCTGGGGGCCGGTGCCGACATGGTCGGGCCGTTCGCCGCTCCGGCGGGAACCAGCATGGGTCACGTTCACCTCCAGGTCAGTAGCATCGCCCGCGCCAGTGCGCACTACCACGGCGTGATCGGCCTGGACATAACGCACGCCGGCTACCCCGGTGCGCTGTTCACCTCGGCAGGCGGGTATCACCATCACGTGGGTATGAACACCTGGAGCACCGAGGGTGCGCCGGCCGCTGACGCCGGCTCGCTCGGCCTGGCGTGGTTCGAGCTGGTCGTTCCGGACGACGCGGGGCGCGCCGCCCTCGAGGAACGGCTGGCGGCAGCCTGCGTGGTGCGCGAGAACGAGAACGCCGCCTTCCCGGCGCGCGTTCACTACGACGCGGACGGCATCGGCGTGGCGGTCACGGCTGGCTGAGACCAATGCTCTCGGCCTGAGAGGGCTTGAAAAAGCGCGGGCGCACCTCCCAACGAGAGGTGCGCCTGTGTCTGGTAGCGATGGACGGGATCGAACCGTCGACCTCACGATTATGAGTCGTGCGCTCTCACCAGCTGAGCTACATCGCCTCGCGCGCGTGCCGCCCTGCGACCATCTCCGCACGCCCGGAGGGGCGCCTCGATGATCCAGCCTGAAGAGTATAACTGGTTGCCGCTAGTATGCCAGTCCCTTACGGGGTCGGCAGTACGGTCACGAGTCCGCAGGGGCAGTCAGGGCCGGGAGTGAGACGCCAGCAGATCGCCCACGGAACCGCGCCAGCCGCAGTCGGTGCAGGCCGCCGGGCTCTGCTCCGTCCATTCACCGTCCTCGAACTGCTCCTCTATGACCTCCAGGTCACGAGCCGTCACGGTGTAGTGCACCCGGTACTTCACTTCGACGGAGGCTTCGATGCGTACGACTGGGCTGCCGCACGCGGGGCACAGCGGCACCTGCGTGCGCGTTAGTTGTGAGCTGGGGTCGGTTGCAGTCACGCCAGCGACAGTTTTACCGCTCGTGTTCTTACAGCCGTCTTACGCCGCGCCGCGGTGACGCCGGTGACGGCCTGGTTCAGTGGTTGGGGGGGTGAACGTACGTGTGTGGTGCCGGGAGCGGGACTCGAACCCGCATGACCTCGCGGTCGGCAGATTTTAAGTCTGCGGCGTCTACCATTCCGCCATCCCGGCGCGCCGAGCATGAGTGTACCGTGCCGACGTTACGCCTCGGGCTCCCAGCCTGCGGCGCGCTCGACGGCGGCCGCCCAGCGCCCACGAAGAGCACCGAGTTCGCTGGCACTGAGGCGAGGCTCGAAGCGGCGCTCCTCGCGCCACATGGCCCCGATGGTGGCGCGGTCCGGCCAGAAGCCGACCGCCAGTCCCGCCAGGTAGGCAGCGCCGAGAGCGGTGGTCTCCGTGATCTCGGGGCGGACCACCGTCACACCCAGCAAGTCGGCCTGCAGTTGCATGAGGAGATCGTTGCGTGAAGCTCCGCCGTCCACCCTGAGTTCAGAAAGCGGTACCCCGGAGTCGCTGGCCATGGCGTCCACCACGTCCGCCACCTGGAGGGCTATGCCTTCGAGGGCCGCGCGCGCTATGTGCGCGGCCGTGGTGCCACGCGTGATACCCAGAACGGTGCCGCGGGCGTAAGGGTCCCAGTGCGGCGCGCCCAGGCCGGTCATGGCCGGTACGAACGTAACACCGCCACTATCCGGCACGGAAGCCGCCAGCTTCTCGACGTCCGCCGCCGTGCGGATGATGCCCAGCCCATCGCGCAACCACTGCACGACCGCTCCGGCCATGAAGATGCTGCCCTCCAGGGCGTACTGGAGGGGCCGCCCCTGCAACTGCCACAGGGCGGTGGTGAGGAGCCTGGCGGGCGATTCGGCCGCCTCGGTGCCACTGTTCAGCATGAGGAAGCAGCCCGTGCCGTAGGTGTTCTTGGCTTGTCCGGGTTCGAAGCAGGCCTGCCCGAAGGTGGCCGCCTGCTGATCGCCGGCCAGCGCTGCCAGCGGCACACCCAGGAGCGGCGCATGCTCGATGTCGGCTACGTGGCCGGAGGTGGCCACCACCTCCGGGAGCAGTGCGCGGGGCACGCGGAAGAGCTCCAGGAGCTCGTCGTCCCAGCGTGCCTCATGGATGTCGAACAGCAGGGTGCGGGAGGCGTTGGTTACGTCCACGACGTGGCGGCCGCCGGTGAGCTGCGCCGTGAGCCAGCTGTCCACCGTCCCGAAGGCGAGCTCGCCCCGCTCGGCACGCAGCCGGGCACCCTCCACGTTGTCGAGCAGCCAGGCCACCTTGGTCGCCGAGAAGTAAGGGTCGAGGAGCAGGCCGGTGCGCGCTCGTACCAGACCCTCCACCCCGGTAGCGCGCAGTCGCTCGATCTCGGGAGCCGTCCGGCGGTCCTGCCACACGATGGCGTTGGCGATGGGCTCCAGCGTCTTGCGGTCCCAGATGACCGTGGTCTCGCGCTGGTTGGTGATCCCTACCGCGGCGACCTTGTCGGGACTCACACCCGCCCGGCTGAGGGCTTCGGCCGCCACGCCGACCTGGCTGGACCACAGGTCGAGAGGGTCGTGCTCCACCCAGCCTGGCTGCGGGTAGTGCTGGGTGAACTCCTTCTGCGCGGAGGCCATGGGTCGCCCGCTGGCGCCGAAGAGGATGGCGCGGGAACTGGTGGTGCCCTGGTCGAGGGCGAGTACGTACTCTCGCTGCGCCATGTGGCTGTCAGGTGGTAACGGTGGCGGAGGGTGCCACCCGTAGGCGGGCGTAATCGCGTAGTCCGGCCAGCGCTCGCTCGAGGAGGGCCGGGTCTCGCGGTGGGTAATGACCGTAGGCGCGCACCGAGCTCTGGAAGCGCCGCACGCCGAAGGCGTCCTGGAAGCTGCGGATGGTGGTGCTCAGCGAGGGCTCGTGCGCGGAGAACAGGCTCAGGGTCACCGTGCGCAGTGGCGGGAACGAGTGGAGGAGGGCGGCAGTCTCGCCGCGGATCAGGGCGGCGCTCAGCCCGTCCTCCCCGGCGTCGTGAAAGACCACGGCAGCGGCGGTCGTGTCGCCAACGTAAGTCTCCACCTCCGCCACTATCTGCCGCAGCACGGCGCCTGCGGCGCGCAGGTCCGTGAGGGCCGCGGCGTCCGCGTAAGCCCCGTCGATATGGATCTGGGTACCGTAGCCGAGTCCTTCGCTGCCACTCATGGCTGGGGAGTCTACCATCCGGTGTGCTGGCTCAACCCTTCACGCTGCCGGCGGTGTACTGGCCCGTCAGGGCGTCCTGGAACGAGTAGAAGATAGCGAGGATGGGGATGCTGCCGAGTACCGCGGAGGCGGCCATGGCGCCCCACTGCGTGGCGAACTGGTTGGTGGTGAAGTTGCGGAGGCCCACGCCGACCGTCCAGTGCTCCTGACCCACCAGTAGCGTGTTGGCGAGGATGAACTCGCTGTACGTGCCGATGAACTGGTTCAAGAAGATGAAGAGCAGCATGGGGATGCTGATGGGCAGGATCACGCGCCAGAACGCACCCAGGCGCGTGGCGCCGTCCACCATGGCTTGCTCTTCGAGACTGGGTGAAAGGGAGTCCAGGTAGCCCTTGAAGATCCAGGTGGAGAACGCTATGGCGCCACCCGAGTAAGCCAGGATGAGGCCTGGGAAGGTGTTGAGCAGGTCGAGCCGGCTCATGAGGTAGAAGATCGCCACGAGCGCCATGAAGGTCGGGAACATCTGCACGAACACGAACGTTAGCAGCGTGTTGTAGCGCCCCTCGAACTTGAGGCGCGAGAAGGCGTAGCCCGCGGTGGTGGAGAGGAGCACGGCCAACACCCCGGTAGTGCCGGACACGAGCAGGGTGTTGCGTATGTAGAGGGGTACCATGCCGCCTATGCTGGCCGGCAGTCTGCGGCCCTCCGCAGTGAGCCCGTAGAACTGCGAAGGCCCGATGGTGGCCACGAGCAGGGCCGCGGAGCCGAAGATGGTCCAGCCGGCCACGTTGCGCACCGTTTCCAGCTTCCTGGAATGAACACCGAGGCGAGGCAGCAGCACGGTCCCGATGATGACCAGGATGGCCGCGATGAGGATGCCGGCCAGGAGCCAGTGGTGCCAGAGCAGGTGCGTCTCTCGCAGTACCTTGGTGTACTGCGCCACGGAGATGTCGGCTGGGTTCGGCAGCACGCCGGCGCGGACGAGGATGTTGCCGGTGCGTGGCAGTGCGCCTGCCAGTGTGTCGTTCCGGTTGAACGACACGGAGAGCAGGTAGACCACGGGGTAGAAGACGGCCAGGACCACGAGCCAGATGAAGATGTGCGTGCCCGCGGTCACCGCGTAACGCGCCGCGCGCAGCGGCCTCGTGGCCAGCCCGTAGAGGTAGGCCATGCCGGCGATGGCGGAGATGATCAGCACGAAAGCGGTGAGGAAGCGCCACCAGGCGCCCGGGATGACCAGCATGCGGTCACGCATGATGGCTTCCGGCGCGGTGGCCACGAGCAGCCAGATCACCGCCAAGGTCGCCACCGCTACTGCGGCCATGGACCAGAAATGAACGCGCCTGCCGGTGTTCATGTTCGCGCCTCGTCCTTCAGTGCGCCGGTTACCCGGAAGTTCATGAGGCTCACGGCCAGGGTTATGACGAAGATGATCAGCGAGATGGCAGAACCGAAGCCGTAGGCGTACCCGCCTTGGCTCCTGAACGCCTCGTTGTAGGCCCAGCTGATGAGGATGTCGGTGCCGCGCGCCGTGGCTGTGCCCCACGACACCGGGGGGCCACCGTCGGTGAGCAGGAAGATGACGTTGAAGTTGTTGAAGTTGAAGGCGAACGAGCTTAGGGCTATGGGTATGAGCGCCGTGCGCAGGAGAGGGCCGGTTACGTTCCAGAACCCCTGCCAGGTGTTGGCGCCGTCTATGCGCGCGGCCTCGTAGATGTCGTCGGGTATGGCGGAGAGCGCTCCGAGCGTAGCGGTCATCATGAACGGCAGGCCGAGCCAGAGGTTCACGAGTATGACGGCGCCGCGAGCGGCGTTGGCGTCTCCCAGCAGCCAGTTGATGGGTTCGGCGCCGATGTCCAGTAGCGCCAGCACCCGGTTGATGGCGCCGAAGTTCTGGTTGAGGAAGCCCTTCCAGACCTGGATGGTGATGACGCTCGGTAGCGCCCACGGGATTATGAGGAGCGTGCGGTAGAGGTTGCGGAACCTGAGCGCCTTGTTGTTGAGGAGCACGGCAATGAGGATGCCGGCGGCTATGTTCAGCACCACCGTGATGAACGCGAAGCTGATGTTCCACACGAACACGGGGATGAGGGCTCGTGGCGCGGAAGCCATGATGGCTCGGAAGTTGCGCCACCCCACCCAACCGAAGTCGTTGTAGCGCGCGATGGAGACGGGCTCCGCGCCTTCCGGCAGCGGCTGGTTGAGGGTGAGGGTGGTGCCGTTGGTGGAGACGATGGTGCGCTGGATGGCAGCGCGGTCCAGCAGCACGGACACGGTGGCGAGGTCGGTGGGGAAGGGCGGGGCGCGCTCGAGCGTGAGCCGGGCGCCGGCATGCGCCACCACGCGGATGCTGTCGGCGAAGCCGAGGTCCGGCATGTACAGCTCGACGCTCTGCACGGCGCGGCCGGCGGGGGGCGCCTCCGCCAGGGTCAGCTCCACGCCGTCCAGTTCGAGTCCTTCCAGCTCCACCTCGCCCGAGGCGTACACGACCGCCCGCACGTCGTTACAGCCGTTGCGGAGGTTGTGACACGCGAGGTTGCCGAGCCCTTCGACCTCGAGGGCAACGCCGTCAACGCTTAGGATGGCCGTTTCGGTGGTGGGGTTCAGTTCGCCGTTGCGGATACCGGCGTAGTCGGTGAACGCGAGCCCGATGGTGAGGATGACTGGGAAGAACGTGAACGTGAGCAGGAAGATGATGGCCGGCATCAGGTAGTACCACGGCATGATCCAGGCGAAGCGCTGGGCGATCCACCTCAGGATCAGGACGAGTACCACGGCTCCGATCGGCAGGCCCACGAAGGCGGGCACGCCAGGGGCGAACAGCCTGATGAGGAAGTAGCCCGCCACTCCCGCAGCGGCCGACGCGGTGAGCGCCGCCGCCAGCAGGCCCAACGACTTGAACACGCCGCCGGTCACAGTTCTGCTTCTGGGTAGGAACTGCTTGGGTGAGCGCGAGATGTCGATGGCGATGACCCCCTACGGGCGTAGGTCCACGCTGGCGAACGGTGCACGGACGGCGCTTGCCTTCAGCCGTCCAAGCAGTGCGGCCAGGGAGCGTGTCCCTGGCCGCAAGTCTACTACCTGAGCCTCTGTGCGAGGCCCCGGTCCAAGCTTGTGTTTACTCGCCCTTGATCTCGCGAACAGCCTGATCGAGGGTGGCGGCGACGTCGGCACCGGCGTCTTCGGTGATGACGTTGAGAGCGTTGCCGAGCGGCGACCAGACGGCGCCCATCTCGGGGATGTTGGGCATGGGTTCCGCGTGGATGAGGGCTGCGCCGAAGCCGGCGATGATGGGGTCGTCAACCACTTCGGTGAGGGCCGAGGTGGAGGCGGGGATGCGGCCGGAGAGGCGCGCCATGGACACCTGGGCGTCCTTGCGGGAGAGCCACTTGGAGAAGTTCGCGGCTTCGACCTTCAGGTTGCTGAAGGAGTTCACCAGTACGCCCTGAACGCCCATGAACCCGGAGAACGGAGTGCCGTCGGCGAGGGGCGGGACGGGGTGCACGCTCACGTCCAGGCCCACTTCCTGGTACTGGCTGATGGCCCAGGGGCCCGTGTAGATCATGGCCAGGGCGCCATCCACGAAGAGCCCGTTGGCTACGTCGTAGTTGGTACCGGAGGGGATGAGGCCGAGACCGAAGCGCAGGTCGTGGAGAGCTTCGGCACCTGCAACGGCCCCCTCGTTGGCGAGGCCGATGTCGGCCGGGTTGAGGCCGCCCGCGGCGTCGCGCCCGAAGACGTAACCGCCCCAGGTGTGAAGCCAGCCGTAGCTGAAGTAGAAGTTGTTGATGTCGTACATGAAGCCGAAGGTGTCCGCCGTGGTGAGGTCGGCGGCCAGTTGCATGGCGGCCTCGTACGTGGCGGGGAGCTGATCGACGAGCTCGTTGTTGACGATGAGCGCCGGGCCCTCGACGTACATGGGCAGGCCGAACAGACGGCCGGCGTAGGTGTAGCCGAGGCGGGCCTGTTCGCTCAGGTCGGCCAGGTAGGCGGCCGTGGCGTAGGTGGACATGTCGAGAAGCACGCCGCCCACGGCCATCTCACCGATCTGGTCGTGTGGCACGCCGGCGAAGACGTCGCCCGCCTGGCCCTGGGGAGCGGCCAGGAGCGCCTGCTGCTTGAGCTCGTTCACGTCGAGACGCACGATCTCTACATCCACGCCGAACGCATCGCTGAACGAGGCGGACTCTTCGCGGAGCCAGTCGAGCGTCTGATCGGTCCAGGTGGTCCAGACCGTGAGGGTCTGCCCGAACGCCACACCGAACGTGGTCAGGGCAACTAGCAGTGCTACGAGGAATTTCCTCAAGGTTGATCTCCTTCCGAACGTCGTCACGTGGGCAGACAACGAGGCACGCGCCTCCGTCAGGTCGCCCACCAGACCTGCCTCTAAGATACTAAGCACGTTCCTGCCGTGTCCATGAGACGATTGACCCTTCCTTAACGTTCAGCACGCGAGTTCCTACTCTGGCTCCCGCGTGAGGGCCTCCCGCAGTCGGTAGTAGCCGCCGGGCGTGCTCTCCACGGCCCCCGCCAGTTCCAGCATGCTGAGCACGCCGATGAGGATGCCGGGAGGGTAAGCGGTGGCGGCCACCAGGTGGTCGAGACCGACTTCCGTTCCGCTGCTCATGATGCGCCGCACCATGCTCTCTGCGTCGCCGGCCCAGCCCCCATCTTCGGAACCGGCCGGGGCCGGCTCGCGCTCGGCAGTGGCCGCGAACAGGGGCGGTGTCTCGGGCGCGGGGGCGTTCAGTCCGGTTCGGGGTGGTTCGGCCGAAGGCTCGGTCGCTCCGCGCCAGGTAAGCTCCGGGAACTTGGCCAGCACGTCCATGTAGCCGAAGGCGAACTCTGCACCGTCGCGGATCATGGCGAAACAGCTTGCGCCGCTTGCCGACCATGGCGCCGCGGGCACGGCCATGGTTTCACGGCCCTGGTTGAGAGCGTGCGCCACCGTGTTGTTGGTGCCCGAGCGAGCGCCGGCCTCCACCACCAGCACGCCGCGGCTGAGGCCGCTGATGACGCGGTTGCGTTGGAGGAACCGGTAGGGCAGTGGCGGCACGTCCGGCGCCCACTGCGAGATGACGGCGCCACCTGACTCGAGGATGCGGCGCGCCAGGCCGACATGACCGGCCGGGTGGAGGTGCCCGTGGCCGCCGCCTAGCACGGCCACGGTTCCGGCTGGGCGCGGGGTAGGCGAGACGCCGGGCTTCCACTCGTAGTGGCGCGGCAGGGACGAACCGGCACGGGAGCGCTCCACGGCCTCTACGGCGCCTTCGTGCGCGGCGCCGTCTATGCCGATGGCGAGCCCCGAGACGACCACGACACCCTCTCGAGACAGCGCGCGGCCCACGTCGCGCGCGAACCCGAGGCCGCCGGGAGTGGCGCGCCGTGTTCCCACCACCGCGAACGACCTGACCGTTGGGGAGGGGTAGCGCAGCTGGTCCGGTAGCCGGCCCTCCACGAAGAGGATGGGCGCGCAGCCGTCGGGATCGTCACGCAGGCACCCTGGGTAAGCGGAGTGTTCCCAAGTGATCACGCTCATGCCGGCGGCCAGCGCGGCCTTCACCTGGCGGGTGGCGCCGGGAAGGCGCCTGCGCACGTGGCCGGGCAGGGCGGCGGCCACGTGCGGCCTGTCTTCGAGTGCCAGTGCCAGGCGCGCAGGCGGTGCGTTGAGCACCGCCTCCAATGTGCCGAACTCGGAAACCAGCGTGCGGAGGCGATCGGCCCTCATGCCCGGCGCGGTGGAGGCCGCCTGGTAGACGGCAGAGAGCTCGGGTGCGGCGCCGTCGTAGCCGGCTCCGAGCTCCCTGTCTTCCGAACTGGATCCGTCAGCGCTCATGGCCACATCATGCGGTGACGCCGGCTCGCTGAAGGCTCGTCTCAGGGCCGTAACCCAGAGGTCGTGGGCGCTAGTCCAGCTTCCAGCGGCTGCCCTGAGGCGTGTCCTCTATGCTCACACCGAGTTCCGCCAGCCGGTCGCGGAGTTCGTCTGCGGAGCCGAAGTCGCGCCGCTCGCGGGCACGCTGTCGTTGGGCCAGCACCATCTCCACCAGACCCTCCACAGTGGCCAGGGAATCGTGCACTTCGTCTTCCCTCGCGGGTACACCGAGCACGCCGCTCATCAGCTCATCGAAGAGAGCCACGGCACCGGCGCGGTAGCCGCCGTCGGCGCCCTCTTCCATGGCGCGGTTCACGGCGCGTGAGGCGTCGAACAGCGCGGCAATCGCCTGCGGGGTGTTCAGATCGTCGTTCATGGCGGCCGCGAACCGTTCCCTGAACTCAGCGAAGGGCGCGTGATCTGCGGCCTCGTCGCCGCTCAGGTCCGCCAGCGCGTTGCGGTACGTCTCGCGGAGCCTCTTGAGTCCCTGAGCCGAGGAGAGTAGGCCCTCCTCGCTGAAGTCGGACACGCTCCGGTAGTGCGAGCGCAGCAGGTGGAACCGCACCACGATCGGGTCGTAGTCGTCGAACAGTTGCTGCAGGGTCACGAAGTGGTTCTTGGACTTGGCCATCTTCTCGCCCCCCAGCGTGATCATGTTCCAGTGGAGCCAGTAGCGGGCGAAGCCCTTCCCCGCGGCTTCGGCCTGCGCGATCTCGGCCTCGTGATGGGGGAACACGAGGTCGAGGCCTCCACCGTGGATGTCGAACTCGTCACCCAGGTACTTGGTGCTCATGGCGGTGCACTCGATGTGCCAGCCGGGGAAACCGTCACCCCACGGGCTCGGCCACCGCATGATGTGACCTGCCTCGGCCCGCTTCCAGAGCGCGAAGTCGCGCGGGTCGTCCTTATCCGTCCGCACCTCGACGCGCGTGCCCTCGACCTGTTCGCCGGGGTCGCGCCCGGAGAGCTTGCCGTAGGCGTCCCAGGCCGACACGTCGAAGTAGACGCTGCCGTCCTGCTCGTACGCTACGCCTCGCTCGATGAGGACCTTCGTCAGCTCCTGCTGCTCGATGATGTGACCTGTGGCGCGCGGCACGATGCTCGGGCGCCTCACGTTCATCCGCGCCATGGCGTCGAAGTACGCCCAGAAGTACTTCTCGGCCACCTCCATGGGCTCGAGCCGTTCGAGCTGAGCCCTGCGGGCCAGCTTGTCCTCACCCTCCTCGGCGTCGTCCACGAGGTGCCCCACGTCCGTGACGTTGGTAACGAAGCGCACCTCGTACCCCTGGTGCTCTAGCCACCGCCGCAGGACGTCGAACACTACGGGGCCGCGGGCGTGCCCCAAGTGGGGTTCGGAGTACACGGTGGGTCCGCACATGTAGATACCAACACGTCCAGTGACGACCGGCACGAAGGGCTCCTTGCGCCGGGTCATTGTGTTGTAGAACTCGATCTGCATTCCGTCCTCCGGGAACCCACGAGCGCCTGGAGCGCTCCCCAGGCAGGTGTGCGGCACCGACCTGGAGCCACAGTGAGAATGCCCCGAGCTTAACTGAAGCGCAGGTGGTTGGAAGGTAGCCCCACGGCACGTGGGGGTGGTGGCGCGCCGAGCGCCGGCCACGCCGCAGTTCCGGCGCGACTCTCTAGCCCGCGACTCCCCGCCCGAACGCCCGGCCGGAACGCCGACGAGGCGCCGTCCCCTGGTAGATTCGGTTCGTGGCGCACGCGACCGCAGCACAGCCGGCTACCCACGAGGAGGTCATCGAGGGTTCCCGCTTCCTGGCGTACGTGTGGCCCGCCAGCGATCCGGATGAGGCACTCACCCGTCTGGCTGAGGTGAAGGCCGAGCACCCTGACGCCACTCATCACTGCTGGGCATACAAGTTCGGTGATTCTCAGCGGTTCTCGGACGATGGCGAACCTGGCGGCACGGCCGGCAGACCGATGCTGGAAGTGCTGCTCAAGCGCAACCTGGACATGGTGGCCGCGGTAGTGGTGCGCTACTACGGCGGGAAGAAGCTCGGCGCAGGCGGCCTCGTCCGGGCTTACTCGGGCGCGGTGAGCAAGGCGCTGGACCGGGCCGGCGTGCGCGAGGTGGTGGACATGACCACCGTGCGGCTGGAGGCCGGTTTCGCGCTGGTGGACGTGGTGCTGCGTACCGTGGACGAACTCGTTACGCTGCACCCGGACGCGCGCAAGAGCGAGCCGGAGTTCGGCGCTGGTGGGCTCGTGCTGGAGCTCACGGTGCCCCGTTCGCAGTTCGAGGCCGCGGCTCTCAGGCTCACCGAAGTCACGCACGGGGGCGTCCGGATAGTACCCGTCGATCCGTAGACCCCGCGCGCGGTTGAGCGAACCTTCAGGAAGCAGTCTGTGTGCGTCACTCAGTGGGCGCAACGTGGCACCATGGTGCCATGGCCAGACTCCTGACCTCACTGGCGGTAATCGGCACCCTCCTGCTGGCGGCGTGCGCCCCCTCGCAACAGACCGGCGAGAGCCACGCGCTGATAGCCATGCTCAACGCTCCCACCCAGTCGCGCATCGTCGACGCCGCCGACGCGGTGCAGGCGGAACTCGAGGGCAGGGGAGACGCGCCGTTCAGCTTCGTGTCGTCGTTCACCATGCGTTTCCTCGAGACCCATAGCGACATGTTCTATAGCCGCGCTGCCCCCAGCGCCGCTCGCATCGCTCGCACCCATAACGCGGACCTAGCCATCATGATCGGTGCACCGGTGCTGGAAAGGGAAGTGACCGAGAGCCGCGACGGCACCAGCCGCCGCATCGACGTTTCCGTCGCCCTAGAAGCCCAGGTGGTGGACCCCCGGAACGATTCGATCGTGCAGGTGTTGCGCACCCGCACTCACCAGGGTTCACGCGTGGAAGCCACCGGCGTGCCACTGCCTGACCCGGAGCAGGACCCCACGGTGCAGGCGCTGGCCGAGCGTGCAGCGCCAGAGCTGGCGTCGTCGCTGCTGGCTGAGTTGCCTTACCTGATCAGCTCGCTGCTCATCGGAAGTAGCGGCGGATGATCTCCAGGTAGTCGAGGGGCAGGTCACCTTCAGTGATGGCCTCTTCGGCAGCGCTCTGGTAGGGCGCGTAGCTCGTTCCGGCGGGCAGTTCCACATCGGTGCTGCCTGGTAGCCGCACGCTGCCTGCCACCGACTCGGGGCCCGTCTGCAACACCCCTTGCAGCCGCTCGAGCATGCCGCTCGCCCCCTCGGGGTCGAGCGCCTCCTCCGCGGCGTCCGACCCGCCTCCGCCGGCGCTCTCAGCGCCCTCGGCGTCGCTTCCGGTCTCACCCTCGCCGCTGGCCTGAAGGCTGTCGGCTCCCGCCTCGTCGCTTCCACCGCCCGATTGGCCGCTCTGCTGTTGGTCCCCGCCAGGCTGAACGACCTGTTGGGCGCCGTCCTCCTCTGTGTCGGCCGAGTCTTCCCCGCCGGCCCCTCCGTCGTCCTCTGCCTGCTCGGCGCCGCCTGACTCGTGACCTCCGTCGGGGCCGCCTCCCTCATCGGTCGAACGCTCGGTCCGCTCATTGCCGGACGGATCGCCTTCACGGCGACCGGTCCTCTCGCCCGCGTCCCGGTCGTCCGTTCCGAGCCTCCGTTCCGCTTCCGGCGCGTCCATGTCGGAAGCTGCACCGTCCGCCGCTCCACCGGAACTGGCCGGCCGCTCGCGCAACGACTGCAGGTAGCGAGTGAGTGGCGCCTGACCATCCACATCGCCCTCCGGCAGGTCCGTTACGGGCGTGTCGCCATCGTCCTCGTTCCGGTTCGGGGCCGCGCCGGGAGGTTCGGCCCGACCGGGGTCGGGCGGCTCCGGGGCTGCGGGCTCGGGCGCCGGCTGAGCCTCGGGGCCTCCCCCAGAGCCCACGGCCGTAGGAGTGGCCGGCGACCCGGCACCGCCCAAGGCGGACGGGAGAACGAGGTCCGGCAGTACGAGTAGCGCAGCCGTGAGCACGAGCGCGGGCAACCACCAGGCGGGCCGCGGCTCACTCTCGTAACCGCGGATCCTGAGAGCGGCGCGCTGCACGACTGCCGCCTCGAACCCGTAAGGGTCGGCGCTCACGTCTGCAGGTGTAGCCGGCGCCTCGGAGGCCGGAGGTGAACGGTGCTGTAGACCCAGCGCCGTCTCGTAGCTCAGGCCCGTCTGCGCGCGGATCGAGGCCAGCACGGCCTGCACACCTCTGCGCGGTGGCCACGCCGCCCCCAGCGCAGCGGCTGCCAGCACCACCCAGAGCCGACCGGGCAGGCCAAGAGGCATGAAGAGCGCCACGACCGCGCCTGCTAACGCCGCCAGCGAGGCGTGCAACAACCGCCGGTGCAGGCGGGCCAGTCGCGCTTCCCTCAAGTGCAGTTCGAGCGTGGGACCGGCAGCCTGCCGGCCAACCGCCGAGCGTCTACGGCTGGAGCCGATCATGAGCGCACGCCTTCAGCGTCAGGCGTGGCGCCGCCAGGTGCCCCCAACCCGTTCCGGCCGCCGCGGTTCCAGCTCAGGAGGAGCAGTACCGTGAGGAGCGTAGCCACGCCCGCCACGACCGGATAGGGGGACGTGTTGAGCGCTGCTGTCCAGGGGTTGAAGAGGGAAGTGTCCAGGCGCAGGTCCAGCCAACCGAGTCCCACGATCACGCCCGGCACCATGACGGGCAGCGCCCACCCCAGCCGCAGCAGCGCCGCGAGCTTGCGGACGAGCAGGCCGAGGCCGTAGTAGGCAGGCACCGTCACGAGCGAAACGAGCGCGCTCCAGGCCACGTGGGCGGAGGGGTAGCTGGCGGCGTGGCTTATCACTTCGAACGGCGCCGTGATGAGCACCCACGTCAGTAGCGCCACGAGCGTGAGGCGCGCCTCGCTCAGCGCGTTGGCAGCGGCGCAGGTGGGCGCGTTCCCGCCTGGGAGGCGCACCAGTCCCTGCGCAGCCCCGTACCCCGCCGCCACCAGAGCGAGGCAGGCGTTACGCACGGGTGTAAGGGAGAACCAGCTCTCGTTGGCCGTTCCGCCGCCGGACGGCCAGGAGAAGCCGAGCACCAGCACGAGCACAGCCAGCAAGAGGGTGAGCAGCTGCATCATGTCGGGCCGCGTGAGCCGGGCCACCATGAGTTCCACGGCCCTCATAGCTCCTCCGGGAGCGCCGCGGGCGTGCTGCGGAACGGATCCGTTCGCGGCAGGCTCTGCCCAGGCTGCTCGTCACGCGCCGCCGCGAACGCCATGGGCGGGTAGACCACCCAGGTCGTGCAACTCGCGCCACACTCACCGCGCGCCAACCAGGTTCCGGACGGGAGCAGGGGTGCCAACGTCTCCACCCAACCAGCCGCGCCCTCTTCGCCCGGCTGCAAGGTGGAGGAGCCGGCCAGCAGGCTGCCCCGCGCTCCCTCTCCAACGAGGTAGAGGTCGTACAGCGTTCCCGGCCCCAGGTTGCGCGGTGCACCGTCCACCACCACGAGTTGCGCAGGTGCAAGCGCGGCGGGCTGCTCCAGGAGAAGCGCTCGCCACCGCTCCAGCCCGAAGTGAGAACCATCCTTGTCCACCCAGTAGGCCTGCGGCCTCACCGGCCTGTTCCTGGTTGGCAGGGTGAGCGTGGTGCGTGGCAACGTGAGCACCTCGGTGGCCGGCCGGAGTAGTGCCAGGTCGCCGCCCGCCACGGCGAGCACAGCACCCGCCTGCAACTGGGGGACGGGAGGTCTGAGGAGCTGCCAGCCGATCAGCGCCACGAGGCCCGCCAGCACCAGTGAGGCGCTCAGTCCGGGCGTTCCGAACCGCAGTAGCAGGAGGGTGAGGACGGCGTACGCGGCGGCCATGAGGACGAGAATGGTCTCCTTCAGCTGCGGGGGCGGCTCAACGAGTGGCTGTTCCAGTAGCGCTGCCCGCAAGGCGGCCTGGTTGGGCGCCTGAGCGAGCGCCTGGCTGAGAGCCTCCACGGCGGTCGTGACACCGCCGTCCGAGCTCACCAGAGCTCCACTGCCGAGCCGGGCGGCGTCCGCACCGTGTAACAGCAGCAGCAGTTCGGAATGGCTGGGGGGCAGCGGTCCGGCCAGCACCACGACCACACCGGCGGCCGCGGCCGCTGCCACCGCCTCGAGCCGGGGAGCGGCCGCACTGCCATCAATGGTGAGGCTCCGCACGCCGTCGTAGGCGGCGACGTCTTGAGGCAGCAGGGTGGCCACCACGTCCACGAGCCGTGCGCCCGGCCCGAAGGCCTCCTGGAACGGCACCCTGTAAACCCCGGGGGTGCTCGTGAGCAGCAGATCGAGAGGCCGCTCGTCCGCTTCTCGGCCTGCCACGCTGCCACTGGCGATGACCCGTTCCGGGGTGGCAAGCCGCCAGCTCAGGCTGGCGAAGTGGGGTAAGTAGATGAGCTCTTCGAAGATGGTCAGGCCGGCCCCTCCCCGCACGTCGAGCGTGACGGTAAGCGGCACTTCGCCGGTGCGGAGCGTGCCCTGATCAACATGGAGCGTAAGGGTGGCGGGTGGAGCGTCGCGCAGTTCCACCCTGAGGGGGTTCCAGGCTTCGGCCACCGGCTGCCCGGCCACACCCAGTGCGAGGTCCACGCGCACGTTGGGAGCGAACGCCGTGCCGGCCGTGTCTTCCGTGGGGGCCTGGGCCGTCTCGACGGCCGCAGGAGGCGTGGTGCTCTGGGCGCGCGCCAAGGCAGGAGACGGTCCGAGCAGTACAGGTCCGCCCGCCGCGCAGGCGAGCAGCAGCCCGAGCAGCGGCCCCTTCAGAGCTCTGGTGAGCCTGCGTGCACGCCTCACTCTCATCGCCTGCGAGTATACGGGCGTCGCAGTGACGCCCCGGTTACGGCGCTGCGCCCAAGGCTCCGGCCGCCTACTGGTGGCAGGCTTCAGTTCCCCGCCCGTTGCGGCACGAGCACGATGGCGCTCACCACCCGCCGTTCCGAGCTCCTGTTCACGGAGCGGCCCTCGATAACCAGCGTTGTGCTGCTGCCGCTGTCGAGGCGCATGGCGCGGTCCGCTCCCAGCGAGAGGAACAGCGGCACGAGTTCGGACGCTCGCATGGTCTCCGCCACCAGTAATAGGGTGGCGCCGGCGGTGGTGACCCCCACGGCCGACTGCTGGGTCAGCCCGTCCAGGATCCGCTGCCCCAGCTCGAACCTCTCCAGTTCGGGCTGGTAGGCGGGCTGGCCGTCCTTCACGAGCAGCGGTCCGGCCTCGACGGCGTAGCGGGCCTGCCCGAACGCGCGTGGCTCAATCAGGGTGTCCAGGATGACGGTATCGCCCTCGTCGAGCAGCGCGATGGAACGGTTGGCGGGCGGGTAAACGAGCGCGTAGCCGCCTTCCGGCACCCGCCGGGGCCCGATCTTGTTCTCGATCACCACGCCGTCCCGCACCAGCAGCACGCCGCGAGTTGGCCCGCCGGCGAACGCGCCTGCCGTGCGGACCACGTCCACACCGTCCATCTGGGCGTTCCCGACCTCGATAGCGCCATGACGGGTGTGGAGCCTGACGGTGAAGGCGAGCCTGTCGATGAGTGGTTCCTGCCCCGGCCGGAAGCCGATGCTGGCGCGGTTGCGGCTGGGTAGCGATTGCAGGCCGTGGTCCACCAGGAGGTAGCCGATCGCGCTGAAGGTCGTGGTGTCGAAGTAGCCCGCGTTGAGCGCTACCAGCGCTCCGGCGGCGAGTTCGCTGGTGGTGCGGGGCACGCGACTCTCTCCCACGACCCTGAGCTCACCCGCCTCCGGTTCGATGCTCACGAGGTGAACCACGCTGCCGCCGCTGGTGGTGTGCACCGTGAAGCGCCTGTAAGTGACTCCGGGGGCGATCTCGCGCTCCGTCTGCACCACCGGGGTGAGGTCCCGTTTCGGCATCAGGTCCAGGACCAGGCGGGTGGGCGTACTGAGAGGGAAGACGTCGTAGTCGAGCTCCGGCCCGAAGACCTCCAGGAGCGTCGCGCCATCCTGCTGCGTGAGGCTGAGTGAAACGCCGCTCACTTCGTCGAGTGCGAGCTCCGGCAGAAGCACCTGCGGCAGGCGGAAGTAGAGCGCCTGCCCGGCCGGGATGCTGCCAGAGCCCCTCAGGCTCTCGAGCTGCGTCGGTGTGAGCCCAGGCAGGTCGAGCACCACGCGCACCTCGGCACCACCGCTGGTTCTCACGCCCTCCAGCCGGGGAAGGTCGACGCCGAGGGCTGCCAGGACGCTGCCGTTCACCAGCACGTCGCCATCCTGCACCACGGGTGCGTCGGCCTGAACGCCCGAGAGCCAGCCGAGGCCCGCCACGTACGTCTCGTGATAAGCGCCGTAGCGGATGGTGATGGCGTCGTCTGTAAGCGTGGTGGTGGCGCCCGGTAGCCGGTAGTAGGGCCCGCCCTGTACGGCAGAGTCTGCCTGAGCGAGCGCGACCGGGAGCAGTCCGAGCACAAAGAGGATGAGAGCCGCTGTGAGTGAGCGCAGCCCCGTTACGGCGGGTCGGTGGTTCCAGTGGGTACGAACGGCCCGCGGCATGAGGGTGAGTCTGTCAGCAAACTGGCTGAACAACATGAGACCTCGGTGCTGCTCGGGCGAGGACCGGTCGAGCAGGACGGCGTGGTGAGCTCAGAACGCCTGGAACAGCGCACGGAAGGGCTCTACGCCCACCGCGCCACCCAGCACCTGGCTGAGCGAGTGTTCGAACCGGTGCGCCTCCACCTCGTGCCAGGCGAACGTAAGGGCGCCAAGCTCGATGGCGCGCTTCTTCAGGTCGAAGCGGGCATCCTGCGCCAGGTCTATGACGGTCAGGTGCGGCCCCAGGATGCCGTCGTTCACTCTGGCGTTCTTGTCCACTCGCACCAGCAGGTCGGCGCGCTCCAGGAAGGTGATGGCCAGTGGGTCTGTGCTGGCGCGCGCCATGACGGTCGTGCCGGCCGCAGCCGGCAGCGCGCGTTCTGCGGCCACGCGGTCGTCGTCGAGGAGCGTGAGCGACGCTACCCCCATGCGGGCCAGTTCCCTCGCGAGGGCCTTGGCCCTGGCAGAAGCCCCGAGGATCACGGCGTGCGCCCCGGCCGCGTCCCAGCGCCGGCTCATGAGCATTGAGGCCAGCGCCCGACCGAAGGTGTGGTCGGCCACTATGCCGGCAGGGGTAACGGTGAGGGTATCTGCCGCCCCGAGTTCCTGTGCGTCGAGCGAGCTCCGGTCCGCCAGCCGCTGCACCTCGCTCTGGGCTGCCTCGCCGAGCACCAGAGCGCCCGCGAAATCCAGCCGCGTCAACGCCCTCATGAGCTCGCTTGTACTGCCGGTCGGCACCGGGTGCAGGTGGAAGCGTTCGCCGCTGTCTCTGAACGTCCTCAGTGCATGGTTGAGATCGGCGTCATCAGAGACCAGGGCCACTAGGTGCATGTTGTGAAGTGTATCAGTTGGTTCTGGCGGCCTGTGATAGCATCCTTGCCATGCATCGGCCGTTGGCAGGCAGCACCAGCATGGTAGCCGTGGTCACACCGCGCAGCGGACGGCGAACGCGTCGCTGACGCGTTCAGTGGCAGTACCTTCTACCCGTAAACTAGCTACGAGTTCTTTCGCGCGGTCAGAGCGCGTTGTCACCCTGAGGTGTTCATATGCACGTACTGTTGCCTGACGGCAAACAGCTGGACCTTCCTGAACAGGCCACCGGTAAGCAGGTCGCCGAAGCCATAGGCCCCGGGCTCGCCCGCGCCGCGCTTGGGGTGAGGGTGGACGGCAAGCTCTCCGACCTTCAGAGCGCCGTGCCCAGCGGCGCCAGGATCGAGGTTGTCACCAAGAAGGACGCGGACGCCATCCTGCTCGCTCGCCACACCCTGGCGCACGTCATGGCGCAGGCCGTGGAGGAACTGTTCACAGCGGAGGGTGCCGACCGGCACAGGATCCACATGGGCATCGGGCCCGTCATCGAGAACGGTTTCTACTACGATTTCGACCTGCCGCGCACCCTGAACCCGGCCGATCTCGAGAACATCGAGGCGCGCATGCGGGAGCTCGTGAAGAGCGACATGCCGCTCGTGAAGTACGCCCTGCCGCGCGACGAGGCCCTGCAGCGCTACCTGGACCTGGAGGACCCGTACAAGGTCGAGCTCATCCGGGACCTGCCGGCGGGCGAGACCATAACCTTCTACGAGCAGGGTGGGGCAGAGGGCTTCACGGACCTCTGCCGGGGCCCTCACCTGCCGAGCACCGGCGCCCTCGCACCCCATTTCAAGCTCATGAGCGTGGCCGGCGCCTACTGGCGTGGCGACGAGACCCGGCCCATGCTGCAGCGCATCTACGGGGTGGCGTTCGCCAACAAGGAGGAGCTGGAGCACCACCTGTGGCAGCTCGAGGAGGCTCGCAAGCGCGACCACCGGAAACTCGGGCGGGAGCTGAAACTGTTCACCTTCGCTGACGCGGTGGGCCCGGGCCTGCCGCTGTTCCTGCCGCGGGGCGAGATGATGCGTCACGAGATGGAGCGCCTGGTTCGCGAGAAGCAGACCGAGCACGGCTACCAGCACGTGTGGACCGGGCACATCGTGAAAGAGGAGCTGTACGAGAAGAGCGGGCACATCGCCAACTACGAAGACGACATGTTCCCCGCCATGCAGGACGGCGAGGTGCGCTACCGCCTCAAGCCAATGAACTGCCCGTCGCACATGACGCTCTTCAACAGTCAGTTCCACTCGTACCGCGACCTGCCTCTGCGCATGGCCGAGTTCGCCACGCTGTACCGCAACGAACGCTCCGGGCAGCTCGCCGGGCTCACCCGGGTGCGTTCGCTGACCCAGGACGACGCACACATCTTCTGCACCGAGGAGCAGATCCAGAGCGAGTTCGCGCTCGCGCTGCGCATCGTGCGCGAGACCCTCGACATCTATGGGCTGACGGATTACTACGTGCAGCTGTCGCTCCGGGGCGACGAGGGCAAGTACGTGGCGGACGACGAGAAGTGGGCGCGCGCCACCGAGGCGCTGCGGGCCGCCCTGGATTCCGAGGGCGTTCAGTACGTGGAGGCGGCGGGGGAGGCCGCTTTCTACGGCCCCAAGGCCGACTTCATGGCCAGCGACGCGCTGGGCCGCGAATGGCAGCTGAGCACGATACAGGTGGACTTCATCCAGCCGTCGCGCCTGGGTTGCGAGTACGTGACCGAGGACGGTAGCAAGGCCACGCCCGTGGTGCTGCACCGCGCGGTCACCGGCTCCACCGAGCGTTTCATGGGCGTCATCCTGGAGCACTTCGCCGGCGACATGCCGCTCTGGCTGGCGCCCGAGCAGGTGCGGGTGGTACCGATCACGGACAACCACCGCGCCGGCGCGCTCGAGCTGGCCGAGAAGCTGACCGAGGCGGGCGTGCGGGTGGGAGTGGCGAGCGAGGGCGAGCGCATGAACGCCGCCGTGCGCGACGCCGAGCTCCTCAAGATCCCCTACATCGTCATCCTCGGCGACCGCGAACTCGAGAGCGGCCAGGTGAGCTTCCGGAGCCGCAAGGAGCCCAACCAGAACGGGGTCGACGCGGCCGCCTTCATAAAGCACGTGGCCTCCAGTTCGGAGGCCAGGGTGCTGGAAGTGACGCCGCTGGGCTGACCGGTCGGCTCAGCGCACGTAGATGTCCACGGACTGCATGGCGTCGGGCTGAACGCCCGGCACCCGGCGGCCCGGGTCGATGCGCTGGATGTCGTCCAGCACGTCTACGCCCTCCACGACCTTGCCGAACACGCTGTGCTTGTCGTCGAGCCACGGGGTGGCGATGAAGGTGATGAAGAACTGGGAGCCGTTGGTGCGGGGGCCGGCGTTGGCCATGCTCAGCACGCCCTTCTCGGTGTGCCTGAGGGACGGGTCGAACTCGTCGGCGAACTGGTAGCCGGGTCCGCCCGTGCCGGTGCCGGTGGGGTCGCCCGTCTGGGCCATGAAGTCTTCCAGCACGCGGTGGAACACGATGCCGTCGTAGTAGCCGTTCAGGGCGAGGAACACGAAGCTGTTGACGGTCACCGGCGTCTTGTCGGCGAACAGGTCGAGCACCATGGTGCCCTTGTTGGTTGTGACCACCGCGCGGTACTCGCGTCCGTCCTCGAGCACCTGCTCGGGAGCGCTGAAGCGCGTCTTGCGTTCCGGGGAGAGGCGGTCGACCTTGGTGAATCCTTCGAGTGAGTTCATGGGTGCTTCCTTTCAGTGTGCGTGGTGGGAGCCCTGCGTCAAGGCGCGGGACGTTGGTGCGAGCGTGTCAGCGCTGACGCGCGGCGATGATCACGGCCTCGATCTCGTCCGGGTTCAGGTAGAAGCCGAACGCGGGTTCGGTGCCGAGCATGCCGGCCACGCCACGGTAACCCGCAACGCTGAAGGACTGGCCGGTGCCGGGTAAGGCCCCGAGCAGGTCTTCGATGGCTTCGGCTACGTTCGCGTCGGCAGCCACGGGCAGTTCCACGCCCTGCGCCGCCAGATCGCCTACGGTGCCGCTGTAGTGGACGATGGCGCTCGGCTGAGTCGGGTCCACGCGGGTTATGTCCGGCAGCACGTCCAGGCCCTCTATGACGTGCCCGAAGATGGTGTGGGCGCCGTCCAGCCAGGCGGTGGGCGCGAAGGTGATGAAGAACTGTGAGCCGTTGGTGCCGCTGCCGTCGGCGCCCCTGCCGGCGTTGGCCATGGCGAGGATGCCCTCACTGTCGAAGGAGAGGCCCTCAGCTATCTCGTCATCGAACTGGTAACCGGGGCCACCCATGCCGGTGCCCGTAGGGTCGCCAGTCTGAGCCATGAAGCCCTCCAGCACGCGGTGGAACGGAACGCCCTCGAAGTACCTGTGCAGGGCCAGGAAGACGAAGCTGTTCACGGTCACGGGGGCCAGGTCCTCGTACAGTTCCACGGTTATGTCGCCGCGGTTGGTGCGGATGACCGCCACGTAATCCAGGTTCGGATCCAGCACCTGTTCGGGCGCGTCGAACGCCTGCTGCGGTACGTCGGTCACGTAATCCACCTGGGTGTAGCCGCGCGGTACCACGTCGGCGTCCGCTGTCGCGCCCTGAGAGGCGGTCGGTTCGTCCGCTCCGGCGTCATCGTCGGTAAGGCCGTCCGGCGCGGGCGTGGCCGCTGGGGCGCCTTGTGCATCCTCGGCCTCCGTGCCCTCCGCCGGCGTGCCGGCCGGGGCGTCTGCCTGTGAGTCCGCAGCGCCGGTGGTGCTCACTGCCGCTGGTGGGGTGCTCTCTTGTGCTGCGCTGCTCGCGCTACGGTCGCTGGCCAGCCAGATGCCGCTCACCACGATGATCGTGGCCAGCACTGCCAGTGCCACGACCCTCATGAGTGGCGCTCCAGTCCGCGCTCACGCGGTGCGGTCGGTGTGGTCTGTAGGTGGGTGATCATGCCGCAGCAAGTGTACAGGTTGGTGACCGGCAGGCAGGTGGCGTGGCCGTGAAAGAATCCCGTCAGTGGTGGTGCGCCACACTCCGCACATGCATTTCAACGATCTCCTGCAGCGCATCGTCGAGCGCGGCGCCTCCGACGTCCATCTGCACGTTGGGCTGCCGGCCATGTCCCGGGTGAACGGGAAGCTCACTCCCGTCACCGACTCCAAGATCACGCCCCGCTTCACCGAGGCGCTGCTCGATCTCATGTGTGACGAGCGCCTGCGCGCCACGTTCGAGGCGAAGCACCAGGTGGACCTGGCGTACAGCGTCGGCGGCTTGGCTCGCTTCCGCGTGAACCTCTTCCGGCAGCGCGGCAGTGTCAGCGCCGTTCTGCGCGTGATCAACTCCGACGAGTCTTCCCTCCAGGTAGTGAACCTGCCCAGCGAGATCATCGAGTACTTCCGCGACCAGGAGAAGGGGCTCGTCCTAGTGACCGGACCGACGGGCTCGGGCAAGTCGACCACCCTGGCGCGCATCGTGGACGAGATCAACCGCGTGCATTCACGCATGATCGTCACGGTGGAGGACCCCATCGAGTACCTGCACCGCTCGAAGCGTTCGATAGTGGTGCAGCGCGAACTGGGCGTGGACGCTCCCTCGTTCTCCGAGGCGCTGACCGCGGCCATGCGACAGGACCCCGACGTGATCATGATCGGCGAGATCCGCGATCACGCCACGGCGGCAGCCGCCCTCTCGGCGGCGCAGACCGGGCACCTGGTGTTCAGCACGCTGCACACCCAGGACTCGGTGCGCACCATCAACCGGATGATCGAACTCTTCCCGCCCCACGAGCGCGACACAGCGCGGGTGCTGTTCGCGGAGTCGCTGGTGGGCATCGTGTCGCAGCGGCTGCTGCCGCGGTTGGGCTCGGGCCGGGTGGCGGCAACGGAGATACTCAAGGGCACCCTGCGCGTGAAGGACCTGGTGCGCGACGAGGACCGCACCCCCGAGCTCTACGACGTGCTCCGCGAGGCGCGGCTGGACGGCATGCAGTCGTTCGACGACCACCTGGCGGAGATGTACGAGCAGGGCATCATCGACTACGACACGGGCTATCACGCCGCCACCAGCAGTCAGGCGTTCAAGATGGCGGCCACGCAGGTGGACGTCACGCGCGAGACGCAGACGGACGCGGTGCGGCAGACGCAGGTGGACAACCCCCGCCACACCGTCTACGGCTGATCAGAACGGCACCTCTTCGGTCTGCAGCTGAGGCCGGCCCCCGAAAACGGGCCGGCTTCGTTCGCTTAGTAGCGCCTGCCGGTCCACCGTCACCACCGCTTCCAGCCACGGGAAGCTGCGCCCCACCTCTCCCAGCGCCGCCGGGTCCACCCGGGTGCCGTCAACCTGGTAGAGCGTGCGCCCGCCGGGCCCACCGAACTCGAGGCGCACGGGTACGCGGCCGGCGTGTTCGTCCAGCACCGAGCGCAGCTCCAGAAGCTGGTGCGGGGCCGTCTGCAGCAGGTCGAGCCGCAGTACGGCCACCTCCGGTACTCCGCCTTCGGAGCCCTCCTTCGTGTCCCAGCGGATGAGCCTGTCCACCACCAGCCGAAGCCCTTCTCCCTCGTCGCTGGCGTCCAAGACCACCACCACGGGAGCGTCCTCTTCCAGCAGGGGAGCCACGCTGTCGTAGGTGCGCCCGAACACGAGCACCTCGCGCCCGCCAGATTCGTCGGCCAGTTCGAAGCGCGCCATCATGGTGCCCTTGCGCGTCGGGCGCTTCGTTACGCTCTGCACGAGCCCCGTCAGCACAACCTTCAGGCGCGACGTGCCGGGCAGCAGGTTCTGCTGGAAGTAGCCCTCCAGGGCGGCCACACCACAGGAGGCCGCCTCCGCCAGGCCGGGGTAGGAGCTCATGGGGTGCGCGCTGATGTAGAGGCCCAGGGCCTCCTTCTCGAAGCGGAGCAGTTCCAGCTCGCTGAGTAGCGGGGCGCTCTCCAGGCTGGGTGGCGCGATCTCCTCGGCGCCGAACAGCGACATCTGACCGGCGGATTCCTGCTCGCGCTTGGCGGCGCCCCACTTCATGGCGAGCTCGATGTTGGCGAGCAGGAGGTGACGTCTCGCTTCCGTCAGGTCCGATCCGAGCGTTCGCTCAGGGCCGCCTCCGAGCGGGTCGAACGCTCCGGCCTTGATGAGGTGCTCGATGGCCCGCTTGTTCACGGCGGTGGAATCCACCCGGCTGCAGAAGTCGAACAGGTCCTTGAAGGGACCGCCGCCGGCCCGCTCGTTGAGGATGGCGTCCACGGCTCCCTCGCCCACGTTCTTGATGCCGTAAAGCCCGAAGCGCACCACGTCGCCCACCGGCGTGAAGTCGCCGCGCGAGAGGTTGATGTCCGGCGGCAACACGGCAACGCCCAGATGTTTGGCGTCGGCCACGTACTGCGCCACCTTGTCGGAATCGCCGCGCTCCACCGTGAGCAGGGCGGCGGCGAACTCGACGGGGTAGTGGGTCTTCAGGTAGGCCGTCTGGTAGGAGATCATGCCGTAGGCGGCGGAGTGGGACTTGTTGAAGCCGTAGTTGGCGAACCGCTCGAGCAGGTCGAACAGGCGGTTGGCCTCCGCCTTGGGCAGGCCGTGCTTCTCGGCCCCGGCCAGGAAGATGCTGCGGTGTCGCACCATCTCCTCGACCTTCTTCTTGCCCATGGCGCGCCTGAGCAGGTCGGCCTCCCCGAGGGTGTAACCCGCGACCGCTTGCGCTATCTGCTGTATCTGTTCCTGGTACACGGGGATGCCGTACGTTTCTTCCAGGATGGGGGCGAGGTACTTCTCGCTGGTGGGGAAGTCGGAGTAGTCCACCGGCTCCTGGCCGTGGTGGCGCCTGATGTAGGTGGGGATGTTCTCCATGGGGCCGGGCCGGTACAGCGCCGACACGGCGATGAGGTCGTGGATGCGGTGCGGCTTCAGGCGCCTCAGGGTGTCCGTGAGGCCCGAGCCCTCGAACTGGAACACGCCGGCCGTGTCGCCGCGGCTGAGGAGCGCGAAGGTGGCTTCGTCGTCAAGCGGGAACGCGTCTGGTTCGAGCGTGACGCCGCGCGACTCTTTGACGATGCGCACGGCCGCTTCGATGAGGGAGAGGGTGCGGAGCCCGAGGAAGTCCATCTTGATGAAGCCGAGGTCCTCGATGGAGCCCATGTCGTACTGGCACACGATGGGGCCGTCGCCGGTGCGGAACACTGGCGCCAGTTCCTGTACGGGGTCGCGCGCGATGATCACGCCGGCGGCGTGGATGGAGGCGTGCCGGTGCAGGCCCTCGAGCTGCTTGGCCACGTCCACGTAGCGGTTCGCGCCGCCCTCGTACAGCTCGCGCATCTCTGGGATCTCGGCGAGAGCTTCGTCTATGGACACGCTGCGACCGTACTTGAGCGGCACCAGCTTGCTGATCTTGTCGGCCTCGGCGTAGCTGGCCTCCATGACGCGAGCGGCGTCCTTGATGGCCGCGCGCGAAGCCAGCGTGCCGAACGTGGCGATGTGCGCCACGCGGTCGTCGCCGTACTTGCGGCGCACGTAGTCGATCACCTCGCCGCGGCGCACGTCCGAGAAATCGATGTCGAAGTCCGGCATGCTCACGCGGTCCGGGTTGAGGAAGCGTTCGAAGAGGAGGTCGTACTCGAGGGGGTCGATGTTGGTGATGCCGATGGCGTAGGCCACGATGGAGCCGGCACCGGAGCCGCGTCCGGGGCCCACGGCGATGCCCTGCTCACGCGCCCAGTTGATGAAGTCGGCCACGATGAGGAAGTAGTCGGGGAAGCCCATGGCGATGATGACGCCGAGCTCGTACTCGACCCGCTCGAGAAGCTGCCGCGTGCGCTCCGCGTTGTCGGTAGGGGCGAACGTGGCCAGGTGAGGGTAGACGTAACCGCCGTAGGTAGCGCCCTCTTTCTGCTCCTGCTTGCCCAGTTCCGCCAGCCGCGCCAGTTCCACGAGCACGCCTTCGAGATCGGGGCGGGCGGCCGGAGCGCCTACCCCGTGTGCCTCCCGCGCGCCGTCCAGGTACTGCCGCATGTGCTCCTCGGTCAGCTCCGGGTAGCGCTTCATGAGGCCGCGGTAGCTGTCCACCCGCAGCTGCTCCGCCAGCGTCACGCCTTCGGGCAGGTGCAGTTCCGGCATCTGGTAAACGCGCCGGGCGCCTACGGGCAGGTCCACGTTGCAGAGGTCGGCCACGTGGTTGGTGTTGTCGAACGCGCCCGGGAACTGCTCCTCCGGTATGGCCCTGAGCATCTCGGCCGGGCTCTTCACGTAGAACTCGTCGCACGGGAAGCGCATGCGGTCTTCTTCGCTCACCAGCGCCTTGGTGCCGATGGCGAGCAGCACGTCGTGCGCGTAGGCGTCCTCTTTGCGTACGTAATGCCCGTCGTTCGTGGCGACCATGCCGACCCCGTAGCGGTCTGCGAACTGGCGCAGGATAGGGTTGAGGACGCGCTGCTCCTCGAGACCGTGGTCCTGCAACTCCACGAAGAAGTCGTCTCCGAAGATGCTGAGGTACTGCTTCAGCACCCGTTCGCCCTCGTCCTCACCGAGGTCGAGGATGGTGCGTGGGATCTGGGCGCCCAGGCAGCCGGAGAGCGCGATGACGCCCTTGGAGTGCTCCTCCAGCAGTTCCAAGTCCACGCGCGGCTTCATGTAGAAGCCCTCGAGGTAAGCGCGGCTGGAGAGCTTGCAGAGGTTCTTGTAACCCTCCAGGTCCTTGGCCAGGAGCGTGAGGTGGAAGTAGCCGCCATCGATCTTGCTGGAGCCCCTGCGCTTCTCGAAGCGGGAGCCCGGCGCCACGTACGCTTCCAGGCCGATGATGGGCTTCACGCCAGCGCTCACCGCGGTCTTGTAGAACTCCACGGCGCCGTGCATGTTGCCGTGATCGGTCATGGCCACGGCCGGGTCGTCGGGGGAGACCTCCTTGACCCATTTGATGAGGTCCTTGATGCGAGCAGCGCCGTCCAGGAGCGAGTATGCGGTGTGTTGATGGAGGTGCGCGAACCTGGTCGGTGCCTTCTGTTGCATGCGGTCAGCTTACCGTCTGGGGGTTGGCGTGAACGTTCGCGCGGGCTCGGTGGCGGGGGGTGCGCTCCGCGTCGCCAGCGGGCCGCGAGTGTAAGTTCTGCGTTGACCCTTTGCCCGTTTTCATGGTACTTTTCCGAGGCTTGGACCTCCCCAGCGGGGAGGGGAGAGCCGCCACAGAAGCGCAACGAGGTCAGTTTCACGGAGTGCTTAGGGCGCCGTAGCCAAGGGGTAAGGCAGAGGTCTGCAAAACCTCGATTCACCGGTTCGAATCCGGTCGGCGCC
>CAZVTS010000023.1:0-32548 GCA_964630175.1 uncultured bacterium
GCAACCCACGGTTTACGCGAAAGGAGGCCCCAAACACAACCCATATTGTCTAGGCAGGTGCGCCGCCCGGCAGAGTATGCGGGCGGCGCACTTGTTGGCCTGGTCGCCAGGGGCGCGTTCGAAGCGCTCAGGGAGAACGCGCCCACTGAAGCGGGTGCGCTAAAGCGGGTTGAGGTTACCCGCCTTGAGGTCGATGACGTAGTTGAACAGCTCGACCTCCGTGAGCTCGCCGATGTGGCTATGCACGTGGTTGCCGCGGTCGTCGAAGAAGAGCGTCATGGGCAGGCCGTGCGTCTGGAACTCCACGCTCAGCGCCTGGTCGCGGTCCAGCACCACGCCCTGCAGCCCCATCTCCGGGTGCTCCGCCAGGTAGGACTCCACCGTGGCGCGCTGCTCGCCCTGGTCCGCGAAAACGAACTTCACGCCGGGATCGCGCCGCGCCATGTTGGCCATCATCGGCAGTTCGCGTAGGCACGGCAGGCACCAGGTTGCCCAGAGGTTAATGACCACCGGACCGCCGACGAGCGACGTGAGTTGCAACTGACCGCCCTCGAGCCGTTCCAGTTCTAGGTCGGGAAGCGCACGTTCGTAGCCCGGCACGGGCGTGAACAGCGACCATGCCAACCAGCCCACGGCAACGCCGGCCACCAAGATGGCGGCGATGGTGGCCGCACGCTTGCGCTTGGGTGGGCCGCTGGTGGACTCAGACGTGGACGCTGGGGCGGGGTCTGCCATGCCCCAGTCTATCCGCCTTCGGCCGCGCCTCTAAGGCCCGGGGACTACGTCAGGAGGCGGTGCCCGCCAGCATCCAGCCCAGGCCCAGCGCGAACAGGAACGCGCCGAAAGCGAAGAGAGCGAAGCCCTCGATGAGGATGGCGATGTTCGGGAAATCCGCCGACTCGAACGCGGTGGCGCCGGGTACGGGCGGGCCAGGGCGCTTGAAGAAAAGCAGCACCATCACGATGCCGCCGACGATCATCGCCACCCCGATGATGAACATGATAGTAGGCATGTGGCTCCCTTCCGACCTGAGCACGGAAATTTGTAACCCTAACTAGGATTCGACCATCTGAGATAAGTGTACCGGAACACACCGGAGGCCGTGGCTGCAACAGCCTGGTACACCAAGCCCTGCCCGGGTCCCACGATAAAATCTGTTGGATGGCGTGTTTAGGCGAATACCTATGAAGCTGGTCGAGTGATGCTGCGAGGCGAAGGGTGACGCGCCGCGAGAAGCACCTGGCGTTCGCCGGCGTGCTCACCGTTCTGTTCCTCTCCTCGCTGAACATGACGGTGGTCGGCACCGCCCTGCCGCGCATCATCGCCGAGCTCGAGGGCTTCAACCTCTACGCCTGGGCGTTCACCAGCTTCTCGCTGGCGTCCACCATCTCGCTCCCCATCTACGGGCGCCTCAGCGATATCTACGGCCGCAAGGGCATCCTCCAGTTCGGGATAGTGGTCTTCGCCCTGGCGAGCGCACTCAGCGGCCTCTCGCAGAACATGCCGCAGCTCATCTTCTTCCGGGCGCTGCAGGGCGTCGGCGGGGGCGCGCTCATGAGCATGGCCTTCGCCACCATCGGCGACATCTTCACGCCCCGCGAGCGCGGCAAGTACCAGGGTTTCAACGGTGCGGTCTTCGGCGTCAGCTCCGTCATCGGCCCGGTGGTAGGCGGCCTCATAACGGACACCATCGGGTGGCGCTGGGTGTTCTACGTGAACATCCCCGTGGCCGTCATCGCCTTCATCGTCATAACCCGCTTCCTGCCACGCGCCGAACCGCGGCGCGGTCAGGGCATCGACTTCGCCGGCAGCTTCCTCCTGGTAACGGGCATGGTGCCGCTCCTGCTGGCCCTCACCTGGGGCGGCGTCGAGTACCCGTGGAGCTCACCCATGATCGTCGTTCTGCTGGCGCTGGCGTTCGCTGCCCTCAGCCTCTTCGGCTGGTGGCAGACGCGCAGCGCGTCGCCCACGCTGGCGCCCTCGCTCTTCCGCGACAGCACCTTCAACATCGCCAACATCGCCGGCTTCCTCACCGGCATCGGCATGTTCGGCGCCATCATCTACCTGCCCCTGTTCGTGCAGGGGGTGCAGGGCGGCAGCGCCGCCGCGAGCGGGCTGGCGCTCACCCCGCTCATGTTCGGCATGATCATCAGCAGTTCCGTGGCGGGCATCCTCGTCTCGCGCAACGGCTACTACAAACCGTTCATCAACGTCGGCCTGGCGGTCATGTCCGTGGGCGTATACCTGACGTCCACCATGGGCCCCGACACCCCACGTTTCGTCACGGGCGTCTACATGGTGCTCATCGGTCTGGGGCTCGGACCTGCCAACTCGCTCCTGGTCCTGGCGGTGCAGAACGCGCTGCCCATCAAGCAGCTCGGCATCGTCACCAGCGCCAACCAGTTCTTCAGGCAGATCGGTGGCACCATCGGCGTGACCCTCTTCGGCGCCATGATCAGCCGCACGCTCAACGCCAACCTGAGCGCCAACATGCCCCCGGAGCTGCAGGCCCTGCCGCCGGAGGCGCTGCAGACGTTGATGGACCCGAACCTGCTCACCAACCCGGCCGCGCTCGAGCAGGTCCGCCTGGCGATCGTGGACGTGGCCGGCAGCGGCACCTTCGACGCCTTCATCACCGCGTTCCGCATGTCGCTGGGCACCGGCATCACGCAGATCTTCCTGGTGAGCCTGGCCCTCACGATCATCTCGTTCCTCGTGACGTTGAGGCTGCCGCAGCACGACCTGAAGGACGAGTCCAGCCTCACCGAGCGCAGGCCGCAACCGGCGCGAGGCTGAGACTCCAAAGCGTGGAGCCCGGCGCGCGCCACGCCGGGCTCCTCTTCACTCTTGCGGCCTTCGCACCCTCAGCGGGGTGCTCTCACTGCCGCTACTTGATGGCGTCGTAGATGCTGGGGTCTACCGCTTCTTCCCAGGTGTAGGCGTTCTGGATGAGGCCAACGGTCACCAGCAGGTTCACTGAGCGCTCGAAGGCTGCGCGGTCCAGCGCGCCCACGTTGGTATCGGCGGTGGGCTTCACCAGCTTGGCCACTTCGGCCATCTGCCAGGTCTGGTGGATGAGGGGGCTCTGGCGGCTACCGGAACCGGCGCACGTGTCACCGCAGTACGCCAGCACGATCTGCACGGCTTCTTCCTGGTTGGCCACGGCGTACTCCCAGCCGCGGATGGAGGCCCGCAGGAAGCGCTGCGCCACCTCGGCGCCCGAGAGGCCCGAGCCCTTGAAGTTGGCGGTCGCCAGCGTGGCCGGCGTTGCGAAGATGGAATCTTCGAGCAGGTCAGCGCCGATGGAGGCGGGGTCCAGCACGTTCAACACGTCCAGCTCGTAGCCAAGGCCGATGATCTGGTCGAGTTCGTTGTAGGTCATTGCGCTGGCTACGTCCACCTCGTTGGGGAACACCAGGGAGGGGTCGAAGGCGTACACAACAGCGTCCACGTCAGGGTTGGTCTCGGTCGGATCCAGGTTGGACGTCAGCCCGGCCGCCGCGAACACGGCTTCGGTGGCGAACTCGTTGCCGAAGGCCCACACGCCCACCCTGCGGCCGGCCAGGTCGGCCATCTCCTCGATGCCCGAGGTCTTGAGGGCCACGAGGCGGTAACCCGAGGTCTGGTAGATCTGGGCGATGTTCACCACGCCGAGACCCTGGTCGCGCTGGGTGAGGATGTTGGCCACCCAGTCGGTACCGAAGTCGGCGTTGCCCGAGGCCACGGCCACGGTGGGGTTCACGTTGCCGCCGTCCAGCACCGTTACGTCGAGGCCCTCCTCGGCGTAGAAGCCCTTGTCCTGCGCCACGAAGTAACCGGCGAACTGTGCTTGCGGGAACCATTTCGACTGGAAGTTGACTGGGATGAGCCCCTGCGCCATCCCTACCGGCAGGAACACGAGTAGCGAGAGTACGAGTAGCGCTCTACTTTTCACGGTTTTCCTCCTGGTTACGCGTTCTTGAACTAGTTCTGCTTGCGGCGCGCGGACAAGTGGATGGGCTACATGTCACGACCCCCTGTTGGATGGATGCCAGCCGGTGAGCAGGCGTTCCAGCAAGGCGATGGCGGCGTATAGCCCCATGGAGATGACGCTGCAGACGAAGATGGCGGCGAACACGACGTCGAAAGCGCCGCGGTGCGCCGACAGGCTGATGCGCTGGCCCAGGCCGTTCGGTGGCCCGGGGATGAGGAACTCGGCCACGATGACGCTGATGACGCCCACCACGAGCGCCACCTTGAGCGCGGTGAACAAGTACGGCAGAGCGTTCGGGAGTCTGAGGGCGAAGAAGACCTTGAGCGGCCGCGCGGCGTAGGAGCGGAGCAGCTCCAGCTTCATCGGATCCACCTTGGTGAGGCCCTGCACGGTGTTCAGTACCACCGGGAAGAAGGTCACGATGACCACCACGGCCGCCTTGGACTCCCAGTCGACCCCCAGCGCGCGCCCGAGCACTGGCGCCAGGCCGACGATGGGAACCGCGCCGAACGCCGTGGCCAGCGGCAGGAAGCCTCGTTGGAGGAACGGGCTGAAGGCTATGGCGGCGCCGACCAGGAAGCCGAAGCTGAGCCCCACGGCCGCCCCGAACGCCACCTCCCGCACGAAGGTGAGGTAGGCGTCGGCCATCAGCACCGACCATGACGAGAAGAGCGTGGCGCCGATGTCCGACACGCGGGGGAAGATGCCCTTGGGCACGCGGCTCCCCACCACCAGCCCCTCCCACACCAGTAGCAGCAGGAACGCCACCGTGGCAGCGGGCAGCGAGCTCTGCACCCGCTTCTTCCACAGGGGGTCGTGCCCGAACAGTTCGATGATGGTGATGCGCCCGGTAGCGAACGCGGCGGCCAGCAGGGAGCCTGCGAGCACGGCCCAGTAGCCCCAACCCGCCTCCACTGGCAGAGCGCGCTGCGCGAGGATGGCCGTGAACGCAGCGCCCAGCGCGAACGGCGTGGCGAGCGGCACCACCCACTGGCCGCCGTGGAGCAGCGGGAGCAGCGCCAGGCCGAGCAGCACTCCGAGCAGCGGCGCGGTGGCGCCCACGGGCTGGCCGCCCGAACCGAACGGCCCGAACAGACCGATGAGCGCGAGCAGCACGAGAGCAACGCCCGCCAAGTACGGCCGCGGACGCCACAACGACCCCGCGCTCGTGACGCCGGAACCGGGTCCGCCGGCGCGGCCACCGCTCTGCCTGGCGCCGATCATCGGCGCTCCCAAGGCGCGAACACGCGCTGCGCGCCGCCCACCAGAGCCACCAGGCCGATGCCGAGCAGGGCGGAGATGATGAGGAGTATCCAGACGTCGGACACGTTGCCGGCCTGCACCTGGCCCACGATGGCGTAACCCAGGCCGAAGCGGTTGTTGGATTCGGTCTCGGCCACCAGCGCGCCCACCAGGGCGGCCGCGGTGCCCAGCTTGAGGCTGGTGAAGAAGAACGGCACGGCGGCCGGGAAGCGCACCTTCCAGAACACCTCGAGTGGCGAGGCGGCGTAGCTCTTCATCAGGTCGAGCGCCAGCGGATCCACGGACCTGAGGCCCGTTACCGTGCCCACCGCCACCGGGAAGAACGCGATGTAGGCGCCGATGAGGGTGGCCGGCACCAGGCTCGTCTGCACCGTTACGCCCACGTTGCCTAGCAGCAGTAGCAGCACCGGAACGAGCGCGATGATCGGCACCGTCTGCGAGGCGATGACCCAGGGCAGCAGCGCGCGCTCGGCGGGCCTAACGGCCACGAACACCACTGCCAGCAGTATGCCCACCAGACCGCCGAGCAGCAGCGCCAGCAGTGTGCCGCCGGCGGTGTAGATGGTGGCGCGCACCACGTTGCGCGAATCCGTGAACGGGTAGGCGGTGAGGAACGGGCCTATGCGCTCCGCGATCCAGTGCGGGAACGGCATCGGATGCTGCGGCATGCTGAAGAAGCACTCCAGTTCGGTGGAGCCGCAGGCCGGCCTGTCGTAGTACGTGTAGGAGGCGGTCCACAGCTTGTCGCCCGGTTGAGGGGCCACCGCCAGCGTGACGGCGCCGCTGGCAGGGTCGCTCACCAGGTAATCCTGGTACTGCCGCAGCTGCGCGTTGCGTGCGGGCGGGCGCACGAACGTGAGCACGTTGCCGGCGCGGCTGTAATCGCGCCCCTCCGTTGCCTCCTGGCCGTTCACCGTCACCACGCCGCGGTCGCCCGCGAAGGTGAAGCTCGCCTGCACGCCGTCAACGCGCTCCTGGGGCCGCTCGGCCGTGGCGGAGAGCTCATGGCCGTTCAGGAGGAGGCGGCGCGCCGGGTCGTTCTCAACCAGCGGCGTGTGCTGCAGGTGGAACGTGCGGTTCGAGCCGTCCACGCTGCCAACCAGCAGCTCCGCCAGCGCCAACGTGCTGGCGGCGGCGCGCGGCGGGGCCGCGCTGGGCTGCGCCAGGGCGATGACGCCCGTAGCGGCGTCCAGCACGGCGTAGTCGCGCGTCATGCGGCGCACGCTGGCATTGAAGGACGGGGCGCGGTCCAAGGTGACCTTCGCGCCGTCCGCCTCGAAGCCCTCGCCCTCCAGCAGCAGCTCGCCGGCCACTATCACGGGGCCGGAGCCGAGCGGGAAGGTGAAAGTTGCGTTCACCCCGTCGGCGCGTTCCAGGGACTCCACCGTCCCGGCCTCGAGCAGGTCGCCGTTCAGGTAGATGGGGCTGCTCACCAGCGCCGGGTCACGGAAGCGGAAGAGGTGGCCGGCGTCCAGCGGGCCCTCCAGCAGGTCGCCCCAGGTGAGCAGCTCACCCTCCACGGGCGAGCTCAGCACGAGACCGCCTTCGTCCAGGCTGAAGGTGGCGGGCACGGGCTCCCCGCCGCGCACCAGCACGAGGCGGTCCACGTCCCTGGTCGCGCGCACCCCGGCCGCCTCGTCGTCCACGCTGGCGAGCTCCTCGAAGGCGCCGAAGGTGAGGCGGGTGCCGGCTGGTGCGCCCGTCAGGCCCGAAGCGGGCGCAGTGCCGAGCGGGTGGGCGGAGGTGGTGTTGATGACCCAGTTGGCGAGGTTCTCCATCCGCAACCGGGCGAGCGGCAGGCCGAGGTAGAGCGCCAACGGGTACATGAGCGCAACGGCCGCGAAGAGCACTGCCAGGATGGGCAGCACGCGCATGGCGGCGGCGCGCACGGGGTGGTCGTCGCTCCTGGCGGTAGGGCGCCCAGTCACGTCAGTCCGCCGCCGACTCCGCTGCTCTGCCAGTAGGAGCCGCTTGCGAGGCGGCCGCCTGGTGGTTGGCGGCTTCCTGCCCGATCCGCAGGGCCTCTCGCACGCGGGTCGTGAGTTCGAAGAAGCGCTCCGATTCGCGTGTCTCCGCGTCGCGAGGGTAGGGCAGGTCCACCTCTATCACCTCGCGTATGCGGCCGGGTCGCGCCGTCATGACGACGATGTGCGAGCTGAGGAACACCGCCTCCGCGATGGAGTGGGTCACGAAGACCACGGTCTTCCTCGTCTCCTGCCATAACCGGAGGAGCTCGAAGTTCATGGTCTCGCGGGTGATCTCGTCGAGCGCACCGAACGGTTCGTCCATGAGCAGGATCTTGGGCTCCATCGCCAGCGCCCGCGCTATGGACACGCGCTGCTGCATGCCGCCCGAGAGCTGCCACGGGTAGGAGCGGTGGAAGGACTCGAGGCCCACCATGGCGAGCAGGCCCTCGGCGCGCTTCTTGCGCTCCGCCTTGGGCACGCCCATGATCTCGAGGGGCAACATCACGTTGGCAAGCACGCTGCGCCATTCGTACAGCGCGGGCGCCTGGAACACGTAGCCGTACTCGCGCCCCTGGCGGGCTTGCCGGGGCGTCTTGCCCGCCACGCTGATGGTGCCCTCAGTGGGTTCGATCAGGTCGGCGATGAGGCGCATGAGCGTGGTCTTGCCGCAACCGGAGGGACCGATGAGGCTAACGAACTGACCATCGTGGATAGTCAGGTCGGCGTCCTGCAGCGCCACGGCCTCGGCTTTGCCGACGACGAAGCGTTTGCCTACACCTGCTACCTCGATGATCGGGGCGGGGGCGTTCATTCAGCCGACCGCCGACCTAGCGGGCCGCGCCTGCGGGCGCGCCCTCCGGCGTGCGCCTGAGCAGCCGGCCGCGACCCGGGTCGCCCACGAACTTGCCGTCCTGCACGGCTACCTGCCCGCGCACGGTCACCACGGTGGGTCGGCCGTCGATCTCCACACCCTCGAAGCCCGAGTAGTCGGTGTTCATGGCGTGCGTCTCCGCGCTGATGGAGCCGCGGTAGTTGGGGTCGTAAACCACGATGTCCGCGTCCGCGCCCACGGCGATGACGCCCTTCTTCGGGTAGAGCCCGAAGATCTGGGCGGCGCGGGTGGAGGCGGCGCTCACGAACCGCTCCAGGCTCAGGCCCCCGCGGCTCACGCCGTAGGTGTAGAGCAGGTTCACGCGGTCCTCGATGGTGGGGATGCCGTTGGGGATCTTGGTGAAGTCGCCGCGGCCCATCTCCTTCTGACCCTTGAAGTCGAAGGGGGCGTGGTCCGTGGCAACCGTGTCGATCATGCCGGCGTTCAGCGCGTCCCACAGCGGCTTCTGGTTGCGCTTGTGGCGCAGGGGGGGCGACATGACGTACTTGGCGCCCTCGAAGTCGGGCCGCTCCGCGTAGGTCTTGTCGAGCACGAGGTGCGGCACCACGACCTCGATACCTAAGTTGACGCCGCGCCGCTTGGCGGCCAGGGCGGCTTCCAGAGCCGGCTCGCAGCTGAGGTGCACCACGTACCCCTTGGCGCCGGTGAGCTCCACGAAGGTGGCGAAGTGGTTGGTGCCGTCGGCCTCCACGCGTTCGGGCCGGCTCGGTTCGTGCCACTCCGGGCCGCCCTTGCCTTCCGCCAGCAGCCGCGCCTGCAGTTGCGCCACGATCTCGTCGTTCTCGCAGTGCGCGGTCACGGTCACGCCGAGCTCGCGAGCGAGGCTGAGGGTCTTGAACAGTTCCTCGTCGTTCACTCCGAAGAAGCCCTTGTACGAGAGGAACACCTTGAACGAGGTCATGCCGTCTTTCACCAGGTCGCGGAGGGTGGCTTCCGTCTCGTCGTCGAACTTGGTCACGCCGATATGGAACGTGTAGTCGCAGGCGCTGTTGCCGGCCGCCAGTCCGTTCCAGAGGCCGTACGCTTCCCGCAGGTTCTCCAGCCGGGAGGGCGCCAGCATCTCGATATAGGTGGTGGTGCCACCGATGAGCGCGGCCTGGCTACCGGTGGTGTGCGTGTCCTTCGTGACTGTGCCCATGAAGGGCAGGTGGATGTGCACGTGCGGGTCGATGAAGCCGGGGAACACGTACTTGCCGGAGGCGTCTATCACTTGCACGCCCGGCGGCGCTGCCAGGTTCTCGCCGATAGCGGTGATCGTCTCGTTCTCTACGAAGATATCGGCCACCATGCGGCCGCCGGCGTTGACGATCTCGCCGTTCTTGATGAGCAGGCTCACGGTCATCCTTCCTGAGTGGTGGGGCGCCTGAAGCGGCGCGGCCCCGGGTTCGGACAGTCGGGGTGCCGGAGGGGCCGGGCGGCCCCTCCGTCTTCACGAACACTCGGCGTCAGTGGATCTCTATGCCGACTTCCTTGCGGTAGGCCACCATGGCGTCCCAGTCCTGGGTCACTTCGGGCCGGGTGCGCAGCAGTTCGTTCCAGGTCACGGGTTCGAACTTGCGGGGCCGCTCCACCATGGTGATGCAGTCGTCCACGGGGCAGACGAGGCTGCAGAGGTCGCAACCCACGCAGTCCTCCTCGCGCACGATGGGCTGTAGCAGCTCCGCGCCCGTGTACGTTTCCGGATCGATGACAACGCCGTCCTTGGTGAGGTCGATGCACTGGTGCGCGCCCTCGTCGCAGGCCACGTAGCAGAGGTTGCACTGGATGCACTTCTCTTCGTCGATGAGGGCCACGGTGCGGTAGGAGAGGTCGAAGTCGCCGAAGTCGGAGATGCGGTGCACGGAGGCGCCCTTCATCTCCTCGATGGAGGACTTGCCCTTCTCGTCGAGCCAGTTGGAGAGGCCGTCGCACAGCTCGTGGATGATGCGGAAGCCGTAGTGCATGACGGCCGTGCAGACCTGCATGCTGGTGGAACCGAGCAGGAGGAACTCGGCCGCGTCGCGCCACGTCTCGATGCCGCCCATGCCCGAGATGGGGATGCCGGAGGCCTGGAACTTGGGATCGGCCGCCACCTGGGAGAGCATGTGGAGCGCGATGGGGCGCGCGGCCGGGCCGGCGTAACCGCCGTGGCCGCCCTTGCCACCGATGTTCGGCGTCATCTCGAGGGTGTCCAAGTTCACGCCCGTGATGGAGTTGATGGTGTTGATGAGCGATATTCCGTCGGCGCCGGCGTTGATGGCGGCGTGGGCCGGCGGGATGATGTTCGTGACGTTGGGGGTGAGCTTCACGATGACGGGGATGCTGGCTGCCGAGGTGACCCAGTTGGTGATCATCTCGCAGTACTCGGGCACCTGGCCGACGGCCGCACCCATGCCGCGCTCGCTCATGCCGTGCGGGCAGCCGTAGTTGAGCTCGATACCGTCCGCGCCCGTGTCTTCGATCTGCTGTACGACCTGCTTCCAGGCCGCCTCGTTGCTCGACACCATGGCCGACACCACTACTGCGCGGTCGGGCCAGAGCTTCTTGATCTCGGCGATCTCCTTGAGGTTGACCTCGATGGGTCTGTCCGAGATGAGCTCCACGTTGTTGATGCCGATGAGGCGGTTCTTGTTGTACTGGAACTGACCGTAGCGGTTCACCACGTTGAGGACGGGGTCGCCGATGGTCTTCCAGACGGCGCCGCCCCAGCCGTACTCGAACGCCTTGTTGATCTGGTAGGCGGAGTTGGTCGGGGGGGCGGACGCGAGCCAGAACGGGTTGGGACTCATGATGCCGGCGAAGTTGGTGGTGAGGTCAGCCATGGATCCTCGCGATGTCGTTCACCGTGTCGTGAAGGAAACGGCCACGGGTGGGGTTCGGTTCCACGTCGGCCACGCCCAGCTGCTTGGCGATGGCCTTCGCGGCGATCTTGCCGTCCTCTGCCGCCTGCACCGTGATGGCCTGGCCTGTTGCGCGGATGCAGTCGCCGGCGGCGAACACCTTGGGGTTGCTGGTCCTGAGCTCGGCGTCGGTGCCCACGTAGCCGTTGTCGTGAGCCACGCCCACCGCGTCGTAAAGCCGGGTGAGCTTCTCCTGACCGATGGCCTTGATGACCTGGTCGGCGGGCAGCACGAACTCGCTGCCGGCCACGGGCTCCGGCCGGCGCCGGCCCTTGGCGTCCGGTTCGCCCAGGCGCATGCGCACGCAGCGCACCCCGGTGACGCGGCCGCCCTCGCCCAGGATCTCGACGGGCTGCGTGAGGAAGCGGATGTCCACGCCCTCGTTGCGCACGAAGTCCACCTCGTGGTCGTAGGCGCTCATCTCGGCGCGGCTCCGGCGGTAAAGCATGGTGACGCGCTCGGCGCCCAGGCGCTTGGCGATGGTGGCCGCGTCGATGGCCGTGTTGCCCGCGCCCACCACGATGACCTCGTCGCCGACCTCGATGTCGCGCATGCCGGCCAGGCCGTCCTTGTAGGCGATCTTGGTGGCCCGGATCATGGGCAGCGCCTCGATCACGCCGCCGAGTTGCTCACCGGGCACGCCCAGGTCGGGAACCCGCCCGGTGCCGGCCGCGAAGACCACGGCGTCGTAGTCGTTCAGGAGGTGGTCAACGCTCACGTCCGTACCGACTTCCACGCCCGTGCGTATCTCGACCCCGAGCTTCTCCACGAAGGCGGCCTCTTCCAGCGCCACTTCGGTGGGTTCGCGCAGGGTGATGATGCCGAAGGTGGAGAGCCCGCCCGCGAGGTCGTCCTTCTCGAACACGGTGGCCTTGATGCCGCGCCTCGCGAGCTCGCCGGCGGCGCTCAGGCCGGCCGGGCCGGCACCGATGACAGCCACGCGCTTGCCGGTGTCCGGCACGAGTTCGAACGGCTGGATGTCGTTATCGAAGATGTGGTCGGTGGCGTAGCGCTGCAGCCGGCCGATGGCGATGGGCCTGTGTTCGCGGCCCAGCACGCACGCGCCCACGCAGAGTTCCTCCACCGGGCAGACACGACCGCACGAGTGCCCCATCATGTTGGATTCGAGGATGGTGGTGCCGGCGCCGGTGAGGTTGTCGTTGGCGATCTGCCGGATGAAGGTGGGGATGTCGATGCTGGTCGGGCAGGCCTTGATGCAGGGAGCGTCGAAGCAGTAGAGGCAACGGTCGGCCTCCACTCTCGCCTCGTTCTCCGTGTAGCGCGGGTAGGTCTCAGCGAACGAGTCCTGCAAGTGCGCAAGCGTCACTTCGTCGTGTGGCATGTTCCTCCTTGCTCCTCCTCCTGCAGTGCAGGCTGCTATGGGCGGGTGGTCGGAAGTCTGCTCGTGTGCACGTCCAAGGAAGGCGCCGGGCGCTCGCTCACTCCTGTGGCGGCGCCCGGCAGAGGCTTCAGGTCAGAAAGTGCGGCTCCATGTCTGGGGCCACCGCTCGATGACGATCTTCGTCTGAGTGTAGAACTCGATGCCGTGCGCGCCCTGCGCGTGCAGGTCGCCGAAGAAGCTGTCGGACCAGCCGCTGAACGGGAAGAACGCCATGGGCGCGGCCACGCCAAGGTTGATGCCGATGTTGCCGGCGATGGCGCGGTGGCGGAACTCGCGGGCAGCGGCGCCGGAGCTCGTGAAGAGCGACGCCTGGTTGCCGAAGCGCCGGTCGTTCACCATCTGGATGGCTTCCTCGAGCGTGGCGGCGTGCATGAGCGAGAGAACGGGGCCGAACACCTCGGTGGTGCCGAGGGTGCTGCCGGGCGCCACGTTGTCGACGATGGTGGGGTGCACGAAGTAGCCGTCGGCGAAGCCGTCGACTTCCTTCTCGCGGCCGTCCACCAGCACGCGGGCGCCTTCGCTCTGGCCGGTGTCCACCAGCGAGCGGATGCGGTCGCGCGACTCGCGGGTGATGACGGGGCCCATCTCGACGCCCGACTCAAGCCCGTAGCCCACCTTGCGGCCCTGCGCCGCGGCCACCATGCGCTCCGTGAACTCTTCCCTGGCCTCGCCCACCGTGATGGCCACGGAGGTGGCCAGGCAGCGCTGCCCGGCGCAACCGAAGGCGGAGTCGGTGAGGATGCGCGAGGTCATCGTCATGTCCGCGTCCGGCAGCACCACGGCGGGGTTCTTGGCGCCGCCCTGGGCCTGTGCACGCTTGCCGTTGGCGGCGGCGCGGGAGTAGATGTAGCGCGCCACGGGGGTGGAGCCCACGAACGACACGGCCTTCACGTCCGGGTGGTCCAGGATGGCGTCCACGGTTTCCTTGCCGCCGTTCACGAGACCCACCACGCCCGGCGGGAAGCCGGCCTCTTCGAGCAGCTTGTAGAGCAGCTGCGTGGTCATGGGCACGCGCTCGCTGGGCTTGAGCAGGAAGCAGTTACCCGTGGCCACCGCGTACGGCAGGAACCAGAGCGGGATCATGCCCGGGAAGTTGAACGGGGTGATGGCGGCCACCACGCCGAGCGGCTGGCGGATCATGTGCTCGTCGATGCCGTGAGCGATGTCCTCGTTGTTGGTGCCCTGCATCATGTAGGGCGTGCCGCAGGCCACTTCCACGTTCTCCACGCCGCGCTGCATCTCGGCGTACGACTCCGCGTAGGTCTTGCCGGCCTCGTTGGTGATGGTGCGGGCTATCTCCTCGAGGTTCTCTTCGAGCAGCGTGCGCAGCTTGAAGAGCGGCTTGATGCGGTCCACCACCGGCGTCTCGCGCCATTCGCGGAACGCCTTCATGCCGGCCTTGACGGCGGCGTCCACCTCGTCGCCGGCGCTGAGAGGCACCACCGCTATGGTCTGCGCCGTTGCCGGGTTACGTACGTCCTGACGGCCGGATGCGTTCGAGCGCACCCATTCGCCACCCACGTAGTTAAGAAGTTCCGTTGCCGCTGATTCGATCGTCACGAGCCACCGCCTTCAATTAGGGATATGAGGGAGTAGGACGCCCTGAGGGGTGCCAACTGCCGTTTTGTGATGGGGCATTGTATGCCTTCGTATAGAACGGTGCAAAGGCGAGCATATTACTCGGGATTAGGTCTCTGCCGCTCCGCACCGGGCGGCCGGCCGTTCACGGCCGGGTCGCTGCCCAGCCGGTACCGGCCCCCGCTGTGGCCTACAACGGTGAGCCTCGCCTCACACTCGGGCCCGCTTCCGTGCTTACATGGGGCATGGAAAAGCACCAGCGCGGCAGCTCGTTCGCAACGCGCGCCGTGCACGCCGGGCAGGGGTACGACCCCAAGACCGGCGCGCACGCCACGCCCATCTACCAGACCAGCACGTTCATCCTCGGCACCCTCGAGAGGGGCTCGGCGCTCTTCGCGGGCGAGGAGAAGGGCAACATCTACAGCCGCATCGGCAACCCGACGGTGAGGGCTGTGGAGGAGAAGATCGCCAGCCTGGAGGGCGCCGAGGCCGGCGTGGCCTTCTCCTCAGGCATGGGCGCGGTAGCCGGAGTGCTGCTCGGGCTCCTCAAGAGCGGGGACGAGGTGCTCATCCTCGGACCGCTGTATGGCGGCACGCGCGGGATGATGGAGACCCTCCTGCCGCGCTTCGGCATCACCACCCGGGCGGTGCCGGACGCCGAGCTCGAGTCCGCCATCGGGCCCAACACGGCCATGATCTACGTGGAGTCTCCTACCAACCCCGACCTCACCATCCACGACCTGGCCCTGGTGGGCCGCGTGGCCAAGGAGCACGGCCTATACAGCGTGGCCGACAACACCTTCGCTTCGCCTTACCTCACGCGGCCGCTGGAGCACGGCGTGCAGATCGTGCTTCACTCGGCCACCAAGTACTTAGGCGGCCACGGCGACCTGCTGGCCGGCCTGGCGGTCGGACCCGCCGACCTGATGGCGCAGATCCGCACGACGGGGCTGGGTCAGCTGGGCGCCACCATGGACCCGCAGGTGGCCTTCCTCCTGCTCCGCGGCATGAAGACCCTGCACCTGCGCATGGCTGCGCACTGCAGCAACGCTCGCCAGGTGGCCGAGGCGCTGGTGGGTCTCCCCGGGGTGAAGGCGGTGCTCTACCCCGGCTTCGAGCAGCACAAGAGCCACGCGGTGGCGGCCCGTCAGATGGACGACTTCGGCGGCATGGTGTCCGTGGAGTTCGAAGGCGGCAGGGCCACCGCCGCCGCGTTCCTCGAGTCACTCGAGCTCTTCGATCAAGCGGTGTCGCTCGGCGACGTGGCCTCACTGGCGTGTCACCCGGCGTCCACCACGCACCAGAAGCTGCCCAAGGAGATGCTGGAGGCCGAGGGTGTAACGGAGGGTCTCGTGCGGCTGTCCGTGGGCGTCGAGGACGCCAAGGACCTGGTGGCCGACGTGCTGCAGGCTGCTGCCGTTGCCGCGCGTTCGCTGCACGCCCTGGTCTAGCCGAGAAGGGCCTCTACGGGACGTTCCCCGCCGCTCAGACCGGGATGATGGCCACGAGGCCGAGCAGCAGGAACTGAGTGATCAAGGTCCAGTCGCCCACGCCGAGCGCTCCCAGGAGGAGCGCCGGCAGTGCGGCGAGCATGGCTGCTATCAGCTGCGGCTCTATCCGCGACGGCGCAGCGCCGCTCCAGCTCGAGTACTTCTCTAGCGCCAGCACCACGATGCCCACCAGCGAAGCGGCCCCGGCGAACGCAGGCACCAGCGCCTCTGCGTTCAGGGCGCCGCCGTCGCCCAGCGCGACCAGCAGCACGGCGGCCGGCACGAGCAGAAGAGTGAGCAGCGCGAGCGCCGGCGCGGAACGGCCGAACGACCTGGTGAGCGGATCCAGGGGCAGAGCCCCGATGTCTAGGTGAGGACCGAGCAGCCCGCTAGCCACGCGGGCCAGGAACAGCGCCGCCAGGAGCACCCCGAGCGCGCCCCCCATGAAACCGGTGGCGCCAGGCGCTGCGCTCTCACCAGCGTTGCCGGACAAGGTCGTCACCGTCGCGCCGCCCGTGACGGCCAGGGTAGCCGCGGCTGCCATGAGGGCCACCACGAGCGTGAAGCCGAGGCCCAGCAGCGGCCGCCTGTAGAGCGCGGAGAGCGTGCGCCAGGCCAGCGCCTGCCACTGCGGCGCCCTGGGGGAGGGCAGCGGTAGCGAACGTCTCGGCTTGGTGGCGCCCGGACGGTCGTGCAGCGCGTCCAGCAGGCGCCGGCGCTCGCCGGCGTCGCCTAGCCCGCCGAGGCGCATGCCGCCGCCGAAGCCGCCGCTCATGCCGGCCATCAGCGCCATCACCTGCGAAGCCCTGAGCGCCTGCATCTGCCCGAGCACGAGGCTCTGCGGCCCGAAGCGCGGCGGCCATTCGCTCCGAAGCGAAGCGAGAACGGCAACCTGCGTGTTGCTCAGGGCCACGAGCGGCAGCAGCAGTACCCAGGGCGAGTTGACGGTCAGTCCGGCGAGTGGACCCAGCTCGCTGTAGCCCCCCTGCAGCACGCCCGCCAGTCGCAGCGCCGCCTCCCCCGCCAGAACCAGCGCCAGCAGCCCGCCTACCAGCAGCGAGACGCGGTTCGCCGCCGCCCTCGCGGCGTGCGGGCCGTGATGCGCGTGGCTCACGTACCTGAGCCAGCGCAGGTCGAACAGGACCAGGGCCAGCAGGGCAAGAGCGGGCGCGGCGTACCAGGCCTGGAAGCCGAAGAGGGCGGGCGCGAGGAGCGACCAGATGGCCCCCACGAGGAGCCCAGCCACGACTGCGCCCGCCTGCTTCACGCGGTAGCGCCAGCGGAGCACGTCCCAGGGCCGCTGCGGCCCTAGCCCCAAGCGGTAGAGGTCGCGGCGGTCCAGCGTCACGGGCGGCGCGCGCCCGCCCGCCAGCGCCAGAACGAGGACCAGAGCCCCTCCTGCGGCCACCACGGTGGCGGGCGAGGGCAGGAACTGCGGCAGGGGCGTGAGGGTCTCAAGCCCCGCGATGATGAAGATCACGAGCCAGAAGATGAGGTAGAGGATCGTCCACCAGCCCACCGCGCGGCCGATCCAGCGGCGGTACGACTCGGCGGCGCGGCCCACCGTGCGGCGCCGCAGGTAGGGCACGGCGCCGGCGCCGCCGCTCCTGATCATCCGCGCAGCAGCCCGTCACGCAGTTCGAGCAACCTGGGCCGCAGCCGCTCCGTGAGCTCCTGCTGGTGCCCGGTGAGCAGCACGGCGCCGCCGGCCGAAGCGCGCGCCCGCAGCGCGTCCGCCAGCAGTTCCTGCGAGGGCAGGTCGAGCCCGTTGAACGGTTCGTCGAGCAGGGTGAGGGGCCGCTCGAGGCCGAGCGCGAGCGAGAGCGAGAGTTTCTGGCGCATGCCGCGCGAGTGCGTGCCGGGGAACTCGTCGAGCTTCTCCCCCAGCCCGAACTCCTCGAGCCACTCGAGCGCGCGCTCGTCGGCGCCGTCCGACTGGTACACGAGGGCGTTGAAGCGGGCGTGCTCGCGCAGGGTGAGGTCTTCGTACAGGGCGGGTTCGTCAGGCACGAACACGAACTGCTCGCGGGCGCTGAAGCCGCTGTTCGGTCGGCCGAACAGCTCCACGTCGCCACGGCTCGGGAGCAGGCCCACGAGGGCGCGCAGGAGCGTGCTCTTGCCGGCCCCGTTGGGGCCGGTGAGAAGCGCCAGCTCGCCACGCTTGAGCGTGAAGGAAATGTCCTCCACTATGTTGACGCCGCCCAGGCTCACCCTGAGCTCGTCCGTTCTGATGGGCGGGGCTTCGGGGCCGGCGGCGGTGTGACCTGACCTGGAAGAACTCGGCTGCGCGCTCACTGTTGATACCGACTGTATCAGTGGAGCGCGCAGCCTAGCGCACGTTCGGGTGGTAGTGGCTCAGTGCGTGGTGAGGTCCGTGCTCGCCTTCTCGGCGCCCGGGGCAGGAGCGGCGCGGTCGGCGTCGGCCACCTTCTCCACGCTGATGGTGAGGTTGGCCACCAGGGCGGCGATGGCGCTGATGGCGGCCCACACGGGCAGGAGCACGGCGCCGACGACGCCGATGGTGAGCGGGATCTCGATGAGCACCTTGCCCTCGTCGTTCTTGATGGTGATGCGCCGCACGTTGCCCTCGCGCACCAGTTCCTTCACCTTGGCTAGCACCGCTTCGCCTGAAACGCGGAACTCTTCGGTCACGGTCCTGCCGGTCTGCTGGTTGGTGGTCTTCTGCTCTTCGGTCATGCGGGTCACCCTTCCTCGCTTGGGCCTAGCCGCCCAGCGGCTAGTGACGGGTTAACTAGGCGGGGGCGCGCTCGCCCCGTTGCACCAAGGGTAGAGCCCGCCCCACCTCCCGCACATCCGTCTTAGGTATGAGGCCCACGTCCTCCGTTCAGGCGGTTCGCCCGCCCTCTAAACGGAGCCGCCTTCGCTGCCGGCGTGCCGAAGCCCGCTAGTGGGTCAGGGGTTGGTTTCGGCCAGCAGGATGAGCAGACCGCACGGCGCGTCGCTATCGTTGCGGGGTTCCACCTGCAGTTCGCCCGAGAAGGTGAGCAGCTCACCCTGCTTGAGCTAGTGCGGCAGGTCGGCCACCACCATGTTCGCTTCGCCCTGCATGGCCACCACCGTCACCTGGCAGCCGGCATGGTCGTGCACGGGCATGGCCTTGCCAGGCGGCAGGTTGAGGTAGAGGGTGGTCATGCCGTTGCCCTTGAAGAGCATGTTCGGCCGCGGGTCCATGTTCTCGGGCATGTAGGCGGCGTTGAGGTCGTGCTTGCTGGCTACTTGGTCGCTGGCTGTATCCATGCTCGTCAGGTTCGCACCCTTCGCGCGCGTGTCGCGTTGACCCAGGTGGTGCGCGGTGGCGCGCCGTTCGCGCCTCGTGGCGTGTTCGGGGGGGCGCGCGGTGTCTCCGAATGCGAAGGTTCCGAACCGCACCAGTTGCGCTTGAACTGGTGCGGTTCGGAACCTTGGGCTCAGAGCCTCATGTGCTCTGCAGCGAAGTCAGTGAGCTTACTCCGCCGCGGGCGGGGTGAGCAGGTTGGCGTACAGGCGGTAGGCGCCCGGCACGTTGTTCTCGATCTGCGTGTGCAGCACGAGGCTCGTGTAGGTGTAGCGGCCACTGCCGAGTTCGGTGGTGAGCATCGAGCCGAGGAACGGTACCTCGTCCCAAGTGTCGGGCCACTGCGCGTCGGTGACGCTGAACAGCGAGGTGTAGTGGTCGTCCCACTCTTCGGCGAAGTAGAGGCCGCGCTCCTTGACCCAGCCGTCGAAGTCGGCACTGGTGATCTGGTTCGGCGTGGTCATGAGCGGGTTGGTGGGCTCGAGGATCACGACCTCACCATCCGCAGCCGTGACGCGCGAGAGCAGCGAGACGCGGCCGAGGGTGATGGGGTATGGCGGCACGGTGTCCACGTTCCAGGCGTCGGCGGGGCGGTGGTACTGGACGAGCAGGTTGCCGCCGCCTTCCACCCAGCGCATGAGACGCTCGTTGGCGGCCATCAGGTCGGGGCGCAGGCGGTAGGTGTAGATGCCCACGGCGATCGAGTCGTAGCGGCTGAGGTCGCCGGTGGTGAGGTCGTCCTCGGAGAGGAGGTCGACGTTCATGCCGATCTGGCGCAGGCCCTCGTACACGAGGTCGGAGCCGCCGGCCACGTAGCCGATGCGGAGGTTAGGATCGAACGCCACCTCGAGCACCTTCACGTTGGCGGTGGAGCCTTCGATGAGGTAGGTCTTGCCGACGTGCTCGTAGCTGATGATGCGCACGTTGTTGCTGCTGTTGGCCTGGCCCGTGGCGTGCACGGCGAAGTCGTAGGAGCCTTCGGTGATGTCGGCGCCCGGCACCAGCGTGAAGGTGGCGCCGCGGGCGTCGCCCTTGCGGTTGAAGCTCAGGTCGATGGAGGCGGGCTCCACGGTCCAGCCCAGGGGGGCGTCCACGGTGATGGTGGTGTCGACGGCGCCGTCCACGTAGTTGATGGCGGCGACGCTCATCTGGAGGTCGGTGGGGCGCAGGGTGTTGAAGACGAGGTTCTCGGGGGTAACGCGCAGCGACACGTCGGGCAGAACGCCGATTATGTCGCGCGAGTCGAGGGAGAACTCGAAGCGCTCGCCGCCGACGGTGTAGCTCACCACGCCGTACACGTCGCCGTAGGCGCGGAACGGGTTGGCGTTGCGGCGGTAGGGGTTGTAGTAAGCGGCGTCTTCGGGCACGGTGACCTGGAAGGTCTGCTTGACGGTCTGGCCGTTGGCGAGCGAGGCGCCGGTGCTGTCGTCGCCGGTGCGTTCCACGGTCCAGCCCGCGGGGGCCACGAGGTTCAGTTCCACGTCCTGCACGTCGACGTCGCCGCCGAGGTAGGCACTGACCGTGACAACGGTGGTGCCGCCGCGGGTGAGTTCGGGGTTGGCAGCGATGACGCGGCTAACGAGGGAGAGCGCCTTGCGGCTGGCGACCTGGAGTTCGAGCTCCTTTTGCGCCAGACGGAAGTCGATGTCGGCAGCGGTGGCGGCGTCAACGTCGTCGGCGGCGGCCAGGGTGGCGCGCGCCGCGCGCACGCCGGTGAGGGCGCCGGCGATGTGGCCCTGCACGTGAGCGAAGTCAGGGAACGCGGCGAAGGTCGCGTCGATCTCGGCCTGCACCTGCTTCAGCTGCCCGGCGAGGGTGGCGTTGCTGAGGCCCTCGGCCAGGTCGGCCACGGTGTAAGCCAGGCCGGCGAAGAGCGAGGTGTCCGTCTCGGCGTCGGTGACGAACGAGGCGGCGAGGTGCAGGGAGGAGGAGCCGTTACGCTCCTCGGCCCAACTGCCCATGTCCTGACTGCGGTGGTAGGCGCGCGACTGCTGGCCGAGCTGCTCGTAGGTGGCGCCGAAGAACTGGTTGTAGGAGCCGGTGGGGATGGTGAGGGTGGCTTCCAGCTCGAAGTCGGCCTGCCCGCTGCCGCGCCCGGCGGGCAGGTAGAACTTGGCGGCCTGCCACGGCTCGAGGCCCATGTCGAAGTGCTCCGGGTAGGCGTCGGGGTCGCCGGCCAGCGTGAAGGCCTGCTCAGCGGCGTAAGCCATGGCACGGTGGTTACCGTGCTGCCCGAACACGTCCTGGAAGTTGGTGAAGATGATGTCGGGGCGGCTCTCGCGGATGGCGCGCACGAGCTTCTCCATCATCACGTCTTCGCCCCAGATCTCGAGGGTCTCCACGGCGGACTTGCTGAAGCGGAAGTCGAAGATGGGGTCGTCGAAGCTCTCGCTGAGGAAGAACAGCTCCACGTTGAACGCGGCGCTGGACTGTTCCATCTCGCGGCTGCGGAGCACGCCGAGGGCTTGGCGGTACTCGGTACCGATGGAGTTCTGACCACCTTCACCGCGGTTGGCGGTGACGGTGATGCTGCGCACGCCCATGCCGCGCGAGAGGAGCGCGATCTGGCTGGAGCGTTCGTCGTCCGGGTGAGCGCCGATGGTCATGAAGCTGGCCACGGACTGGAGCGGCGTGATGGCCTCGTAGAGCTCCACGATGCCGCGCTGGTGCTCCTGCTCCACCACGCGCGCGTCGGTGCGGCTCTGAGCGGCCGCCAGGCCGACGAGGAGCGAGAGGAGAAGCGCGGCCAGCGTCTTCAGGGTGCTGTTTGCTTTGGGCTTGCGTCGCATCTAGTTGTTGCCTCCGACTTGGTTCGCGGTGTGGTCCGGTCTGGCCACCCCGGCGGGGTGCTTTGGGCTGCCTGTCTGTCTGCTAGAGAAGTGCCTCGCCTGGCTCTCCGGTCACCTCCGTACGTGTGATCGATGTCGTTGCTAGCGGGCCGAGCAGCGCTGGGCCAAGGGTGAGGTCTTGATACCATCTTTCACAAGCGGCTTTATAAACCTCTTGTAAGAAGTACTTTAGGCCATTGGCCGGCTCATCGGCGAACGCCGAAGAAGGGCCGAGTACACAGTGCGGTGGGACCGGTAGGGGCGCGCGCTCGACGCCCCTTAACGGCAAGGTTCCGAACTGCTCCACTCCGCGGGGAAGTGGTGCAGTTCGGAACCTGCTGGAATCAACTGAACAGCTTGCCTCCTAGCCCGGCCCTCCAGCCGGGAGGAAGCGCTCTACCAGAGGACCCCCGGCTGGCTGTAATCGCACACGCCCGTGGGGAAGATCTCCAGCAGGCGGCTGCGCTCGGCGGCGTTCGGCTGCCAGGCGCCGTACAGGCCCTTGGCGATGGCTTCGTCCACGCTCTGCAGCGCGCACTTGTAGACGTCGCCGGTGATGGGGCCACCGGCCACTATGCGGCTGGTGGAGTAGATGTGGAACTGCTCCGTGCAGGGGCCGGCCGGGTGGTCATCGAGGATGCCCCACCAGGCGTCGGCGCCGGCGTAGATGAGCTCTCCGGCGGCGTCGAAGCAGCTATCGACCGCGCGGGCGGGGCGAGCCGCCGCCACGCTCATGCCTGGGAACCGCTTCAGGTTGCCCATCCATTCGTCCATGACCTCGAACGCCAGCATCGTCTGGTCGTGCAGGTACTCGAACGGCAGGATGTCCGTGAACCAGATGACCATGTTGGCTTCGGGCGAACCGGCCTCGCGGATGCGGGCGCGCGTGGCGAACGACTGCACGGTGTTGTGCATGTCCAGCTCGCGCTCCCGGTAGTTGCGCCAGTCGATGGTGGGGATGTTGAGCTTGCCCGTGTAGTACAGGCCGGATTCCATCACGGCGCGGATGGCGCCCTCGTCGGCCGTGGTGCGCGCCGCGGGAGTCTGGCCGTCCACGCTCAGCAGCATGTTGCGGGCGCTCCAGGGGTCGAACTGGGCGGGGTCCTCGCACAGCTGCTCGATGAACGGGCAGCCCTCCTGCACCATCTCCGTCTGGTCCTTCCAGCCGCCCACGAAGGCGTTGAGATCGAGGAACTCGGCCGGCGAGAGGTCGCCGTTCACGAGCGCGCCCAGGCCGTACTGCACGCCCACGTTGTCCCACGTGCTGCGCGCGAAACCGTCGTCGCGGCGGCCGTACACGTTCACCGCGTCCTCGAAGTGGCTCCACTGCGTGCCGACCTGCTGTTCGCCGGTGACGCCGGGAGCGGTGCCGAAGTGCGGGTTGAGGGCCAGCGGGGAGAGGCCGCGCCAGCCGTTCACGCATTCGGAGAGGCCTTCGGCCCCACCGAAGTACACGTTGGGGAGGTCGTTCCAGGCGGCCATGCCCTCGATGAGGGTGCGCTGCTCCCAGTCCGCCCAGCGCGAGTTCGGATCCTGCGCCACCTTCGTGTCGAACCAGCGCTCGAGCAGTTCGCAGTCGCCCACGTGGATGGTCTGCGTCACCATGTCCGGGTACGAGTACTGGGGGATGGCGGCGTCGAGCAGGGTGGGGTGGTTCTGCGAGTACACGTACTGCTGGATGCCGCCGCCGGAGCCGCCCACGCCCACGGTGTAGTCGGGTATGCCGTAAGCGGTCACGAAGCGGTCCTTCACCATGAGCGCCGTCTCGCCGCCCACGATCAGGTCGTAATGCTCGCCCGTCTTGTTGGCGGTGGAGTAGGCCACCGCGTAACCGCGGCTCAGGAGCTCGGGGTTGAGCATGTTGCTGCGGCTCGGGTTGCCCTGGTAGTGGCCCACGCCCACGCCGCCTTGGAACTGGTAAACGAGGCGCCGGTTCCAGCCGCTCAGGTCCGGCCGTTCACCAGCCTGGCTGCGGGGTGAGAGCATGGCGATGGAGTAGATGAAGCGGTTGATGGTGCCGCGTTCCCAGCGCACGATGAAGTCCACCGTGGCTCCGTTCGCGAGGGTAACGGTGGTCATGTCCTCGGGCCTACCGGCGGCGGCGTCGTACGGCTGGAAGCCGTTCTCGGCGGAGTAGTACACGAAGTCCACCTGGCGCTCCACGCTGCACTGGTCGTCCAGGATGGCGCCCAGCATGGCGTTGCCCCGGTGCGAATCCGTGGAGCAGAGGAACACTTCCTGCTTGGGCCCGGCGAACATGGGGCCCGTTATGGGGTAGTTCGTCAGCGTGAGCTGCTCCTTGTACATGCCGGCGAGCACCGTGATGACGGTGTCGCCGAGGGGCAGGCCGCTCACCACGCCCTGCAGCTGATCGCCGGCCGCGTTGGCGGAGAAGCTGCGGGTGACGTTGCGAGTGCCGGCCCAGACGCTCACGTTCGACCAGCTCACGCCGGCCGGCACGCTGATGACGAGGCGAGCGTCTCCGCCCGACACGTACTCCGCCGGACCGGAAGCCACGTTGATGGCGATCCCTTGCGCGAACGCGAGCCCGAGCATCAGGCCGGCGCTAAGCAGCAGCAAGGTCGCGAAACGGTGGACGCGCTTACTCATGGGCACCATTCTCATTCCCTCCACGTTCAGGACTTGTCTGTGTGGGGGTCAGTATATCCGTGTGGCACGCGCGCCGGGCCTGCGCAACCTGGTGGCACCGTGTCCGGGAGTACACGGCCGCCGCCGTCTCCGTTCCACTATGCTGCCTTCGTGACGCTCGTAGATCTGCTCGTCTGGATCGGCACCCTCACCTTCGCGGCCACGGGCGCCCTCATCGCCCTCCGCAAGCGCTTCGACCTCATCGGGGTGCTGGTTCTGGCCTCAGCCACCGCCATCGGCGGGGGCTCCATCCGCGACGTCATCGTGGGCGTGCTGCCGCCCAGCAACTTCACCAACGAGCCGCTCCTCTGGGTAGTGGCCGCCACCGCGCTGGCCATCTTCTTCCTGCCACACCGGATCAGGGAGGAGAGCCGGCTCCTGTACGTGCTTGACACGGTGGGCCTGGCCATCTTCGCCGCGCTCGGCGCCGAGCGCGGGGTGCAGTACGGCATGGGCATGTGGGGCACGGTTTTCGCCGGCGCCGTCTCGGGCGTGGGCGGCGGGGTGCTGCGGGACGTGCTCTCGGGCAAGGTGCCCGGCATCTTCTACCGTTTCGGCGACTTCTACGCGTCCGCCGCCGCGTTAGGGGCGCTCTCCTACTACTTCGTCAGCTTCCTCAGTCCGTCCTGGGCCCTGGGCGTGGGCACCCTGGTGACGGTGGTGGTGAGGCTGGGCAGCCGCCTCCTGAAGCTGAAACTACCCGTGCCGCGCGGCATGGAGGGCGAGGACGCCACGGAGTGAGGCTGCCAGCCGGACCCTAGAGGTCGGCTACGAGGACGAAATCGAGAGTCAGCGTCACGTACTCGTCCACCCGAGCCACGAGCGGCACGCGGGGCACGCTGAGCCCGAAGTCCTCCAGCCACACCACCGTGGTGGCGGTTCCGCGCAGCTCGGTGTCCGACAGCGCGTGCAGCTCGAGCTCGAACACGGCCTCCTTGGTCACGCCCTTGATGGTCAGCTGACCCACCAGTTCGACGGTCTGGGTGGCGCCGGCCACCAACGGAAGCTCGAGCCCCACCGCCTGCTGCGGCACGAAGGTCACGTACTGGTTGGCGGCGTTGTTCGTCTGGAGGATGCGGTTCCTGATCTGTCCATCGCGCTGGCGGTCGTCGGTGGTGAGGGTGCTGACGTCCACCTGGAAGGTGTGGAACACCAGAACGGAGGGGTCGGCGGCGTCCAGCGTCACACCGCCCGCGACCGCCTGCGTCGTTCCGACCGCGGTGGTCTCGCGCCCGAGCAGGTTCTCGCCGATGGCGAAGCCGGCCTGGCTGGCGACCGGATCGAGAACGTAGTCGACTGGGGACGCCAACACGGCGGACAGGGCGAGCGCACCGGCCAGCAGGCAAGCTAGGAACGTTCGTCTCATGCTGCAACTCCGATCCAGGGCGCACCCGCCCGTTCGCGGGTTCCGACCTTGGTGCCGTCGATGCTACGGACGCTTCATGTGGGTTGCGTTTATGGCGCGCGTGGGCCGTCTGAAGGGCGCTTCAGGCCCGAAGGTCCAGGCGCTGGAGGAGCCGCCACACGAACTCTTCGGTGCGCTCCACCGTGGTCTCGTCCACGTTCTCGAACACGTCGCTGACCACGTGCCAGTTCGGGATGCGGCCGTCCGGCGTGAGTCCCACGAAGGAGAGCGAAGGCACGCCGTTGGCCATGAAGCAGGTGGCGTCAGTGTGCAGCGTGGTGTACGGCAGCGAGTAGGCGTTCAGCTCCGGGTGCTCGGCGCGCAGTTCCTCGGCCAGCGCGAACAGCTCCGGGGACGGCTTGAGCGGGAAGACCATTCCCTCCACGCTGGTGTAGCACACGCCCGCGCCAGGCCCGCCTACGTTGTCGATGCTGATGGCCAGCGTGTTCTCGAGCTCGTGGCGGTGGCGCTTCACGAACGCCTGCGCTCCTACGGAGCCGACCTCCTCGCAGCCGGAGGCAAGCAGCCACACCTCGGTGTTGGCGAGCGGCTCGCGCGCCAGGCGCTCACCCAAGTTCAGCAGCACCCCGACGCCGGTGGCGTTGTCGTTGGCGCCGGCCGTGTACGGCGTGGTGTCCGGCTGCCAGGTGAGGGCGAACACGGTGAGGTGCACCGGCGTCAAGGCCAGCGCCACCCACTTGAGCCACGGGGCGCCGGTGGCAGCGAAGAGGATGAAGAGCACGGCGCTGAGCACGAACGCCACCACTCCCACCGTGGTCATGGTCTTGAAGAACGCCAGGCGCCCGGGGCTCGTGAACACCCACGGCGTGCGGTGCGTGTCCATATGCGCCACCAGCACCACCTTGCGGCGCGGCGCGGAGTCCGGGGCCGCACCGGCGCTGGGCACCCGCGCCAGCACGTTCTGGCTCTGGCCCTTGCGGATGAACGGCCTGAGCAAGTTGGGCCTGAAGTACATCTCGAGGAACACGGAGACGGTGGCGGCCAGGAGGATCACGGCCAGCAGCGCGGCCACGCCGCGGTTCACGAACAGGAACAGCACCGTGGCCGCCAGGGCCACGAGAGCCGCCACGGCGAACGGGCGCCAGCCCGACACGGTGGAGGTGAACGGCTCGGTGGTGGCCTTCAGGCCCATCTCTGCGAAGGCCCCGGCCACGTAAGCGCCCGCGGCCCGCTCCCCGTCCGTGGTGGAGCCGCGCGGACCGATGTTCACCGCCAGATGTTTCACGTGCAACATGTTCAGTAGCCACATTACGCCACGGAGAGGGCGCCGCGGCGCCCCCGGCAGCGCGGTCCGTACAGGAGCTGGAGACCACTGGAGGCGCGCCGCCTGCGGGCTAGCATGGGTTCACCAGCAACAGCAGTTCAGGCAGCCACTAAGAGCCGCTCACGCCACCCGTTCATAAGGAGCTTCGATCATGGCCAGCAGTTCAACCGACACCGCAGTCCCCGCCTCCGTCAACAGGGCCGCCGGCGGCCTCCTAGGCTTGGCTACCCAGGGGTTGGACGACATCGTGGCCATCCGGCACGACATCCATGCTCATCCCGAGCTGGGCCTGGAGGAGGTGCGCACCTCCGCCCTGGTGGCCGCCAAGCTCGCACAGTGGGGCATCCAGGACGTGACGCCGCTGGGCGGCACCGGCCTGGTGGCCACGGTGCGCGGCGCACGTGAGGGCGGGCGCGCCATCGGCCTGCGCGCCGACATGGACGCGCTGGCCATAGAGGAGGCGAACGGCTTCGCCTACTCCTCCACGCACCCCGGCAAGATGCACGCCTGCGGGCACGACGGGCACACGTCCATGCTCCTGGGCGCCGCACGGCTGCTCGCCCAGAACCCCGCTTTCGCCGGCACCGTGCACTTCATCTTCCAGCCCGCCGAGGAGGGCCGCGGCGGGGCGAAGAAGATGCTGGCCGAGGGCCTGTTCGAGAAGTTCCCCTGCGACCGCATCTTCGGCATGCACTCCGCGCCGCACCTGCCCGTGGGCGAGTTCGGCACGGGCACCGGCCCCATGCTGGCCGCGTCCGGGCGCTTCACGGTGGAGTTCCTGGGGACAGGCGGCCACGGGGGCGCCGGTCCGCACCTCACGCAGGACCTCACGGTCATAGCTGCCGGCTACATAAGCGCCCTGCAGGCGGTGGTGGCCCGCAACGTGCCCGCCCTCGAGCCCGCCATCATCAGCGTTGGGCACATCCAGGCGGGTTCGCCCGACGCGCTCAACGTCATGCCTAGCCGGCTCGTGCTGGGCGGCACCATGCGCGCGTTCAGCACCGAGGTTCAGGCCCTGCTCGAGCAACGCATCCGCGAACTGGCGCACGTTCACGCGGTCGCCGCCGGCGCCACGGCCAACGCAACGCTCAGCTGGAACGCCATGCCCACCGTAACGGAGGCCGCCGCGACGGCCTCGGCGGTCACGGCGGTTCGCCAGCTTGGCAACGACGTGAAGGTGAACCCGGCAATACGGCCCAGCACCGGCGGCGAGGATTTCTCCTTCATGCTGCAGCGCGTGCCGGGCAACTTCATGTGGCTCGGCAACAACAGCCACGAGGGCCCGGGCGGCGGCCAACTGCACACGCCGCTGTACGACTTCAACGACGCCGCGCTGCCCTGGGGCATGGCCTACTGGCTGTCGGTCGTGAACGTGGAGCTGGACGGGCGCCTGGGCGCCTGACCTGCCGGTCTCGGCTCGCGCGTCAGTCCGATGGTTTCACGGCTCCGAAGGCGGCGAAGGGCCCGTTCTTGTGGAGCACTTCGGCGTTCCTGAAGCCCACCCGGGCGAGCAGGTCCAACTGGAAGGCCAACGACTGCGGCGAGTCCTCCTCCTCGATGTAGTCCAACACGTGGTCGCGGTACTCCTCACCTTTCAGCGCCACCAGGTACTCGCCGTAGCGCCGCCACATGAGGTCCTGCACGGCCGGCAGGTCGTGTAGCACCAGGTCGCTTATCCAGAAGGAGCCGCCGGGGCGCAGCGCCCGGAACAGCTTCTCGAACACGTGCCTCCACTCCTGCGGCGTGCGCAGGTGGTGCAGGGTGGCGGCCGCCAGCACGATGTCGTAGCCGCCCGCCTCCAGGTTCACCTCGCGAACGTCGGCCTGCACGGTCCTCACGGCCCCGCGCGCCACGCCCTCCAAGCGCAGGCTCGCGCGTTCGAGCATGGGGGCGCTGAGGTCCACCAGATCAACGTCCAGGCGCGGGAGCGCCTCGAGCAGCTTGAGGGTGTAGTTGCCGGCGCCGCTCCCAACGTCCAGCGACCGCGTGGCGTGCGGAGTCGTGGCGGCTGCCGCGTTCACGATGAGGTCCAGCACGAGCGGGGCGTCGATGGTGGCGCTCTGCCCCGTGACCAGGTTGGAGAACCTCTCCACGTCGTTGTCGAAGCGCCGCCGTATGGCGTCGGTGCTCGACTTGCCACGGGCGCCCTCACCCGGCTTCGGACCGTGGGTCTCGGACATGCCTGATGATGACCAGTCGTGGCGCAGGGTGCAAGCCGTGGCCCGCACGCGTCGAGGGTGCGGCGCGGCCGCGCCGGTAGCCTACCTATGCGATCGCCTCTCGGCTGCAGCAGCAAGAGTGCGCGGCGCCTACTGAACGGCGCCGCGCACGGATCTCACTTACTTGCCAAGGCGTCCGGGTCCTGCCCGGCGCGGTCTGTTACTCGATGCTGGCTCCGTAAGCGTAGATGCGCTCGGTAGCGAGGACCTCGAGGCCCTTGACGTTGTCGCGGATGGCCACCAGCTGACGCTCGGTGTGGAGGTACAGCCAGGGTGCCTCTTCGAAGGCCACCTGCAGCGCCTCCGCGTAGATGGCGCGGCGTGCGTCCTCGTTCGTCTCGATGCGGCCGCGGTCGAGGAGGTCGTTGAAGCGCGCGCTGTCGTAGAGCGAGCGGTTGGAGCCGAACGGCACCACCTGCGAGCCGTGGAGCACGTTGTAGAGGCCCTGGTCGGCGTCGCCGGTGGAGACGCCCCAGCCCATCAGGCCGAGCTGCGAGACGCTCTCTTCTGCCGGGCGCCCGATGTCCGCCAGGTAGGAGGCCCACTCCAGCGTGATGATGGTGGCGTTCACACCGACGTCCGCGAGGTAGCTCTGCACGGCTTCGGCGATCTGGATGTCCTGCATGTAGCGGCCCGTGGGGCTATGGAGCGTGATGTCCATACCGTTCGGGAAGCCGGCTTCGGCCAGCAGCTCGCGGGCACGTTCCGGGTTGTACTCGTAAACGCCGGTGGGGGTGTAGCCGAACACGCCGGGGGCGATGGCGGCGTCAGAAACGCGGCCGGCGCCGCCGAGCACGAACTCGACGATGGCTTCCTTGTCGACGGCGTAGTTGAGCGCCTGACGCACTCGCTGGTCCGTGAACGGTGCGCGGTAGTTGTTGAAGAAGATGTAGATGGTGCGCATGCTGTCGACCTTGTGCACCGTCACGTCATCCAGCGCGTCGATGCGCTCCACGTCCTGCGGCGGCACGTGGGTAGCCACGTGCGCGGCGCCCGTCTGCACGAGCGCGATGCGAGTGGCGCCTTCAGAGAGCGGGCGGAAGGTCAGGGAGTCGAGCTTGGTGGGGGCACGCCAGTAGTTGTCGTTGCGCACGAGCCTCAGCTGCTCGCCGCGGACCCAGGAATCCAGCACGAACGGCCCGGTGCCCACGGGGTTCTGGTGCACGTTCTCGTCGCCCATGCTGGACGGCGCCATGATGGCCTGCGAGGCGTGAGTGAGGTGCGGCAGGAGCGGCGCGAAGGGGGCGTCCAGGTGCAGGTCCACGCTGTACTCGCCGGTGACGGTAACGCCGTTGACCGCGCCCATGAGCGTGGCGAACGCGTTGGCCAGCGCCGGGTCCTTGATGCGCTCGATGTTGGCCTTCACTGCCTCGGCATTGAACTTGGTGCCGTCGTGGAAGAACACGTCGTCGCGGAGCGTGATGGACACCACGGTGCCGTCATCGTTGATCGTGTAGCCCGTAGCCAGGTGCGGCACCACGTTGCCTTCGGGGGTGAGGCTGAACAGCGTCTCGAAGATGTGGCCCGTGACGTTGAAGGTGGGAGTGTCGGTCACAGCGTGAACGTCCAGGGTCACCGCGTCGGTACCGACGGCGATGACGAGGTCCTGCTGTGCCAGGCCTACCGCCAGGGCGCTGAACGCCACCATGGCGAGAACGAGGCTACGGAGTCTACTGACGAACATGTGATCCTCCTGGAATGCGCGAGGTGCCCAGTTTTCCTGCGACCTAAAGAGTTTTACGGACTCGTGAAGTGTATCACGCCCCGCGCCCGCCACAACTCCCCCGGCTCGTGCGCCTGGTAGCCGCCGCCGGCCCGACCGGTAGTGCACTGTTGCAGCGAGCTTCAGGCAGCCAGCCAGAACACCAGCCCGTACACCGCGGCGCCCGCCAGGGTGGCGACCGCCACGTCCTTGCGCCACCGGAACAGCACGAAGGTGACGCCCAGGCCCGAGGCAGCCCCAGCGGCCGACGCCCAGTTGCCGCTCCCGGCCGCGGCCAGAGCGTAGGGTTCCAGCGCGGCTGCCAGCAGCGCGGCCACGGAGGCCACGCCCACGCTGGCGAGGAAAGCCCCGAGCGGCCCGCGCATGGCGCGCCCGGAAGCGCGGCCACCGAGCCGCGTGGGCAGGTAGCGGAACAGGTACGTACCGGCGCCCACGGCGACGCAGATGATCACGTACTCGAGGCTCATGGGCGCGCCGCCGGTTCCGGAGCTCCGCCGGTGAGCATGCCCACGACGCCGCCGGCCAGCATGCCGAGCAGGATGCCGGTGCTAACCGAGAAGAGCGCGCTGCCCAGCGCGAAGGCGCCCACCGCCGCCACCACCACCGGCCAGTGCCGCCTCTCCACCATGGCCAGCAGCAGAGAGAGGAACAGCGTGGGCATCAGGAAGCCCAGGCCTGCGTCCACCGCGGGCCACCGCTCGAACGCACCGCCGCCCAGCAGGGCCCCCACGGCGGTCCCCGAGACCCACGAGAGGTAAGCCCCGATGCCCATGCCCACCTGCCACGGCTCCGTCCAGCGGGCGCCGCTCATGGCCAGGCGGCCGAGAGCACTGGCGAACACCTCGTCCGTGAGTCCGTGCGCCCACAGCCACGGCATGCGCATGGGCTTCCCGCCCTGCTCCGTGCGCCCCACCCGCTCCAGCAGTGCGGGCGCGTAAAGCAGGTGCCGTGCGTTGAGCATGAGTAGCGACACGATGGCGAGGAAGGGCCCGGCCCCGCCGGCGATGAGGGCGAGGGCCAGGAACTGGCTCGCACCGGCGTAGATGACGAGGCTCATGAAGGTGGCTTCGGCGAGCGAGAAACCGCTCTTGCCGGCGGCCACGCCGAAACTGATGGCCACCGGGAAGTACGCGAGCGCGATGGGGAAACTGGCCGTCAGGCCCTGGAAGAAACCGACCCTGGAGCGCGCCATGGATAGCGAGCCTAACGCACCGGACCGACCCACCTGTGGCCAGGCGCCCGGGTCGCGAAGCCTGCCCCACCCCCGCGACGACACGCACCGCACCCCTCCTGTACCATCTCTGGGTGCTAAGGCGGTTCTTCGGCTACTACCGGCCCTACAAGCGGCTCTTCTTCCTGGACTTCTTCTCGGCCGTGGTGTCCGGCGTGCTCGAGCTGAGCTTCCCCATCGCGGTGCAGCTGTTCATCGACCGGCTCCTGCCGAGCGGTCACTGGGTGAGCATCGGCGTGGCAGCGGCGGGGCTCACGGCCGTCTACCTGCTCAACACCGGGCTCCTCTACACGGTCACCTACTGGGGCCACATGCTGGGCATAAACATCGAGACGGACATGCGCAAGCGCGCCTTCGATCACCTCCAGAAGCTCTCGTTCGGCTACTACGACGAGCAGAAGACGGGTCACCTGGTGGCGCGCCTCACGAAGGATCTGGAGGAGATCGGCGAGGTGGCGCACCACGGTCC
>CAZVTS010000024.1:0-31673 GCA_964630175.1 uncultured bacterium
TAGCGCCAGTAGTTGTTGGCAGCCGCCACCGTCTGGAAGTTGATGGCCACGACCTCGGAAGCCCAGGTGAGGCTGTCGGCGTTGGTGGCGTAGGAGTCTCTCAACGAGTCACGCACCTCGGCAGAGGGCTGAGTGTATTTCACGCCCATGCGCGCCATCTTGATCGCGAGTTCGAACCCCTGCTGCGGTGTGTCGGTCTTGAGCGTGGTTAGCCAGGTTTCCATTGCGTCGTCCCCTTCATCTGGTCGAATGTGGCTCCGGGCACTTGTCCGGAGCCCGGCCTAATGGATGGTAACGCCGTGGTGCGTCAGCGGCGTGCGTTCAGGTACTGAGCCGAGTGCTAGGTGGTGCTAGGCGTGATGTTTCAGTCCAGGTTGCTCAGGTAGCTGCGCCAGGCGGGCAGCTGGTCGACCTCCGCCCGGTAGAACTCCTTGAGTCGCAGCTTCGCAGCGGCGGCCTCGTCCGCGATGACGTGGCAGCGGCGGTGGAACTGAAGGGCGGTGGCGGTGATTACGCTGGCCACGGGTCCCTCGAGGGTCTGGGCCAGGATGTCGGCTTTGTGTTCGCCGGTGACCACCAGCAGGGCCTCGCGGGACTCGAGGATGGTGCCTATGCCCATCGTCAGGGCCGTGGTAGGCACGGCGGCCGGGTCACCTCCGAACATGCCGGCGTTCTGTTCGCGCGTGTGCGGTGCCAACGGCTGCACCCGCGTGCGTGACTGGAAGCCCGAGAGCGGTTCGTTGAAGCCGATGTGGCCGTTGGAGCCGAGCCCCAACAGCTGCAGGTCTATGCCGCCGGCAGCCTGGATGGCGGCTTCGTACGCTGTGCATTCTTCATCAAGGTCTGCCGCCAGACCGTTCGGAACATGCGTGTTCGCCAGATCGATGTTCACGCGGGAGAAGAGGTAGCGGTTCATGTAATGCCGGTAGGAGCGTTCATCGTCGCCGCCGACGCCCACGTATTCGTCCAAGTTGAAGGTGCGGACGCCGGAGAAATCCAGGTGATGCTCCGTCGAAGCTTCGACGAGGGCGTCGTAGATGCCCTCCATGGTGCGGCCTGTGGCGCAGCCTAGGACCAGGTTCGGCTTGGCGTTCACGCGGTCGGCCACTAAGCGGGCCGTGAGGCGTTCGGCGTGCCGGGCGGTGGGCAGGATGACGATGTCCATGTGGGCTACGGTACCTAACCGGCGCGCCTGGTGGGAGCACATCGCTACCGCAGCAGCAGATCGTCGCTCGACTTGTCCGGAGCTTCTCTGAGCCGGCGCAAAAGTTCGCGCCCTTCGTGCAGGGCGGCCTCTCCCGTCTCCCTCGTGGGGGCGGCCAGCACCGCGTCCACCGTTCGGGCGAACGAGAACAGCTCTACGTCGAAGATGGCCTCCAGGCGCTTCTGAGCCGCCAAGGAACGCACGTCCATGAGTAGGTTCTTGAGCTGCGCTTCCTTGTAGAAGTGGATGTCGCGTTGCACGGTATCGGGCGCCCCTTCTGGATGGAGATTCTCTTACATCGGCCGGCCGCGCGCAAGTGCTCGTGCCACCAAGCTCAGGTGTGCCATGTGCTACGGCGCCTGCCGGAGAACCCGGGTCACGGGTCGTTCGCGAGCGCTCAGGTGCCGGCGTCGCGCCTTCGTAGACCCCACGCCGCTACCGCGGCGAGAAGCAGGCAGGCCGCGGCCAGCAGCCCAGGCCCGCTTCCGGACAGGCCGCTACGTAGCGGGTCACTTCCGAACGCCCAGTCGAACGGTGATAGTCGAGCGAGCCAGGCGAGGCCGTCGACCTGTTGGCCAAGCGTCTGCGCCAGGTAGGCCGCCACTGCCGCGCCAGCGCCACTGCCTGTGGCGACGCCGGGCCTTCCGCTGAAGCAGCCCGCCGCCAGGGCAAGCAGCCCGAAGAGTAGCCCCAACAGCCAGAACGCGAACCCCGCCGCCAGCGCGTTCAGAGGTCTCACGCCCAACTGAGACGGGCCGGACAGAACCAGGATGGCCACTGTCACGGTGAGCGCGACCACGGCGGTCTGGGCGGCGATGGCGAGGGCGCGTTCCCAGACCACCTGGGCGCGCGTTACCGGATAGGAGAGGGTGAGCTCCAGCGCGCCTGATTCCTCGTCTCCCGCCACGGCCCTGGCGCCCCAGCTGACGGCGGCGATTATGAGGAGGAGCGTGCCGATGAGGCCGAAGATGGTGGCGTGAGTGTAGCCGACGCCGTCGAGAGGGCCGCTCATTCCGAACGCTGCCAGCATCGCGTCCGGTATACGGGCCATCAGCTCGGTGAGTTCGGCACCCCCAAGTGATGGATAGAACGGTAAGTACATCCCGCAGAGGGCTGCTTGGGCGACGCTCCATACGATGAGCGCTCGGCGGTTCTCCCGCAGGAAACGGGTGAAGAGGATCATGACCCCACCTCGGTCGCGGCTGACGGTGCCTGTTCTGTTGGGCCGCCCGAGTACAGGCTCATCACCGCTTCTTCCAGGTCCGGCTCAGCCAGCACCAGGTCGACCACGGGCAGCGAGCCGAGGAGCTGCAGGAGGGGCGCCGCGGGGCCGGCGTAGCGCGCATCGACGTCGCCGGTGTCACCGCCGCCATGCAGGAGCACGGTCACGCTGGTCGCACCGGGCAGGGCCTCAAGAGCAGCCTGCACGTGAGGCACGTCCGGTACCAAAGCGCTCACCCGGACAAGGCGCGGTGCGGCGGCCCGGACCGCAGCCACGCTCTCGAGCCGGGCGAGTTCGCCGCGGCGCAGTATGCCCACCCTGCCGGCCACCTGCTGGACCTCGGAGAGCACGTGCGACGAGAGAAGCACCGTGCTGCCTGCGGCCTGAGCCTCACGCACCAAGCTGAGGAACTCACGCTGCATCACGGGGTCCAGGCCGCTCGTGGGTTCATCCAAGATGAGGAGCTCGGCACCGCGCATGAACGCCTGTACGAGCCCGAGCTTCTGCTTGTTGCCCTTCGAAAGCGAGCCAACCCGCGCCCCGAGGTTCAGCCCGAGCCTCTCGGCCAGGCCTTCGTACTCAGATGGTGCCACCGAGCCCTGCAGCCTGGCGTAGAAGGCCAGAAGCTCGCGGCCGGTGGCCCTGCTGGCCAGCTTGAGCTCGCCTGGCAGGAAGGCGAGCCGTGCCCTCAGCGCCGGGCCGGCCACGCGGGGCGCCTGCCCGAACACCCACAGACTGCCCGAGCTGGGCCTGATGGCGTCGAGCAGCAGTCGCATCGTGGTCGTCTTGCCGGCCCCGTTCGGGCCGATCAGGCCGAACACCTCGCCGGCGTCCACCCTCAGGGTCAGATCCTTCAGGGCTACCGTCGAGCCGAACAGTTTGCTCAGTGCGTCGGTCTGGATTACGGCGTTCACGTGTCGCTCTCCGATGAGTTCCCTGCGACCCTGGCCGCGCTTGCGCGAGCGCTCAGGTACCAGGCGTGCACCACTGCGAACAGTTGGCGGCCGAGGTCCGTGCTGAAGCGCTCCTGTGCGCCCGCATAGAACTCGTCCAAGTGCCGGTGGCCGCCCTTGGACGGGATCAGGACGCCGGGGTCGTAACGCCTGTCCCGCTCGTACTTGAGGCCCTGGAGACACATGTCGAGCAGGTTCATGTCGCGCACGAATAGCGCTTCGCCACTCGTGCGCTCCTCGTAATCGAGCCACAGCTGGCGCAGGTGCGTAGCCGCTTCCGGCAAGAGCTTCTCGATGGCGGCGTACTCGGCCGCAGCCTTGGCTGCTTCGGTCACCTTCCGGTCCCCCGGATGCAGCCGTGCTGCGTGATCGCCCGTTGTGGCCTCCGCAAGGTCGTGAAGCACCGCGATGGCCAGTGCCCTCCCAACGTCGACGCCAGCCGCCTCGCCGAAGAGGAGGCAGAGGTAGGCCGTGCCCCAGGCGTGGGCCGCTACGGACTCTGCGCCGCGCACTCCGTGCTGGACCCAGCCGGTGCGCAACTCGTCCTTGAGCGGCAGCGCCTCGTAAGCCAGTCGCAGCCTGGTCACTTGGGCATCAGGTGCCATTGGGGCAGGTTACAGCAGCTCGAACGTGCCAGGTACTCGAACACGAGGCTGAGGCCCGGGTTCGGCTCAGTGCTTGGCCTCTTCGGCAGGTGACGACAGTACGCCGCCGCCATCCGGCTCTCCCCGGGCTACCACGTGACTGACCTTCGGTGTGGGCGCGCCGATATGCCGCGCCACCATGACGTAGGCGAGGCTGGAGAGGATGGTGAGTACGCCAGCGATGCCCAGCGCGAGGCGGGGACCCTGCAAGGTGGCCAGCCAACCGAGCGGACCAGAAGCCAGTGCGATGCCACCGAAGAACACCAACGAGTGAACGCTCATCATGGAGGAGCGCCGCGCCGAAGGGATGGAGTCGTGCAGGATGGCGTCGTGCGGCACGTTGCTGGTGGCGAGCGCGAAGTAAACGAGTGCGAACGTGACGCCGAGGCCGATGGAGCCGGTCATCATGGCGAAGAGGAGGATGGCTCCGCCCCGCAGCAGCGTGCTGAACCCAGCCAGCGCCGCCGGACCACCTGGGAACTTCTTACCCCACCGCATGACGGCCAGGCTGCCAGCCAGTAGGGCCACACCGGAAAGAGTGCCGAGCACCCCGAACGGAACGCTGTCGTCAGCGCCGGCTCCGAACGTGAACGCAGCTATCGGCTGCCAGAAAGTCTCGATGCTCACCATGGCGAGTCCTGAGGCGAAGGCGGCAACAAGAAGCCACCTGACCTGGGGGATGGAACGAGAGAGGCCGAAAGCATCCTTGAGGATGGCTGGAACGCCGGCCAAGCCCACGGGGTCGCTGCCCTGCGGTTTCACGGGTTCGCGCATGAGGGAGAACGTGAAGAGCCAGACGACCAGCCGCAGCGCCAAGCCGGCGAAGAGAGCGATGCCGAAGTCGGAAAGCGGGAACGAGAGGTCCAGGTGAGACGTGAGGCGTGGCAGGAAGCCACCCAGCGCGGTGCCCGCAAGCATGCCCACTGCTTGGAACACGTTCACGGCCGCCAGGTGCGGCTGCAACTCCACGCCGGGTTCCAGACGCTTGAGCTCGTCCACGTACCACGCGTCGAGAGCGCCCGAGTGAAGAGCAGCTCCAACGCCCTGAAGGAGGGCATAGACGAGAGCGAGGAAGGGTCCCGTCACGAACAACAAGGCTAGGAAGGAAGCGGCGGTGAACAGCTGCGACGTAAGCGCGATGGGTCGCCGGCCGATGGCGTCGGCGAGGCCGCCCGTGGGGAGTTCGAGCAGAACCACCAAGACGGCGCGGATGGTGAAGGCCAGCCCGATGATCGCCAGGTCGAGACCGCGCCCAGTCATGTGCAGCACGAGAACGGGCATCGGTACGGCGATGGCGAGTTCCAGCAGCCCGATCAGGAAGGCGTACCGGAAGGTGAGTGAGCGGCTAGGTCCTGGTTCCACGCTCACCCCGGTCCGGCAAGCACATGAACGCCCGTGAGCGCTAGACACCGGTTCTGAGCCGTAGTAGCTCCTAGGATCCGGTCTGGGAGTTCTGCTGAGTAGGTGGAGACTAGTCGGGCCCCCAGCCCGAACGGTTTAGCCGTTCGCACCATCTGTGTTCGCCTCCAGGTTCGCGGCATCATAGCAGGGAAGGCCCGGGAACCATAGATGGAACCAGAGCGAGAACGACGAACACGGTGATCGGGCTCTGGACGGGAGCTCAGGGTCTCTAGGCCGGAGCCGAGCGGTGCGCTCGGGAATCCCCGGCCAGGCAGATGACAGAACGGTTAACAACGAGCACTGGCGACTACCACTATGCTCGTACTGATGAACATGAACAGGCGGTGGTCCTGGGTACCGGGGCGGTTGGTGCGGACCGCTGCCCTGGTGCTGCTGATCGCCGGTGGAGAGCCGACCCTCGCCCAGGTGCACGCTGACTGGTACCAGGGTCCGTTCCGGCCCGATCCCGAGTTGATCGCCATCCAGGCCCGGCCCGTGTGGCGAGACCATCAGGATGGCACCAACGCGCTCGCGACCGCTACGGCCGTCGTGTACCTGCGTGATGGGCGGCTCGTGGCAACGGACCTAACGAGTGGCTGGCAGCAGTGGTCTTACGGCTCAGGCATGGTCGGGCCCATGAGGCTGGTGGGGACCAGCGTGCTGGTTGCCGAGGTGGGTCGCATCACTGCGCTGGACGCGTCGGATGGGAAAGTGCTGTGGACGACAGAGGTGGGCCTGCTGGCTGTGGACTACATGGAGGTCGACGGCGGCACGCTGCTGGTGGGTAACGGCGCGACCGGTTTTCAGGCTCTGCGGTTGCCAGCTGGCGAGCTCACACACACGTTCACGGCGCCCGGCCCGGCGCAGCCGGTTCATCTGGGCGACGGACTGGTCGTTCTAAGCGTCTTCCACGGTGAGCCGGACACCCTTTGGTTCCACGGCTTCTCGGCCGCGAGCGGCTTGGAACTGTGGCGAGGCCGGGGCTGGCAGCGTCTTGTTGCTGTGCGCGAGGGAAGGGCCTACTTCCTGAACCAGGCGGGGCCGGCGCGCGCGGCGACCGGCGCGGCCTTCTCGATCTCGGTGGTGAACGCCACCACGGGCACTCGTGTAGATCATTGGCAATACGACTTCGGTGGCCTGCTTGAAGAGTGGCAGCCCACTCCAGAAGTGAAGGCCGTGTTGACCGACGACGCCCTTCTCATCTCGGACAGCGCGGGTCACGGAGCCTACCGCTTCCCACTGGGTGGCGCCGCGGAGCCTGACGCCGCGTACGACGTTCCTGGTGGTGTGCTGATCGCTGGGCCCTACCTGGGCCTGCTCTTCTTCGAGTCTCCCGCTCATGAACTGTTCGCCGTGGCCGTGGATGGTGGCGAGGCTTACCGCTACTTGGCCGCCGGCAGCCAGGTGTCGCGACTGGACCTCATGGGCACGCGCGCGTTCGTGGGGCGCACGGACGGCAGTTTCGTGGCGGTGGACCTCTCCAACGCCCGGGCCAGGTACATGCTCAGTACTGGGAGTCTGGGCTTCGGACCGACGCTCGACGCCGGCGCGTTCGTGGTGGTGCAGGGCGACTCCGAGCTTCTCGTGGTGGAGGCGGTGGAGTGAAGCGCGCACTTCCGCTCGTTCTTGCCCTTGCCTGGCTGTCAGGTATCGGCTTGGCCAAGTCGCTCACCCTGTTCACGAAGTACGGGCCGCTGGCCGCCAACGCCGACCGCGTGATGGTGTCCGGCGAGGACGGCCGCTGGTACGAGGCCGCCGGTTCGGACGGTACGTACCTGATCGAGCTAGAAGGCTCGCGCTTCTCCCTCGTCGTAACGTGCTTCTCTCCGGAGGGCCCAGACGTGACCGTGTACCGTTTCCTGGCGGCCGAGTTGGATGAACTGCGGCACGTGTGTGCAGGCAGTGGCGACCTGCTGACCGCCCGTACGCACGTGACGGGCGAGGTGAGCACGGGGGCGAAGACCGAAACGCCAGAGCACCGCCTAGTGGTGCAGTACGGTGCCCAGGTGCTGTACGTTGGCCCAGCGCATGAGGGTGCCAGCTTCATCGCGTCCGTTGGCGTCGGGACCGCGGATCTTCTGGCGCTCTACGGGCCGCGAGGAGCGCCACCCACTGCGGCCAGGTTGCAGCGTGACCTGGCCATGCCGGAAGGGGCGGCGCTCGAGTTCGATTTCGCGGAGGGCGGCGGTGCGCAGCTCGAGCAACATGCATTGACGGTGAAGGAAGCGGAGCACGCGAGCCTGGCGGCTCGTCTGGTTACCTGCTCAGGCCTCAGCGCCGACGTTGGCGCAGTCGCGCCCGCCGGGAGGCCAGTACTGCAGTACGGTGTGTTGCCTGAAGACCTGGCCCGAGAGTGCGACAGGTATGAGCTCACCGCCTTCCACCTGGCTCCCGATGGCGTCACGGTGCGGCTTGCGTCTGTAAGCCTTGCAGCCCCGGGCGACCTGGAGCTGGAGCTCCCCGCTCCGGTTGGCCTACCGGCGATCGAGACCGTGGGCACCGACCCGTTACGCGCTCGACTCTCCTGGCAAAGCGACCCCGGCGTGCTCTTTTACCTCGGGGGTCTGACCGACGGGCGCGTGAGGTGGAGCTTCGTTCAGAGCGCATGGTTGGCACCGTCCATCACCCTGCCGCCATGGGGCGCGGACGTGGGGGCACCGGGCTTGCGGGGAGGGGCGTTCAGCTGGACGTTCGGAGCGGTGCAGAGTGCAGGGGCGTTAGGCGAGGCCGTCCACGCTTACGCGCAACACTCCGTAACGGGCCAGGGGCAGTTCTGGCAGAGCGTCACAGCGGGCCTCGAGCACCAGGTGTTCCTCACGGGGGGTCATTGGGCGCCCCACGCGTCGGAGCTACCCGGCAGCCGTTAGCTGCAGAAGATAGATGGTGGACGTCCACGCGCGCTCCGACTCCGCCAGTTGGCCAAGGAACAGCGACCGTAACTCACCGAGTTCCGCTTCGGAGAACGACGAGGCGATCAAGTCTGCGTAGGAGGGTTTGGGGCCCCCAGTAGCGAACCAGCTTTCCACGGTGCTGGTGGAGAGGCGCTGCGGGGTGGTGATCCTCTTAAGTGTCAGTTGCGCGGTGCTGAAGCCGGCCGCCAATGCCGCGGCGCGAACCGCTTCGGGCTCCGGCCCAAGTCGCTCGCTGGCGCCCTGATAGATGGCCTCCTCGGCTGCCGCCAGGCGGTCGCCGAGGCGCTCCGCCACCTCGGGCCTAGCGGCCAGGTTCAGCAAGCGGTGAAGGCGCTGCGCTTGCCTGGCGTGCGGTTCCGCCAGCACCACCATGGCGCCCGGCGCGAGCACTCTCGCCAGGGCGGAGAAGAGCTGCTCGGCCCCACCTGCCTCCGCGAGGGCGTTGCGCCCCAGCGCCACATCGAACCTGACGCCCCCGAGAACCTCGTCCGTCAGACCCCTCACGTCGTCGTGGAGCACCACCGGCCGGTGCAGCTCCGCCAGGTTAGCGGCCTGCGTCTGCAGCGTGCGAGCCGTTTCTGCCTGGGAAGCCAGCGCCCAGACCTGCCCCTCGGGAGTGCGCCGCGCCGCCTCCCAGGTGAGGAGGCCCGTGCCTGCGTTCAGGTCTAGAACCACGTGATGTGGCCGCACTGCGACCAGGCCGAAGATGGCGTCCCGCACTTGCGCCAGCCGCTCGCCGCTACTCGATACGGTTCTCTCCAGCCAACGGTCGCGCTGCGCACCACGTGGCGAGACCGTCAGGATCTCGTCGCCGGGGCCACCTTCCTGTTCAAGCATGGCGGCGAGCTGCGCCTCGCGCCTGCGGGCCACGTCCGCCTGGATGCGAGCCTCGTAGCCGCTCTCGGAAGGTGAGTAGAAGACCTTGCCCTGCAACGCCGTTGGGAGGTACTGCTGCGCCACCCAGTGATCGCGGTACGCGTGCGGGTAAGCGTAACCAGCGCCGTGCCCCAGGCTCTCCGCGTCGCGGCTGGCGTCGCGCAGGTGCGGCGGCACCTCGGCCTCCCGCTCCTTCTGCACCGTGGCCAGCGCGTCGAAGAAGCCCATGGTGCTGTTGCTCTTGGGCGCCGTTGCCAGGTACAGCGTGGCCTGCGCCAGGTGGTAGCGACCCTCCGGCAGGCCCACGTAATCGAACGCCTGCGCGGCTGCGGCGGTGACCGCAAGCGCCTGCGGGTCGGCCAGGCCGACGTCCTCGCTGGCCAGTATGAGCAGGCGTCTGAAGATGAAACGTGGATCCTCGCCCGCGTACACCATCTTCGAAAGCCAGTAGAGGGCGGCGTCAGGATCGGAGCCGCGCACGCTCTTGATGAAGGCGCTGATGGTGTCGAAGTGTGCGTCACCCTCCTTGTCGTAGAGCACCGCTCGCCGCTGGATGGACTCCTCGGCCACCTCGCGGGTGATGACAACCGAGCCGCCACTCGGCTCCGTCGTTTCGACCGCCAGCTCGAGGGCGTTGAGAAGGGCGCGCGCGTCACCGTTGGCAACGTTCACCAGGTGATCCAGCGCCTCCGGCAGTAACCGAACGTCCCGGTTGCCGTAGCCCCGTTCCTTGTCCGTAAGCGCCTGCGCCGCAACGGCCCTCAGGTCCTCCTCCGTGAGCGGCACGAGCTGGAAGATGCGACTGCGGCTGACCAGCGCCTTGTTCACCTCGAAGAAGGGGTTCTCCGTGGTGGCTCCGATGAGGATGACGGTGCCGTTCTCCACCCAGGGCAAGAGTGCGTCCTGCTGGGCCTTGTTGAAGCGGTGGACTTCGTCAACGAAGAGGATGGTGCGCACTCCGCCTCGGCGCGATGCCTGCGCCGCTGCTACTGCCTCACGGATGTCCTTCACGCCGCCTAGAACGGCGTTGATGGCCGCGAACCGCGCGCGGGTGGAGTTGGCGATGACCCGCGCCAGTGTGGTCTTGCCGGTGCCAGGTGGGCCGAAGAAGATGACGGAGGAGAGCTGGTCCGCTTCGATGGCGCGGCGCAGCAGTCGCCCCGGCCCCACGATATGGCCCTGCCCGATGTACTCGGACAGGTAGCGCGGTCGCATGCGCGCAGCGAGCGGCTCTGCGCCGGGTGACTCGAATAGGGTAGGCGACTGCGTCGGGTCAGACATGAGCGTCGGCACCATGGTAGCCGGTGCCGACGCTAACAGGAGTAGTTGGTTCCCGATCGGTGAGGAGGAGGCCGGGTGCGCCCAGCCGCCTGCAGGGGTTCAGTCGACGGCCACGAACCGCCGCGTGCTGATGGTGTAATCCCCGTAGGCATCGCCGTAGACGCTGCTCAGATAGACGTAGTAGGTACCGGCCGCGAACATGGTGAAGGCCTTGGAATCAGTGTTCCAATCGGTGGCCTCGCTGTAGTTCTCGTCGTCGTTCTCGATCAGGACAGCGCCGTTCTCGTCGGTCACGACGATGAACGTGTCGAAGTCGGCGGAGCGCGCGGTGATCTCGACCGCAGCGTCTTCTTCAAGCTCGAGCACGAACAGCACGGCGGGGGTACCCCAGTACGGCAGGACCGTGGAGGAGACACCGTCCATCGAGCCAAGCAGGGTGCCGGGGACCGGGAGGGGTATGGCCTCCGCGTCGCCCGCTGCGGCGCCGTCGGTGCGGGAGATGGTGTATGAGCCGAGTTGGTAGGCGGAGTAGCCGCTCAGAACGACGAGGTAGCGCCCGGTCTCAGGCAGCGTGATGGAAAGTTCGGCGTCGGTGCCGTTGGGGCCGTCGTCCACGGCGCTGATGAGCCAGCCGCTCGGGTCGAACAGGCTCAGGTACGTGTCGAAATCGTAGCTGGCCGCGCGTAGCGTCACGAGGTCGCCCTCCTCGCCGTACATCACGAACATGTCGAGGTATGAGCCGTCCTTGAAGTTCTGACCGCTGGCTTCTGTCAGTTCGCCACTCAGGGTGTCCCCGGAGATCAGTTCAGGGAGTTGCGAGAGGTAGTAGGTGGGCGGGTTGAGTCGACCCTGCGCCGTGGCGGCGCTCAAGAGGAGAAGGGCGAAGAGGGGGAGGAGTCGTTGCATGGGTTTCCCTTCGGCTGGCTGCGTTCCCGCTGCCTACGTGTCTGCTTGCCGGTCGTCCTGCTCGTGGCCACCGGGGCAAGTTGCCGCTAGAGTAGCGGATTCGAACGTGCCAGTGGCGTCATGTGAAGCGAGCCTAAACGCCGCTGTTCCGTAGTACGGCGCGCCGTTCGCGGTAGGCTAGCCCGTCTATGGCGCGAACTGAATCAACTTCCCGCGGCGGCCGCGAAGCCAAAGCGCCGGAGGCCCCTCTCACCTGGCAGCAGAAACTGTGGCGCGAGGTGCGCGGTTACGCCGAAGCCCTGGCCATCGCCTATCTGGTCGTCACGTTCCTGTTCACGACGGTGGGCGTGGTCGGCACGTCGATGGAACCGAACCTCGACGGTGGCGACGGGCGCGGCAACCTGCTCCAGGCCCTGCTCACGGGCGACCGCGTGTTCATCCCCAAGTTCGACACCTGGTTGAGGCGAGCCGGCATCCTCGGCACTTACGAGCGTGGAGCAGTGGTGGTGCTGAGGGAACCCGCGAACGCGCCGAACGCCTTGCTCTTCGGCAAGCGCAACTTCTTCATCAAGCGGGTCATGGGCCTCCCTGGCGACCGGCTTCGCATCGAGGCCGGTCAGGTCTACGTGAACGGCGTCGCGGTCGATCAGGGCTACATCACTGATGCGGCGGACTTCCGGCTGGCTCCGGTGGAGTTCCCCATGGTGGTGGTTCAGGACGGCAAGGTGGAGTCGCTGGTGATGGGCTTCAACGTCACCCCGACCGGCATCGCCGTGCCGGACCTGCCCATGACCGATTCACCACGGATGCCGGTCCCCGTGAGCGACCCGCGCGTGCAGCTCTTCTACGGCCACGTCGTGAGCAACATAGTGGTGCCGGCGGGCACCCCGGAGGGCGTGCCGGTGGTCCTCGACTTCACGGTTCCGGCCGGGACCTACTTCGTGATGGGCGACAACCGCTCCCGGGGCGGCAGCGAGGACTCCCGCTACTTCGGACCCATCGATTCGATCGCCATCGCCGGTCGGGCAACTGCGGTCATCTGGCCACCGCGCCGCGACAACGAGTGGAACTTCCGCGGCCTGCCCGCACCCGCCGCGCTCACCGACTGAGAGGCCGCAAGGGCCTTACCAGGCCTCCACCCAGCGTCCGTTCGGCGCCACCTCGTAAGGCGACCACACCAGGCCCACGTAGCGCATGATCACGTCGCGCGAGGTGGGCTTGATGCTGACGGTTTCCAGCTCCAAGTCCTCGGCGTGCGCAGCGGCACCCGCCAAAGCGTCCAGCTCCCGCTCCAGTTCGGCCTGCAGAGTGGTGATCTCGCCCTCCACCTGAGCCAGCGAATCCTGCGCGCGCTGCACGTCGCCACGCTCCTTGCCGACGCTGCTGGTGCGCCGCACGGCCGTGCTGATGCTCGAGCTGGTCGGCGCCTTACGCTTCAGGAAAGCGCCCAGGATGGTGCCGCCAACACTCACCATGGCGTCCAGTGAGCGCTGCTGCGCCTGCTGCGATTCGCGCTCCACCGCCTGCGACCGCTGCAGTCGTCGCCTTTCGAGCGTGGCGAACTTGCCGTCATACTTGCGCCGGATCTTCTCCTTCTCCTCGTCGCGCTGCTCGCGCAGAGCGTGCGCGCAGCGGAGGCGGAACTCCTGCTCGCTTTCGCCTGGTTCGGCTACCAGCTTCAGGGGCGCGAAACGGTTCAGGGTCAGTGCCCCGTCCACCCGTAGCCACCTTTGCAGCAGGTCCGTCCACTCCTTCGTGGAGCGCGCGCTCAGCTGCACCTCGGGCAGGGGTTGGAAGCTCACGCCTTCAGTTGGCGCCTGCGCCAATGCCTCGAGGGTTAGCGCGCTCGCCTCGCCGTCCGTCCAGTCGAGCTCCACCACGCCCTCCTGCAACTCGGCCACGCGCACCACGCGCCTGGTCTCGTCCACGCCGTGCGTCTTGGACGCGTAATGCACGTCCGCCACCCCGAGCACCTGGGGGAAGTAGGTGGCGCCTGCCGCGCCGGCCCTAGGCGGCACGAACAGTTGCGGGACGTCGGGCGGCAGGAACGGGCGGGCGGACGCGGCGGTAGGCGCGCTGGGCGTGGCGCCGGGAGCGCTGCTGGCTGGTGCTGCGGTGGGTTGCTCCTGCGCCCCCCGCGGTTCTTGCGCCGCCTGACTGAGGCGTCCGATCTGGTCGCGCGAGAGGGGCCCCGCCAGGTAAGAGAGCACCCAGCGCGTCTGGAACAGCGTGGGGCCCTTCGCGTGCACGTTATGCAGGAGGAACGTGCGCTTGCCGACGCGGCCAACGATGTCGTTCAGTTCGGCTGCGCTGGCGCCGCCCGGAGCGGCCGCGGTCAGGCCGTCCACCAGCCGCGCCTTGTCGCGCTCCGTCTGCAGGCGGCCCACGAACCAGGTGCCCGCGTTCGAGAGGGCCTTGTAGTCCAGGTCTACTGGGTTCTGTGTCGCCAGCGCCAGGCCCACACCGTGCGCCCGGGCCTGCTTCAGGAGCGTCATGAGCGGCTTCTTGGTGGGCGGCTCTGCCACGGGCGGCAGGAAACCGAAGAGCTCGTCGATGTAGATGAGGGCCCTCAGGCTGCTCGTGCCCGGCTGAGACCTGGTCCACGCCACCACCTCGCTGAGCAGCAGACTGAGGAAGAAGCTCCGCTCTGCGTCGCTGAGGTGCGCGATCGAGACGACGGTGACTCGAGCACCGCCGTCCGGGTCGTACAGGAGCTGCTGCACGTCCAGTGGCTCGCCGCGCGTCCAGGCGTCGAAGGTGGGTGAGGCCACGAGGGCGTTGAGGGACAGTGCCAGCTTCAGGCGGTCCTTGGACGGGAACACCGTCTCGATGTCCATCACGCCCAGCCGCTTCATCGGTGGCTGCTGCACGGCCTGTATCAGGTCCGCTACCGCCAGACTCCGCCCTTCCCGCCAAGCGTGCTCGAGGATGCTGCTGAGAAGGATCTGCTCACGCGAGAGCGGTCCCGCGTTCTCGCCAAGCAGTGTGAGCAGGCCAGTAACGGTCGTGCCCAGCCGCTCCGCCAGCAGGTCGGGGTCGTCCAAGATGGCTTGAGGAGGCGCGGAGAACGAGCGGAGCACGCTGATGGGCCTGCCCGCACTCGAGCCCGGCGTGTACACGGACACCTCGGCGGCGTCCCGGAAGCGCTGGATGCGGGCCGGGTCCTGACCCCAGGCGGCCAGGCCCTCGCGCCACTGGGCGGCCTGCTGCGCCGCGTACTCGCTCACGCTCAAGCCCTGCCGCTCCGCGTCGCGGGGGTCTACCCACGGCTCGAAATCGGCGGGTCTCAATGCGGGGAAAGTGAGCGCCAGGTTCCCCAGATCGCCCTTGGGGTCTATGGCCAGCACCGGGATGCCGTCGATGGCCGCCTCTTCGATCAGACCCACGCCGAGGCCGGTCTTGCCGCTACCCGTCATGCCCACGATTACGGCGTGGGTGGTCAGATCGCTGGAGTCGTAAAGGAGCGGCTGCTCCGTGCTCCTCATGGTTTCAGGGTCGACCTCGCGACCGAGGTAGAAGACGCCAAGCTGCTCGAAGTCCACGAACCCTCCCTCACGCTGCCTACCAGCGCTGCAACCCGATTGTAGCCGGTCGCCAATGGCACGCCCTGACCGTGGAGAGTGCGCCTTCACCGGCTGCACGGAGTGGAACGGGCCGTCCATTCGGCTCGGTCGAGAGGGCTCCCGGCCGTGACGGGAGCCCGCGGACCCCGGTGCTACACTTGCGACTCGTGAAGAAGTTCTACCTGATAGATGGACACGCACAACTCTTCAGGGCCTACTACGCGCCGTTCCGGGACCTCACCAGCCCCACCGGTGAGCCCGTGAAGGCCGTGTACGTGTTCACTCAGATGCTGCTCAACATACTGCGCACCGAGAAGCCCGACTACGTGGCCGTGGCCTTCGACGTGAGCGACACCACTACGCTCAGGAAGGGCTGGTACCCCGAGTACAAGGCCAACCGCGACCGCAGCCCCGAGGACCTGCATCAGCAGTTCGTGAGGGTGCGCGAGGTGATAGCAGCCCTCCGCATCCCCACCTTCGAGCTCGAGGGTTACGAGGCGGACGACATCATCGCCACCATCGCGGAGCGCCTGGCCGGGCAGCCGGTGGAGCTGCGCATAGCGAGCAAGGACAAGGACCTACACCAGATCCTCACTCCCACCGTGAAGCTGTGGGACCCGAGCAAGGGCGACCTCCTGGACGACGAGATGCTCCGCATAGAGAAGGGCTACGGTCCCGAGCAGGCGGTCGAGATCCAGACCCTGGTGGGCGACTCCACCGACAACATCCCGGGCGCCGTCGGGGTGGGAGTGAAGACCGCGGCGAAGCTGATAAACGAGTATGGCAGCGCGGAAGTGGTGCTGGCCCATGTGGACGAGCTGACACCGAAACTGCGCGAGAACCTGCTCGCGCACGCCGGCCAGATGGAGCTTACCCGGCGGCTCGTGACCCTCGACCGAGAGACGCCGGTAGAGTTCGCGTTGGAGGCCTGCCGCACCAGCACCCCCGACCTCCCGGAGCTGCGCGCGCTCTTCACGGACCTCGGCTTCCGCACGTTCGCGGACCAGGTCACCGAGCTCTACGGCGCCGGCGGGCAGCCAGCGGTGAGCGCCGCCGCGAGCGCGGATACCGAAGCACACGTCGTGAGCACGGAGGCCGAACTCGACGCACTGGTAACGCAACTGGCAGAGCAACCGGCCTTCGCCCTGGATACCGAGACCACCGGCCTGCTCGCCGTGGACGCCGACGTGGTGGGCTACGCCTTCTCGTGGCGGGCAGGGGAGGGCTGGTACGTGCCCGTGCGCGGCAACGACCCTGGGGAGCCTGAGCCGGGCGGCAAGCAGTTCGGTTACCTGGACCCGGAACTGGTGGCCTCCAGATTGCGGCCCGTTCTCGAGGATCCCGCCAGCCTGAAAGTGGGGCAGAACCTCAAGTACGACATGAACGTGCTGGCACGGGCCGGCATCTCCCTTCAGGGGCCGTTGTTCGACACCATGGTGGCAGCCGCCCTGCTGCATCCCGAGCGGCGCACGAACAACATGGACGATCTGGCACGCGACATCCTGGGCCTGATGACCACGCCCATCACGGACCTCATCGGCAAGGGCAAGAACCAGAAGAGCATGCTCGACGTGCCACTGCCGGAAGTGGCCACCTACGCCAGCGAGGACGCCGACATCACATGGCGGCTCTACGAGCACCTGGCGGTACGGCTCGAGGATCAACCGGACGCCATGCAGCACCTGTTCACGGACGTGGAGATGCCGCTGGTGCGCGTGCTCGCCGCCATGGAACACGAAGGGGTGGAGCTGGACGCCGGCATGCTCGTGGAGTACTCGCAGGCGCTCACCGTGCGCTTGGGCGAGCTGCGCGAGAGCCTGTTCGAGGCGGCAGGCACGGAGTTCAACCCGGATTCTCCCAAGCAGCTCGGCGAGGTGCTGTTCGACAGGTTGGGCCTGCCCGTCATCAAGAAGACCAAGACGGGCCGCTCCACCGACGCCGAGGTCCTGGAGACGCTCGCCTCAGACACCGAACACCCACTGCCGCAACTGCTGCTGGAGTACCGCGAGCTGAGCAAGCTCCTCGGCACTTACGTTCAACCACTGCCTTCGTACCTTGCGAAGAGCACGGGCCGGCTCCACGCCTCGTTCCACCAGACCGGCGCCGCCACTGGCAGGCTCTCGTCCTCGGATCCCAACATCCAGAACATCCCCATCCGCACTGAGACGGGCAGGGAGATCCGGCGCGCCTTCCGCGCCGGTCCCGGCAGGAGCCTGATCATGGCGGACTACTCCCAGGTGGAGCTGCGCATGCTGGCGCACTTCAGCCAGGACGAGGAGTTGGCGCGGGCCTTCCGCGAGGGGCTGGACATCCACGCCTACGTGGCCTCGCAGATCTTCGGCACGCCACTGGAAGAGGTCGGTAGCGATCAGCGGCGCGTGGCGAAGACCGTGAACTTCGGCATCATCTACGGCCAGTCCGCTTTCGGGCTGGCGCGCACCCTGCGCATCCCGCAGAAGGAGGCCGCCGCGTTCATAGCGGCGTACAAGGAGCGCTATACGGGCCTGGAGCGTTTCTTGCAGGCTTGCATCAGGGAGGCGGAAGAGAACGGGTTCGTGACCACCATCCTCGGGCGGCGGCGTGCCATCGACGACATCCGCTCCAGGAACCGCAATCTGCGGCAGTTGGGCGAACGCCTGGCCATCAACACGGTCATCCAGGGCAGCGCGGCCGACCTGATCAAGGTGGCCATGGTGCAGCTCATGCAGCGCCTCAACGAGGAGCATGAGCAGGCCCGGCTCCTCATCCAGGTGCACGACGAGCTCGTGCTGGAGGCGCCGGAACAGGACGCGGCCGCTGTGCTGGACACCACCGTGGACGTGATGAGCGGCGCCCTCCCGCTGAGCGTGCCCCTGAAGGTGGACGCCGCCCTCGGCGCGAACTGGCTGGAGGGCAAGAGCTAACCGCGAACCCTACTGCAGGCGCCCCGGCCCCAGCGAGCTGCTTACTCTCGTGGGAGCACCGGGGCGCCCTGTTCTCCTGGACCAACGCTTAGGTCAGTTGCCGCTCTCTTCTTCGGCGGGAGCGCTCTCCTGACTCGGTGCCTCGCCGCTCATCAGGCGTTGGGATTCCCGCCTGAACCAGCTGTAGTTGGTGTTGCCCGGCTGCAGGTCGAACGCTCTCGAGTACGCGTTGAAGGCGTCCTCGTAGTTGCCCTGCTCGAACGCCACGCGACCTAACCAGGCCCAGGCCTCGGCGTAGTTGCTGTTGCGAGCGGTCGCCTGCGCGAAGGCGTTGCGGGCCTGAGACATGTCGCCCGCCTCGTACGCAGCCACCCCGCTGTAGAAGGCGTTCGCCGCTTCCGCGCCCCAGCGTGCCTGCGCGCGCGACAGGTCGAGGAAGTACTGGGCGCCGGCGTCGGCCGGATCCAGTTCCACCACCGTCTGCCAGGCGGCAGTGGCCTGTAGCGGCAGTCCCATCTCGAGGAGGATGCGGCCGAGCCAGCGGTGCGCCTCGACGTCACCAGGCACCGCCTGTGCAACCGCCAGGTAGCGCTCAGCCGCCGTCTCGAGGTCGCCCTGCTGGTAGGAAGCGTAGGCGTTGGCGTTGGCGTCCTTCAGGTAGAGCTCGCGCGCAGCCTCGTCGAGCACGCCGCCGGCAGCCAGGTACTCGTTCCAGGTGTTCACGGCCGGACCGGGCCAGTTGGCGCGGCTGTAGGCCTCCGCCAGGAAGCGTAATGGCTCAGGATGCCCGGGCGCCAGCTGAACGGCGTTACGCCCTTCTCGGAACGCTTGCTGCCAGAGCGGGCGGTCCGGGTACTGGGCGTCGTACGTTGCCAGCGCCTCATCCATGAGCGCCTGACCGCGGGCGATGGACTCGGCAGCGTTCGAGGGCAGAACCGACTGAGCCAACGCGCCGGAGAACAACACCAGTAGCGCTGCCAGGCCCGCCGTGAGGGCACCCTTGAAGGGTCGGGATCTTCTAGTTGAGATTCGGTCGTGTAGCATCGGGAAACCTCCGTTGGCGAGGGTCGGCGAAACGCTCTTGCGGCGATCAGCCGTCCGGATTCATCAGGTTCGTTGTAACCACCCCGCATGACCACAACATGAAGCCACATTACATTCTTGAAGGCCTTGGCAGAGCGCTACCAGGTTGAGCCGTTCGGTCAGTGCGGGAGTGCGGTACGGCTCCTTCTGAGACCGATGATAGGCCTGAAACGGTCCCCGCCCGTATGATGGCCGTCATGCCGCGCCGGGCAGCTCGCCCGCGGCGCGTTCACGGGCGGTGCTCCTCGCCCACTTTCGGAGTTGGAGTCAGACTTGAGGATCTTAGTTAGTAACGACGATGGCGTGTTCAGTCCCGGCATCAAGGCCCTGGCGCAGGTCGCCACCGAGTTCGGCCAGGTGCGGGTCGTGGCGCCTGACGTCGAACAGTCCGCCATGAGTCACGCCATCACCATCCGGCGGCCGCTGCACTACAACAAGACGACCATAGACGGCCTCGAGGCCTACAGGGTGGACGGCACGCCGGCCGACTGCGTGGCGCTGGGAGCCTACAACTGGGAGGCCGTCGACCTCGTTCTGAGCGGCATCAACCTCGGTTACAACATCGGGCACAACATCTGGCACTCGGGCACCGTGGCGGCTGCCAAGCAGGCTGCGTTCCTGCGCATCCCCGCCATCGCGTTCAGTGCGCCCGGCACCGGTTCCGACGTGGATTACGAGAAGCTGAAGCCGTTCGTGCGGGACGTGATAGAGAGGTTCTTGGCGGTGCCCGACATGCTGCTACTGAACGCCAACCTGCCGTCCGAGCCGAAGGGGATCATGTGGACGCGGCAGTCCGTTAGGCATTACGAGGGCTTCGTCATCCCCGCCGAGGATCCGCTCGGCCGTACCCATTACTGGTTCTCCGAAGAGCCGACCGAGGAGGTCGAGGAGGGCACCGACCGCTGGGCGGTGGAGCGCGACATGGCTTCGCTCACGCCGCTCCGGCTGGACCTCACTGACGAGCGTCTGCTGCAGAGATCCAGGGCGGCCAACGCGGACGATTGACGCACCGGGCCCGATGCACCGCCTCGGCCAAGGAGGCTCTACTCTGTGGCCACCGCGAACTCCAGGCGCGGCTGGTAGACGGCGCCCGCCGGCAATAACTGGGAGACGGTCACTCCCAGTAGCCTTATGGGCTCATCGGGCCTGTCGGACTCGAACGCAAGCTTGCGCGCCACGCTTAACAGCTCAGTGAGCTCGCTGACGGGACTGAGACCTGTGTGGCTCCTGGTGATGGTGGTGAAGTCGGCGAAACGGAGCTTGATCGTCACCGTGCGCCCCAGCACGCCTGAGCGCGCCATGCGGTGAGCCACTTCGTCGGCCAGGTCCAAGAGTACAGGGTCGAGTTCGTCCACTCCGTAGCGGTCGTTCTCGAACGTGGTCTCCGCGCCGATCGACTTGCGCTCGCGGTTGGGCTCCACGCGGCGGTCGTCGCGCCCGCAGGCGATCTCGTAGAAGAACCTGCCCGACTTGCCGAACTCGCGCTCCAGAGCGTCCGGACCGAACGCCTTCAGGTCGGCGCCGTTCCTTAGCCCGAGCGCGTGCATGCGCTCGCGCGTGGCTGGACCCACTCCGAAGAAATCGCCAACTGCCAGCTGGGCCAGGAAGGCGGCCTCTTCGCTCGGGAGGATCACGGTCAGGCCGTCGGGTTTCTGCATGCCTGAAGCCACCTTCGCCAGGAACTTGCCCGTGGCAACGCCGGCAGAGGCCGTGAGGCCGGTCTCCTCCCTGATGGCCCTTCGCACTGCACGCGCTATGAGCGTGGCCGAGGGCGGGCCCAGTTTCGGTTCCGTCACGTCCAGGTACGCCTCGTCGAGCGCCAGTGGCTCGACCAGATCCGTGTAGCGCCTGAAGATCTGGCGCACCTGTTCGGACACCTGCCGGTAGACGTCGAAGCGCGCCGGCATTATGACCAGCTCGGGGCACAGCCGGAGCGCGCGCCGCATCGGCAGCGCCGAGTGGACACCGTACTTGCGGGCTTCGTAACTGGCGGCCGCTACCACCGCGCGGTCGCCGCGACCGCCAACGGCCACTGGCAGCCCTCTCAGTTGAGGGTGGTCTCGCTGCTCGACCGACGCGAAGAACGCGTCCATGTCTACATGGACGATCTTGCGCTGTGGCCTCGCAAGGTTCATGCCGGGACGGTGCGCGCCTCCAGCAACCGCTTCAGCACGGCCAGCACGAGCTGAGCGTCGCCTAGGCTGCGGTGCTGCTGGGACGCGGTCAGCACGCGCTCCACGTGGGCCGCCCTCTCGAGGCGCATGCTGAGGCTGCCTACACCGCGCACCCGAGCGTAGCCCCGCATGGCGCACTCGAAGCGGGGCAGTCGCGGCGTGAGGCCCCAGAGACGGCTGGTCTGCTGCGCCATGCGCTCATCGAACGGCGCGTTCCAGGCCAGGACACGCCTGCCGGCCAGCGTGCGTTCCAGTTCAAGTAGCAGTTCGGGCCAGGTAGGTGCGCCCTTCAAGTCGCCGATGGTGAAGCCGTGGACGCGGGTGGACGCGGCAGGAACACGTCCGCCTCGCGGCCACACCCTGCTCTCCATCAACACCTCGCCGGTGGCGTCCACAGCCGCGAACTCGATTATCTCGGCGTGTGCTCCGAGACCGGTGGTCTCCGTGTCAAGCACCACGAACCCTTGCGCGAACAGCGCTTCCAGCCACTCGCGCGGGCTGCCCGCCTCCTGCGTTGGGCCGGCTTCGCCGTAGTGACGGCTACCGGCGTTACGTCGAGTAGTCCCGGCGAGCGGTTCTGCGCTGCCGCCGGGATTGGAACTCCGGCGTGGCGCGCCCAGCGCAGTGTCCGTAACGTCCACTGGCGCTCGCGCCACCCCGAGCTTGCGCCCCCGCGGCCACATGTCGTGCTGTAACAGGCGTGCCTCACTGGTGCTGTAGAGGGCTACCGTGCCCGAGTCCGGCAACTCCAGCCAAGCGCGCGGCTCTCCGAGTCGCGTGTAGCCGTGGGCGGCGAGCTCGGCGGCGGTTCGCAGGTCGCGCGGTGCGGCGCTGCGGTCGGCGTAGCGGGGAAGTGACCCTTCCACGCCGTGAGTCTACCGGCCGCCCCGCCTGCCACGTGCCATCTCGCGGGCGTGCCCGGCCACAGGCCATGGGGCGTTGGCATACAACGCGTAGCGCGCTCGGCCAGGGGTTCGTGTCGCCGCTACAATGGCGCCACTCAGGACTGGAGGTGGGGCACGTGCAGATCCGTATCACGGTCAGGCAGTTGCTTCTGGAGAAGGGCGCCGCGGTCTGGACCGTGGATCCCGATGCCAGCGTCTTCGACGCCCTGAAGCTTATGGCCGACAAGAACGTGGGCGCCCTGCCGGTGGTGGCGGGTGGCGAACTGGTCGGCATCTTCTCGGAGCGGGACTACGCGCGGAAGGTCATCCTGCACGGGCACGCCTCGCGTGAAACGCCTGTGCGCGCCATCATGACCGCGAACGTGGTCACCGTCGGCCCCGAAGAGGACCTCAGCACCTGCATGCGGGTCATGACGGACAAGCGTATCCGTCATCTGCCTGTCCTCGAGGATGGTCGGCAGGTCGGCGTGCTCTCCATAGGCGACGTCATGAAGGCGGTCCTGGCTGAACAGGAGTTCCTGATCGGCCAGCTGAGCGATTACATAGGCGGTGCGGCGGTATAGGAGGCGAGACGCGGGCCACGATGCGGCTCCAGCGGGATGCTAGAGCTTGCACGCGTTAGGGTGTTGTCAAGCCGGATCGCGCACCGAATTCTTTTACAAGTGAGGGGTTGGTAAAGTCCTCCTGGGCGTGCTAAATTAGCCATGGAGGAAGCATGAACTCCCAGTATGTAGTGATCGGTGGAGGCATGACCGCGGACGCCGCAGTCAAAGCCCTGCGCAAGGCCGACCCGGCGGGCGACGTTGTGCTGGTAAGCGATGAAGCGCAGGCGCCCTACAAGAGACCCCCTCTCTCGAAGGGCCTGTGGAAGGGCGACCCTGAGGAGCGAGCGAACCTCGGCACCGCTGGAACGGGTGCCGAGTTGTTGTTGGGCCGGCGGGCCGTAGAGCTGGACACGACCAAGAGCCGGGTCCTCCTCGACGATGGCACGCGTATCGAATACGGGCAGCTGCTGCTGGCTACCGGCGCTCACGCCAGGGGCCTGCCTTCGATGGCGGGGCTCGACCGCGTGGTCGCCTACCGCACCTGGCGTGATTACCAGTACGTGAAGCAGAGCGTGGAGCAGGGCACGCGGGTGGCGATCGTGGGAGGCGGCTTCATAGGTTCGGAGATGGCCGCGGCGCTTAGCAAGGCGGGCGCGCAGGTGACCATGGTCTTCCCAGAGGCTCACATGGGGGGCGGCCGGTTCCCCGAGTCCATCGCCTCACTGGTAGACGCCGATTATCAAGCCCGTGGCGTAACGCTACTGCCGGGCCGGACCGTGGACGCCGCCACTGGCGTTGACGGCGGCGTGCGCCTGCAACTGAGCGACGGCTCGTTCCTCGAGGCGGAGTTGGTGCTAGTGGGGGTGGGCGCCAAGCCTAACCAGGAACTGGCCGAGGCTGCCGGGTTGCAGACTGGCAATGGCGTGCTGGTCGACGCTCACCTAAACGTGCTCACGGCGGACGGTCCACTGCATAACGTGTTCGCCGCCGGCGACATCGCCAGCTTCGAGTGGCGCGCTCTCGGCCGCCGCCTGCGCATCGAGCACGAGGACAACGCCTACAGCATGGGTGCCGCGGCCGGCAAGAACATGGCGGCTGCTGCCGCTGCACAAGGCGGGGCTAGGCCGCAGCTGCCGGAGTACACACACCTACCCTTCTTCTACTCGGATCTGTTCGAGAACGGTTACGAGGCCGTCGGCCTCCTCGACCCACGCCTGCAGGTGGTTGAGGACTGGTGCGTCCCGGGGGCGGAAGGGGTCGTCTACTTCCTCGAGGACGGCCTCGTCAGAGGGGTGCTCCTCTGGAACACATGGGGGCAGGTGGACGCCGCCCGAGAGCTGATCGAGGCGCAGCAGCGCCTGTCTCCCGAGGATCTGATGGGGAGGTTACCCAGCGATGATTAGTTCTTATCCCGCGGTGCAGCCTGGCCACTCCGTGCTGCTGCCTGGGCAGCGCGCGGTGCGCAAGCTACCCGCGACGGGCACCGAGGGCATCCTGACCGACAAGGTCGTTAGGGTGGCCAAGGGCCAGACGCTTTACGTGGAGGGAGACGACCCCACCACGCCGTACCTTGTCATCAGCGGTGTGCTCCGAGTGATGGTGCGGGCCGCCACTGGCCGTGATCGCCTGGCGGACCTGGCGGGCCCGGGTGACGTGCTCGCCACAGCCGTGTTCGATTCCAGCCCTAACGCCGAGAGCGTGATAGCCGCCTCGGACGCCGTAGTGGCGTGCATAGACGTGCAGGGAACGTTGGCGCGAGTGCAGGGGCGCCACGACCTGGCGGCGGCGCTGGTGCGGCAACTGAACCGCAGCCGTGAGATGGCGGACGACCTCGGGTTGCCCATGGGCGCGCGCATCTGCCGCATCCTTGCCAGGGTGGCGGAGCGGCTTGGCGACAAGGTTCAGATGAATGGCAACTACGGTAACGGCGCCCCCATGGACTGGCGGCACCTGCCGTTCAGCCTGACGCATGATGACGTGGCTCTACTGGCAGGCTGCGCGCGCGTCACGGCCACGAGGGTACTGGGTGAACTGAAGGAGGCTCAGGTGCTGGACGGTCATCGGGGCAACTACTCCGTGGTGCCTGCCGCGCTGGACGCCGCTGCAGACCAGTACGTTTACGAGGTTCTCTAGGTTCCACTGGTGCTTTCCGCACGGGTGAGGACTAGTTCGCACCCCTGGCCGCCGCGTTTGTTTACCATCCCAGTAAGAGGGGAGGGGGTGGCTATTCCCAGGCGGCTCGATCCCGCGAGGGAACTCCCATCGGGTCGTTGCGACTACTCTCCCCTCGACCTTTTCTGACCTAACGGCGTATCAGCCGAGCATTTGGGGACGTTGCGAGCAGCGGGCCCGGCGCCGCTCAACCCCCGCTTAACCCGCTCAGGGACGCGAATCTCGGACGCGTTTGCCCTTTGTCCCGCTGACAGCGACTGAAAGTGCTGCACGCTGCACGTTCGGCATGGTAAAAACTAGTCCATGAACAAAACCCAACTCGCCGAAAAGCTGGCCAAGACCACCGACCTCAGCGTTGCCAAGGCCAAAGAAGTCGTAGACGCCATCTTCTCTACCGCCGACCGCAAGGGCATCATCGCCATCGAACTCGACGCCGGCCGCAAAGTGCAGATCACCGGCTTCGGCACGTTCGAAACCAACTGGCGTGGTGAGCGCAAGGGTGTCAACCCCGGCACTGGCAAGGCCATCACCATCCCGGGCAAGCACTACGCCACCTTCCGAGTGGGCAAGGGCCTCAAGGAGCGCGTCGAGAAGTAAGCGCTGAAGCGCGCAACAGTGCGCGCGCCCCGCAGCATCAGGAACGTGAAGAGGGCCCAGCCGGATTGGCTGGGCCCGAGCTATTTCAGGGTTGGGGTGCAACGCTTCAGGCCGGCTCGGCCTCATGCTTCTTGCATGAGCGCATGTTCTTGCGCGCCCAGAGGTCGATGGCGTCGATGATGCTCTGCAGTTCGCGACCGGCCGCCGTGAGTTCGTAGCGCGTCTTGGGCGGCATCGTCGACTCGATGGTCTTGTCCACCAACCCCAGGCGCTCGAGGTGATCCAGGCGCTGGGAGAGCGTGGTGGTGTTGGCCCCACCCACCGCGCGACTCAGCTCGTTGAACCCGTGCGGCCCCCCGAGCAGGGCCCGCACGATGTGCAGCACCCACTTCTCCTGCAGCAACTCGATCGAGTCGTACACGGGGCAGTACGTGTGGGGGCTGTGGGGTCCCGACGCCATGGCGATAGTGTATCACGCCAAGCACGGCGGGGAATGTAGTGCTTGACAAAATAGAGCACTGAGTGATAGGTTCTACTTACGACGCCGGCAGGACGTCCGGCTCGAAACCCGTCACAACCGATTCTTAAAGGAGATCCAGATGAGCCTCAACCTTGATGCATCCCACAGCAGCGTGGAGTTCACCGTTCGCCACATGGGCTTCGCCACCGTTCGCGGTCGCTTCGAGAAGTTCACCGTGGACGCGGAGGTGGACGAGAACGGCGCGCCCGTGCGGGTGTCCGCCAAGATCGATGCTGCCAGCATCAACACCGGCACGGAAGGCCGCGATCAGCACCTTCGCAGCGCCGACTTCTTCGACGCCGAGAACTACCCCACGATCACGTTCGAATCCACCAACATCGAGCGCCGCGGCGACGTCTACGTCATCCAGGGCGACCTCACCATCCGCGACGTGACCAAGCCGGCCAGCTTCGAAGCCGACCTCACCGGCTTCGTCAGCGACCCCTGGGGCAACCCTCGCATAGCAGCCGAAGCCACTGGCAAGATCAACCGTACCGACTGGAACCTCACCTGGAACCAGGTCCTCGAGGCGGGTGCTCTACTGGTCAGCGAGGAAGTCCGCTTCACGCTGAACGTGCAGCTCGTGAAGCCGGCCGAAGTAGCCGCGTAAGGCTCGCGCGCCGCTACTTCAGTCCGCCGCAATGCAGTTGCGGCGGACGCTTCATTTAAGGACCGGCAGCGGGTCGAAATGCCGTCTGGGACGGGACGATGGGCCTCCAGCGGATCATAGGCAGTGCCCTATGAGGTGTTCTTCACTGCTGTCCCCGCCTGCCACGCATGCTATTCTCCAACGCGGTCAGGCCGATGCCAATTGCCAGACCGTTCATGCGCCCCAACCGGCCCCCCACGGTTGGGGCGCTTCCCTTGCCGTCACTCTCCAAGCAGCTTCTCTGCCGCGCTGCGGGCTGCGGAAGCCGAGACGTCGCCCTGCTGGACCAGTGCGGCCACGGTAGCGCCCTCCAGCAGCAGGTGCAGCTGCGCCGCCGTCGTCTCCGGCGTCTCGGCGCCGGCCTCCCGCAGCTTGGCCGTGAAGTACTCCCTCACCGACTCCTGGTGCGTTCTGGCGTAAGGCCTGGCTGCGTTCAACTGGCCGCCGAGCTCGAACGTGGCCGCCACCAGCGGACAACCACGATAGTCGGGGGAGGCGAACCACTCAGCGAGCAGATCGAAGACGGCGAGCACCTTGTCCGTTGGCGTCGAACCCATCTCCTCGGCCCGCGCCAACCACGCCGCACGCTCCTCGCGGCGGCGTTCCAGCACGGCCTTGATGAGATCGTCCTTGCTCGGGAAGTGGTGGTAGAAGGTCATCCTGGCCACCCCAGCCCGGGCGATTATCTCGTTGATGCCGACGTTCGGCACTCCACGGGTGTAGAAGAGCCGAGCGGCCGCGTCCAGCAGGCGTTCGGCGGCAGACGGCACCGCATCGTCGGTCATGACCCGATTATATGTACCGGTCAGTATGCCAGTGCTGTGCCCGCTGACACCGATTACAACGGGCCGAAGGCGCCAGACCGCAGCATGCCGGAAACCAGTAGGTGAAGGTAGACGTAGCCGGCGTAAGGTTGCCACTGCGCCACAGTGTCCGCCACCCATTCGTAGCTTGGCTTGCCCTCCACGCCCATGAAGCGCGCCAGGCCGTTGCGCGCCCCGGAGTCCCCGTACGGGAACACGTCCAGGCGTCCGAGACCACGCAGCAGCACGTAGTCAGAAGTCCAACGACCGATGCCGAACAGCTCCTGAAGACGGGCAGAGACCACGTCGCTAGGGGCGCCCCTCAGGGCCTCAAGATCGAGGCGCGCCTCGACGGTCTCGGTGGCCAGTTCGATGAGCGTTCTCGCCTTGGCGCCGCTCAGTCCAGCGGCGGTGAGGTCGGCCGGGTCTGCCGCCGCCAAGGCGGTGGCGGCAGGCAGCGGCAGGGGACCCAGGCTCTCGAACTCGGTGGGCGCCAGGTCGAACCCCACGCCGTACTTGCGTGCGAGGCTCTCCAGCAGACGCAGGCCCAGCACCAGCGTCACTTGTTGGCAAGGAACAGCGTTGAGCAGAGCCTGGAAGAGGCTTGGGTAGCGTGGCGGGCGGAGACCCTCGAGAGAGGACGCAAGCGCGCTCAGGCGCTCGTTCTGGCTTGCCAGTGCTTGGAACGGCCCAGCGTCGAAGTCGAACCCGAAGATGTGCCTGACGGCCCTCTCTGCCAGAGCGGCCAGCCGCTGTTCGTCGAACCGGCCGGTGGCCCTCACGAGGAGTTCGCGAGTCTGACGCTCTTCGGCGCCGTGCGCCGCCTGGCTTCCGCTGCTGTCAGCGCCGGCGGCACGCACTTCCAGCAGGAACTGCTGCACGGGCGTGGAGCCGGCGGGCTCGCCGGCGGGCACCCACCGGCGGTAGGTACCTTCCCGCCAGGTGTCTATCAGGTTGTTTGGGCGGCGCACCAGCGCCAACGCCGTGAGGTCAAGCCGGAAGGGCTGCGGCGGCGCGATCCTCAGATCGACCTGTACGGCGGGCTTGGCTGTGAGTTCGTCCTGGCTGCTGCGCAACATCTGCTAGCGAGCCTAACCGGAGAGGCCATGACCGGGAGCGCCGGAGAATACGCAGCCCGCCGGTGGTGGGCTGCGGTAACATCGGAAGGTAGCCGAACTCGGAGCGGGCACCCCACCTTCATGGACAATCCTGGTAGAGGGGTCGACAGCTGAAAGGTTCGACGCGGAGCCGCCCCGGCGCACCACGAGGCCGGGCCTGGAGGAAGCCATGCAGGACCCCTTCGTTAGTCGCCTTGCCGGCAGGATGCAGAACGTCAAGTCTTCCGCCATACGCGAGATCCTCAAGCTCGCTTCTCAGCCGGACGTCATATCGTTCGCCGGCGGCTTGCCGGCGCCGGAACTGTTCCCGGTCGACGACATCCGTGCTGCTGCGGACAGGGTGCTGGCCCGGTCCGGGCGCCAGGCGCTGCAGTACGGCGCCACCGAGGGTCTGGTAGGCCTACGAGAGATCATCGCGGAGCGCGCCAACCAGGCCGACCCGCACGGCGCGCCCGTAGAGCCGGATCAGGTGCTGATAACGACGGGCTCGCAGCAGGGTCTTGACCTGCTGGGCAAGGTGCTCATAGATCCCGGCGACCCGATCGTGACGGAGAACCCCAGTTACCTGGGGGCGCTGCAGGCCTTCAGGATCTTCCAGGCGTCCTACTGGACGGTCGACATGGACGACGAGGGCGCCGTGCCCTCCGAGTTGGAACCCCTGCTGGCCCGGTCCCCTAAGTTCGCCTACCTTCTGCCCACCTTCCAGAACCCCACCGGGCGCACCATGGGGCAGGCACGGCGCGAGCAGGTGGCCGAGCTGTTCGAGCGTCACCAGGTGCCGCTGGTGGAGGACGATCCGTACGGATCGCTCACGTTCGGACCAAGCAGCGGAAGCTCCCTAAGGTCGTTGGCGCCCTCGGTCACCCTGCACCTCGGGACCTTCTCGAAGACGCTGGCGCCGGGGCTGAGGCTCGGTTGGGTCATAGGACCCAAGGCCTGGGTAGCCAGGATGGCGCAGGTGAAGCAGTCCGCGGACCTGCACACCTCGACCCTCTCGCAGCACGTCGCTCTCGAAGTCATGCAGTCTGGCGCCGTCGAGGCCCACGTCGACCGCATCCGCGAAGCGTACGGCGCACGCTGCAACGCCATGCTGGAGGCCATAGAAGCGCACTTCCCGCAGGGCTCGAAGTGGACCGTGCCAACTGGCGGCATGTTCGTGTGGGTGGAGCTGCCCGCCGGAGTGGACACCGCCGCCCTGCTACCGAAGGTAGTGGCCGAGGAGAAGGTGGCCTACGTTTCCGGGGCGCCCTTCCATCCCAACGGCGGGGGCGAGAACACCATGCGGCTCAACTTCACGCACGCTGGTCCCGAGATCGTTCGGGACGGTGTGGCGCGCCTCGGCAAGGCGCTCACGCGGGCGCTCGACACGGTGGGGGTGTGAGCTTAGCCCGCTAGTCCCAGCTCTCCAGGCTCGACCGTAAGCGCCGGCGATCCGCTTTGGCGTAGTGGCGGGCCATGTCCAGGGTGGAGTGCCGCAGGTGGTCCTGGACCTGCCCGAGGTCGCCCGTCTGCCGGTACAGCCGCGTGCCGGCGGCGTGCCGCAGTGCGTGTACGCCCTTGAAGGTGACTTCCGCACGTTGGCACAGGTTGCGGAGGCGGTTGAACACACCGAACTGAGTCCTCAGTTCGAGCACGTTCTCGCGCCCATCGCCACTGACTTCCGCTGCCCGCTGGTACACGTGAAGGGCCTCTGCGAGCTTAGGGCTCACGCTCACCCGTGCCGTCTTCTTGCCCTTCCCCTCGAGCACGCGCAGCTCGCCGCCTTTCAGGTCGACGTCGGCCCACGTTAGGTTCAGCATCTCGCTCACGCGCAGGCCACCGTGGCTGCCCAGCAGCAGGATCACGCGCTCCTGCTGGTCCCTGGCTGCAGCCATGAGCTCTATCAGTTCGAACTCCGTGTAAACGCGTGTGCTCTCGTTGTCCTCGGCTCTGGTAGTGGCGCGCCCCATCCGCACGTCGCGGAACGGGTCCGCCTCCGTGGCGCCCGCCCAAGCGAGCGCGTCGTAAAGCGCGCGTGCGGCAGCTACCCTCACGCTCACGGTGGCGTGCGAGAGCGGGCCTTGCTTGCTCGACCTGCCGCGTCTGGCGCCGCCAGGTTCCGCTTCGAGTACCTCGGTGCGGTCGCCGGCGCGCAGGCGCTGTACGTAGAGGGGCCCCGCGTCGCGCGAGGGCCGCAGCAGGTTCTCGCCCTGCCACATGATGAGCAGTTCGTGGAGGCCGCGTCGGTACGCCCTTAGCGTGTGTGCGCTCGTGGTGACGCCGCTCATGCCCCGCAGGGTCAGGTGCGCCTGCATCAGCTCCCACAGGGACTCCTCGTCGCGTTCGTTGGCGGCCGTCATGGCGTAGCGCCTGAGCGCCGCCTCGGACAGCCGCTGGAGTCTGGCAACCCGCTGGAGCGCCGTGGCGCTCGAGAGCTCAAGCGAGGTGATGGTGGCGGCTTCGGTCATCGCGCCTGAGTCTAAGGGTGTGAGCAGGGGAGAGGGCGTAAGCAAAGTCGCATTATCAAATCCCATTTTCGGTATAAACATTCCAACACCCATCCGTAAACTGCCGAACCGCGCTGCGAAACCGCGCAGGTAAGCTGACGCATGGATCCTTTCCTGGCAGGCGACGTAGAGGGAGCAGGGCCGCAGATCAGCGCGTGGCTGAGGGGCCTGCAGCACCTGGATGAGAACCTGGAGCGCTGGGTGGCCGACCTTGAACCGGAAGGTTACTGGTGGGTGCCGGCCGACGGCATCAACCCCATAGGTTGCCTGGTCAGGCACATCGGCGGCTCGAGCCTGAGACTGCTTCATTACGCGCAAGGGCGCATGCCGTCAGACGCACTCCGCGAGGAGGGCGCAACCGATTTCGTGCCGACCGGTGTGCCTGGCGAGGAACTGTACCGTGAGTGCCGCCAACGGCTTGTGACCGTACGAGATGGAATCGCTGCGCTCCGTCCTGAGGAGTTCGGCATGATCCGTGAAGTGGGGCGCAAGCGAGTGCCTGTGAGGACCACGATAATAGTCCAGCACCTGTTGGAGCATGGTCACGCTCACGCCGGTCAGGTGATAACGATGCGCAAGCTGTACGCCGCGCTTGGTGGCCAGGCGCCCCGGTGATTTGAACCTGTTCGGCAGCGGCTCAGTCCGTGAGCGCCTCGACGATCAGGGCGGCGTTCTCCAGCAGTAGCGCCTCGTAGGTCACTGGACCCGGCGCACCGCCTATCGGGTCCAGCATGCCGACCTGTACGCCCGCGCTCT
>CAZVTS010000025.1:0-31553 GCA_964630175.1 uncultured bacterium
CTCATCTGGTAGATGTTGCGGTTGATGGGCGGGGGAGGGTCCAGGCGCCGCTTGAGGCCATCGATGCCGGCAGCGGCCATGGCGGCCAGCGCCAGGTACGGGTTGGCGGACGGATCCGGCATGCGCAGCTCGGCGCGGGTGCTGTTGCCGCGCTTGGCTGGGATGCGGATCATGGCGCTGCGGTTGGACACCGACCAGGCGATGTTGGTGGGCGCCTCGTGGCCGGGCGTGAGGCGCTTGTAGCTGTTCACGGTGGGGTTGGTGACGCCCACCAGGCCGGGAGCGTGCTCCAGCAGGCCAGCGATCCACGCCAGCGCGTCCGCGCTGAGCTCGTGGGGCCCCTTGGGGTCGTAGAACGCGTTCTTGCCGTCCTTGAAGATGCTCATGTGAGTGTGCATGCCGGAACCGGCGATGGCGGCCACGGGCTTGGGCATGAACGTGGCGTGCAGGCCGTGGTTCATGGCGATGCGTTTGACGACGGTGCGGAACGTCTGGATGGCGTCGGCGGTGGCCACCGCGGTGCCGTACTTGAAATCGATCTCGTGCTGGCCGGGCCCGACCTCGTGGTGCGCCGCCTCGATCTCGAAGCCCAGTTCCACGAGCGCGTTGACCATGTCCCTGCGCGCGTCCTCACCGCGGTCCACCGGAGCGAGGTCGAAGTAGCCCGCCCCATCGTTGGTGATGGTGGTTGGCACGCCCTCGGCGGTGCGCTTGAAGAGGTAGAACTCCGGCTCCACACCGACGTAGAGGTCGTCGTAGCCCATCGACTTCAGTATCTCGATCTGCTGCTTGAGCACGCGGCGCGGGTCGCCCAGGAACGGCGTGCCGTCCGGTAGGTCCACTTCGCAGATGAAGCGGGCCACCTGGCCGCGCACGCTGCCCTCGATGGTCGGCGGCAGCAGCAGGAAGGTGTCGTAGTCCGGCCTGAGCAGCATGTCGGACTCCTCGATGCGGGTGAAGCCCTGTATCGAAGAGCCGTCGAACATTATCTCGCCGTCCAACGCTTTCTCGAACTGCGAGGCGGGCACCTCGAGGTTCTTGTTGCGGCCGAGGATGTCGGTGAACTGGAGCCTGAGGAACGCCACTTCGTGTTCCTTGAGGAGCTTCATCACGTCGTTGCGGGTGTACGTCACGTTTCCTCCTGGTGGTTCGTCTTGAAAGACGCCTGCCGGTCGCTGGGTGGCGTTGCCGTTCAACCGAAAGTGCGCAACACTCGGCAACATCTGCACCTACGACTGGAGGGATATTAGCACAGACGTGCAGCGTGTAACGCGAGAGCGTTACAGATGGTCGTTTTGGGGCGCACACGCGTCCTTCTGGGCGGAGTTCATCGACGGGGCGTACCCCCGCGCCGGGCCCTTGAACCTGCCTTAACCGTTGGCTTTCTCGTTGCTCAGCGGTCGTTGACAGCCTTTATGAGGTTTCTTACGATGCAGACAACCGCCGCAAGTCGACATAGAGTTTTCCCTACTCCAAGGAGGAGAACGTGAAGAAGAGGTTGGTTTGGATTCTCGTTGCTGCGCTGATCGGATTCGGATCCGCGCAGACCCCGCCCGTTGCCAAGGTCGGTTCGCTACTGTCGTTCACGGGTGCGTTGGCCGAGTTCGGCCCCGCCATCAACAACGGTATCAACCTGGCGGCCAATCAGCTCAACGCGGCAGCGACCGCGCTGCTGGGCGGCCCCGTCGTCGAGATAGTCACCGAAGACAGCGCCACCGTGCCCTCTCAGGGCGTCGATCGCGCCCGCAAGCTCGTCAACGCGGACGGCGTAATCGCCATCGTGGGTGCCCTCTCGAGCGGCGTCACCGTGGCCGTGGCCGAGTCGGTCACCATCCCGTCCGGCGTCATACAGATCTCGCCCGCTTCCACCTCGCCGCTCGTGGCCATGCTGCCCGACATCGAGGACTTCATCTTCCGCAGTGTCGCGTCTGACGCCCTCCAGGGCGTGGTCGGCGCCCAGCTGGCGCGCGGCGAGATCGTGCCCGGCCACTCCTTCGACACGGCCGCCATCGTGTACGTGAACAACCCGTACGGTCAGGGCCTGGCCGAAGCCTTCGAGGCCGCCTTCACGGCCCGCGGCGGCACCATCACGGCCAAGGTCGCCCACCAGGACGAACCCCAGCCGACCTACGCCGCCATGCTCGAGCAGGCGTTGGCTGACGGCCCTGAGGTCGTCCTGGCCATCTCTTACCCTGGCCAGGCCAGCGTGTACATGGCTGAAGCGCGCGACCTCTACGGCTTCACCAACTGGCAGTTCACCGACGGCACCCAGTCGCTCGACATCGTCGCAGCCATGGGCGCAGACGTGATCGAGGGCCATTACGGCACCTCGGCCGGCGCTGACCCGGAGTGGGGCGGTTACGTCTCCTTCGCCAGCCAGTACGCCGACGCGTACGGTGAAGCGCCACCGCTGCCCTACATCGACACCGGCTACGACGCCATGGCCACCATCGGCCTGGCCGTCGTGAAGACCATCCTCGATGGTCAGGAAGTGACCGCGGAGAACGTACGCAGCAACCTGCGCGCCGTGTCCAACGAGCCCGGCGAGATCGTGGGCCCCGGCGACTTCCAGCGCGCCATCGAGCTGCTCCAGGCCGGTCAGGCCATCAACTACAGCGGCGCGGCCGGCGAGGTCGAGTACGACGAACTCGGCGACGTGGTGACCCCGATGGAAGTCTGGCAGTACACCGGCGGCGACATCAAGACCGTCAGCGTGCGCAGGGCTTCGGACATCCCCGCTCAGTAACAACCCCGCTCAGTAACAAGATGTAGCGAGCGGCGGCCTAAGGGCCAAACGAACGGAAGAAAGAGGTGGGCGCCCCGGAAGCGGGGCGCCCACCTTCTCATGGTTGCCAACTGGTTGGCCCTCAGTTCAAGTCGCGGTCGAGGGATACCACCTTCTCCTCGGGCAGCAGCCCCTTCGACCTGTACAGCACGATCACGAGTAGCAGGATGGAGATGAAGAGCAGACGGAGGTACGGACCACGGGACGGCAGTTCCGGCGAGATGGCCGCGAGCGTGGGCCGTAAGAAGTCCACCGCGAAGCTGGTGCCGGACCAGATGCCCCAGACCACGAACGCTCCCAGGATGGCGCCGCGGTTGTTGCCGCTACCGCCGAGCATGAGCATCACCCAGATGAGGAACGTGCCGTAAAGCGGGTCGAAGTGACCGTAATCGATGGACACCACGTAGTGAGCGTAGAGCCCGCCACCGATGCCCATGATGACCGCGCCCACCACGAACGACTGCATGCGGAACGCGGCCACGTCCTTGCCGTTCATGGCGGCGGACGCTTCCTCTTCACGCACGGCGCGCAGCGCACGCCCCCAGGGCGACCTGATGGCCCGCTCTAGCACCCGGTAGATCAGGAAGAGTACCAGCGCAACGATGGCCACGTAGATGTACGGGTAGTCGCGCGGCGCAAGCGGCGCGAAGAAATCGTTCACGAAGCCCGGCAGCCAGTCGCAGCCGTTACCGGTGAGGCATGAGAGGGGCTGCGGGATGCCGCGCAGCGGCTGCGGTCCGTTGGCCAGCCAGCGTTCGTTCTGGAACACGAGCCGCACCATCTCTGCGATGCCGATCGTGGCGATGGCCAGGTAGTCGTCGCGCAGTTTGAGGGTCGGTTTGCCGACGAGCCATGCCAGGATGCCCGCCACGATGCCAGCGGCTACCAGGCCCACCCAGAACGGCATGCCGAGGCCCATGACCTGCTTCGTGAAGGTCGCGTTGATGCCGGTAGGCATCTTCGTGGTGACCAGCGCCGTCGTGAAGGCGCCGACCGCGAAGAAGGCCGCGATACCGATGTTGAAGAGGCCGGTGTAACCCCACTGGACGTTGAGCCCGAGCGACAGCACCGCGTAGATGCTGGCCATGAGGATGAAGGTGGTTATGTAGGAGAGCCCGCCGGCGGGAAGGACCAGGGTGGCAGCCGCGGCCACGCCGAAGCCGATGGCGATGGACACCAGGTGCTTCAACCACTCCGCCTTGATCGGCAGGATGGTGGAAACGACCAGCCAGAGCGGCACGGTGAGGAGCACCGATTTCACGAGTACGAGTGGCGTCATGCTACTGCTTCCCCCCGAACAGCCCCTGCGGCCGCACAAGCAGCACGAGGACCATGACCAGGAACGCGATGCCGTGTCCGTAGGTGGGGTTGATGAACGCGCTGCTCACCTGCCACACGATGCCGATGATGAAGGCGCCGGCGAGGGCCCCGTAGGCGTTGCCCAACGTGCCGAGGATGACGGAGGCGAAGAGCGGCAGCAGCAGCCACCAGCCCATCTCCGGCCGGAGTTGCACGTCCAGCGCGTAGAGCATGCCGCCGGCAGCGGCCAACCCGCCACCGATGAGCCACGTCCAGAGGATGACGCGGTTGGTGTCGATGCCGCTCACGCGCGCCAGGTCCGGGTTGTCCGCCGTGGCGCGCATGGCCTTGCCGATCTTGGTGCGCTCCAGCAGCAGGTAGACACCCACGATTAGCACGATGGCCAGCCCGAGTATGAAGAGCTGATCCGGCCGCACGCGGACGCCCGCGAACAGTTCCACAGCGGGCCGGGCGCGACCCACGTAGTAGTAGGTGAAGTCCGCTCCCCAGAAGATGTAGATGAGGCTCCGCAACCCGAACGCCAGTCCCAACGCGGCCATGGCGAACATGATGGGTTGCGCCCGCCGGTTACGCAGTGGCCTGAACAGTAGTTGATCGAGCCCGTAAGAGACCAGGCCGATGAGGGGCACCACCACGACGAGCGCCAGCAGGAACTCGTAGCCGAAGGAGAACGGTGCCAGGGGCGGTCCCTTGGGGAGCAGCATTATGACGAGGAGGCCGACGTACGCCCCGAAAGTCATGGTGTCGCCGTGAGCGAAGTTGGCCATCTTCAAGACCGCGAACACCAGGGTCACGCCCAGGGCTCCCAGCGCCAGAGTGCCCCCCAGCAGCGTGCCGCGCACGAAGAGCGAGAGCAGGGAGTTGGTCGAGACGCCCTTGACCTGCGCTGCGATCACGAAGCCGACCAGGAGCAGGACGAGAACCACGTACATGGCCGCACGGCTGCCCAGGATCTTGCGGAGTTGCTCACCCGGCCGGAGTTTGAAGGTCAGATCCTCTTGCACAGGTTTCAGCCCCCCAGGTAGAGGCGCGCGACCTCGGGGTCGCCCAGAAGTTTCTTGCCGGGGCCGTCCACCTTGTTCTGCCCGGTGGCCAGAACGTACCCGCGGTCCGCCAGAGCCAACGACTTCTTGGCGTTCTGTTCCACCATGAGCACGGCCACGCCAGACTTGTTGATCTCCACGACCCTCTCGAAGATCATGTCCACGAGCAGCGGGGCAAGGCCGGCGGAGGGCTCGTCCAGCATCAGGAGCTTGGGGTCCAGCATCAGCGCACGGCCCATGGCCACCATCTGGCGCTCGCCGCCGGACATCTTGCCCGCCCGCTGCTTGCGCCGTTCGGCCAGGCGGGGGAAGAGCTCGTACACTCGCTCCTTCTGCTCGTCGAGCGAACCTGTGCGCGTGTAGCCGCCCATGTCGAGGTTCTCTTCCACCGTGAGGCTGGGGAACACGTTGTCCACCTGCGGCACGTAGGAGAGGCCCAGGTGCACGAGCTTCTCAGGCGCCATACCGGAGATGGTGGTGCCGTTGAAGGTGACGGCGCCCTCCCACGGCTTCAGCAGGCCGAACACCAGCTTCATGACGGTGGACTTGCCCGCGCCGTTCGGCCCCACTATCGAGACGATCTCGTCCTTGCCCACCGTGAGGCTGACGCCGTTCAGGACCTGCATCTCGCCGTACCCGGAGACCACGTTCTCAACCGTCAAGAGCGGCATACTGGCCTCCTAGGTACGCTTCCAGAACGCGCGGGTCGGACTTCACTATCTCAGGCGGACCAGAGACGAGCTTGCTGCCCTGGTTCATGACCACCACCGGGTTGCAGAGGCCCATGACGAGCGGCATGTCGTGCTCGATCAGCAGGAACGTGATGCCCCGCTCGCGGTTGAGCTGCTCGATCTTCTCGCGGATCTTGCCCATGAGGGTCGGGTTCACGCCGGCGGCGGGCTCGTCGAGCAGCACGATCTTCGGGTCGGCCATCAGCGTGCGAGCCAGCTCGAGGAGCTTCTTCTGACCGCCCGACATGGCACCAGCCGGTTGCTGAGCCATGTGCGACAGTTCTACGAACTCGAGCACTTCCCGGGCCTTCTCGCGCAGCTCGCGCTCCTGTCGGCGCACGGCTCCGGGGCGCACGACCGGGTTCCAGAAGCGTTCGCCGATCTGACCCTTCGGCACCAGCATGAGGTTCTCCGTCACCGTCATGCCCTTGTGCTCCCTAGGGATCTGGAAGGTGCGCGAGAGCCCCTTGCGGAAGATCAGGTGCGACGGGAGGCCGGTGACGTCCTCGCCGTCCAGGTACACGCGGCCGGAGTCAGGCTGATAGAAGCCGGACACCAGGCTGAAGAGAGTGGTCTTGCCTGCGCCGTTAGGGCCGATAAGGCCGGTGATGCTGCCGCGCTCGACGTCGAAACTGCAATGATTCACGGCCCTGAGGCCACCGAAATCCTTGACCAAGCTCTGGATGCTCAGCAGTGGCGGCCCGGAGGCTTGCTCTGACGCGCCACCGTGTTCCCGCTCAGGAACCGGTAGCGAGCCGGGTACGGTAGGGCTATCCGACACGTCCTAGAACCTCGCTCTATGCGCTGGTTGCGCGTTACGCCGTGGCATAGTACCAGGAATGCGGGGCACGTGAAACGAGGACTACCGCTCCTGCTCCGCGGCCTTAGTGCGGCCGGCCCTGAGCATGGCTTCGACCCCGATGATCTTGACGCGGGGGCGGCCCTGCGCCTCGCCTGCCGAGAGTTCGACGGCGTCCAACCCGAGCCATTCGTGGGTGGCGAACGGATCGGCGCCCCTGGTGGCGAGCAGCGCGTCCACCGCCGCGGCAGACGGTTCCGCCGGCTCTGCCAGCAGGCCGGCCTCCAAGTCCTCGAGGAGCGCGGCTACGCTCTCCATGGCGTCGGCCTTGTTGGTGCCGATGACGCCGCTGGGTCCACGCTTGATCCAACCGGCAACGTAGACGCCCGGCACTGGCTCACCCGCCTCCAGCACACGCCCCGCCGCGTTGGGGATCACGTGGGCCGCCTCGTCGAAGGGCACGCCGGGTAACGGGGCGCCGCGGTAACCCACCGAACGGAAAACCAGCTGAGCGGCCACGCTCTCACGCTCGCCCGTCGGCACTGCCGCCACCCAGCCTTCGCCGCGCTCCTCGAGCCTGTTGCGCTCGAACACCACCCGCTCCACCCGCTCGTCTCCCTGTATCTCCACCGGGGAGAGGAGGAAGCGGATGCGCACGCGGCGGGGCTTGCCCTGCGGCTCCTGCTGGGCGAACCCCTCGAGCACCTCGATGTTCTTCTGGGCGTTGACGTCGCCGGCGATGGCGGCCCGGCTCGAGTCCGGCACCACCAGCTCCGCCGCGTCCACGTAGATGTCCGCGTTCAGGAGCTCGCCCAGCTCACGGAGCTCCTTGGTAGTGAACTTGGCTTCAGCGGGCCCCCGCCGACCGACGATGATGACCTCTTCGATCTTCGAACTGAGCAGGTGCTCGAGCGCGTGATCCGCCATGTCGGTGGTGCTCAGCTCCTCCACGCTCTTGGCCAGCACCCGCGTGACGTCGATGGCCACGTTGCCCACCCCGATGACGACCGCGGTGGTGGCGTCCAGCGGCACCTCCAGGTGCTCGTAATCAGGGTGACCGTTGTACCAGGCAACGAACTCCGTGGCAGAGAAGCTGCCCGGCAGGTCCTCGCCCGGGATGCCCAGCCGCCGGTCCTCGGGGGAGCCCACGGCGTACACCACGGCGTGGTAGTGCCGCGTCAGGTCCTCGGCCGACAGGTGGCGGCCGAACTCCACGTTGCCGAGGTAGCGCAGCCGCGGGTCGCCCAGCGTTCTCTCGTAGAGCCTGGTGACCGACTTGAGCTTCTGATGATCCGGCGCGACTCCGAAGCGCACGAGGCCGTAAGGCGTCGGCAGCCTATCGATGAGGTCCACGCTCACGTTCTCGCGCCCCTTGAGGAGCGCTTCGGCGGCGTAGAAGCCGGCGGGCCCAGCCCCGATCACGGCCACGCGGAGCGGAGGGCTGGCGGAATCGACGGGCTGGGCAGGTTGGCTCATGCCTCCGATTATGGCAGAGCCGCTCGCGCCAGAAACGGTGTACCCGTGATGCCCCGTAGCGGCACCCGGGGTGGCGCGAAGGTGCGCACTGGCGGTAAGCTCCCTCCCTATATATGCCTCCCGCCACCAGTAGCCAACACAGCCTCGCGGCGGGGCCTGCGTCTGCCCCTACGACGCGCCCGGGCCCGCCCTGGCCGACCCGCGTTCAGAAGTTCGGCGGCACGAGCGTGGGCGACATCGACCGCATCGACAAGGTGGCCGAGCGCGTGGCGCGCGCCGTGGCCGGCGGCGAGAAGGTCGCCGTGGTGGTGTCCGCCATGGGGCGAACGACGGACCGCCTCATTGGCATGGCGCGGGAGCTCACCAGCCGCCCCTCACGCAGGGAGCTGGACGCGCTCCTCGCCACGGGCGAGCAGCAATCGGCGGCGCTGCTAACGCTGGCGCTTCACAAGCGTGGCGTCAGCGCGCGTTCCTTCACCGGGCCCCAGGCGGGCTTCCTGACGGATTCCAACCACGGCTCCGCCCGCATCGTGCGGGTGGACCAGAGGCCGGTCATGGCCGCCCTGGCCGAGTTCGACGTGGTGGTCGTGGCTGGCTTCCAGGGCCACGACGCCGCCGGCAACATCACCACTCTCGGCCGGGGTGGCTCGGACACCACCGCGGTGGCGCTGGCGGCGGCCCTCGGGGTCAGCGAATGCGAGATCTTCACGGACACCGACGGCGTCTACACTTCGGACCCGCATAGGGTGGAGCGTGCGTCCAAGCTGCAGGCGATCGACTACGCGGAGATGCTCGAGCTTGCCTCGCATGGCGCCAAGGTGCTGCACCCCAGGAGCGTGTGGTACGCGCGGCGCTACGGGGTGCACATCCACGTGCGCTCCTCGTTCAGCCCGGTCGCGGGTACCATAGTGACGGACAGGGCGACCCTACAGGAGGGCAGGATGTTCACGGATAAACCGGTCACAGGTGTGGCCCTAGACACGAACCATGCCCGCATCGACCTGCACGCCGTGCCGGACAGGCCCGGCGTGGCGGGGCGCGTGTTCAGGGCCGTGGCAGCCGCCGGGGTCAGCGTGGACATGATCATCCAGGGTGTACGAGGCGCAGGCGACAGCCGCCAGCAGATGGCGTTCATCGTCGCTGACGACGACGTGCCGGAGGCCCTTGAGGCGCTGGGACCCGTGCTGGAAGAATGGGGCGCCCACGCAGAGGTGGACCGGGGGGTGGCCAAGATCTCCGTGGTCGGTGTCGCCATCGGTTCTACACCCGGCATCGCTGCGCAGCTCTTCGAGGCCGTGGCCAGCGTGGGAGCCAACATCGACATGATCACCACGAGCGAAGTGCGCATCAGCGTGCTCATCCCGGCGGAGCTGGCGCAGGCAACGCTCACGGCCGTGCATACCGCGTTCGGGCTGGACCGCGAAGAGGTCGCCCCGACCGGCGACTGACGGCCCGGACGATGCGTGCGGATCGGCTCGAGCAACTCTTCGTCAAGCGCAAGGGTGGCGGCTACGAGCTGCTGCTCGTTCTCGAGTCCGCCGCAGGGAGGCGCGAGCGCGTCACTCTGACCGCGCCACCGGCCGTGGCTTCCAGCGAACGCGCCGCGGTTGAGTACCTCATCAGGTGGGCGCGCGGGCGGGGGATCGGACTCGCGGACATGCTGCGCGTGCGCCGAGAAGCGGGGGGAGAGCTTACCGACGCGCCGGAACTGCGGCAACTACTGCTGAACGCGAAGCTCGGGGAGCGCTCCACCGACGCCTCGGAGGCGCGGCAGTGGCCCTGAAGCTCGCCACGCTCGCCTACGTGCGGCGCGGTGAGGAGACGCTGATGCTGCGCCGCGGCGGGGATAAGGCCGCTCTCCACGCGGGGCGTTGGAACGGGCTCGGCGGCAAGTTCGAGCCCGGCGAGTCTCCCGAAGCCTGCATGCGCCGCGAGGTGCTCGAAGAATCGGGCCTCACCGTTCTGGCAGCGCAGCTGAAGGGCTTCATAACCTTCCCACGCTTCGAAGCGGGTTCGGTGGACTGGTACGTGTGGGTCTACGTGGTGACGCGCTTCAGCGGCACCGTCACGCCGTCGGTGGAGGGCGACCTCTTCTGGATACCCACCGCGGAACTGGCGCAGCTACCCCTCTGGGAGGGCGACCGCCACTTCCTGCCGTGGCTCGACCAGCCGGGCGTCTTCTCCGCAGTGTTCGAGTACGAGGGTGGCGCGTACCGGCGCCACGAGGTGGAGTTCTACGGCGCCTAGGCGCTCAGGTGTTCTCGTTCCTGAGCACCTCGGCGCGGGCGGCCTCCAGCTTCTCCTTGTCCACCATGCCGATGAGGCGCTGAGCCAGCCCGACGTTGCCACGTACCTTGAGCTTCCCGGTGAACATGGCCGTCATGGGGTTCAGTTCGCCCCGCAGCAGCTTGTCCAGGTTGTCGTCGCTGATCTTGATGGAGACGTCCGGCGCGGGCGCCTGACCCTCGTGCGCCTGCACGCCACCGGCCTGCACCACGTGGTAGACGGGCTCGGAGGTCTCGTACTGTATGACCGCGCTGGGCGCACCCTCGTCGAGGTCGATGGCCTCGGGCAACTTCAGTAACAGCTCTTTGACGTTCATGTACTCAGTCTAGTGCGAAGTGAGCGGGCCGTCGGTCGCAGTTATACTCCCGGGGGCGGACGTGCCCCATCGGAGAGCTAGCCAGTGGACTTCTCACTTCCCGAGGACCTGATCCAGATGCAGCGCGCGGTGCGCGAGTTCGCACGCTCCGAGATCGGCGCTGTGGCAGCCGAACTCGACCGTAACCCGCGCTTCCCGTGGGACACGCTGCAGAAGATGGGCGCCATGGGGCTCCTGGGCATGCTCACGCCCGAGGAGTACGGCGGCGCCGGCCTGGATACCCTCAGCTACGTGGTGCTGCTCGAGGAGATCGCAGCCGTGGACGCGGCGCACGCCACCATCATGAGCGTCACCAACGGTCTGCCGCAGAGCCTCCTCCTCAAGCACGGTACCGAGGAGCAGCGCCGCAAGTACCTGCCGCTGCTGGCCAGCGGTCGCTGGATAGGTGCCTTCTGCCTCTCGGAGCCGCAGGCCGGCTCCGACGCCGCGGCCATAACCACCAGGGCCGAACGCACCAAGGACGGCTGGCTGCTCAACGGCACGAAGGCGTGGATAACCTCCGGTGGCGAGGCGCAGCTCTACCTGGTGCTGGCCAAGTCCGACAAGGCCGCCGGCGCGCGCGGGGTCACCTGCTTCCTGGTGGAGAAGGGCACGCCGGGCTTGATCTTCGGACGGCCCGAGGAGAAGCTCGGTCAGCATGCGGCGCTCACCACCACCGTCACGCTGGAGGATTGCCTCGTGCCGGAAGACGCGGTGCTGGGGGCGCCTGGCAACGGCTTCGTTATCGCCATGAGCGGGCTCGACGGTGGCCGCATAGGCATCGCCGCTCAGGCCGTGGGCATTGCGCGCGCGGCCTACGAGGCGGCGCGCGATTACGCGGCGGAGCGCACCGCGTTCGGCAAGGCCATCCACGAGTTCCAGGCCATCGGCTTCAAGCTGGCGGACATGCTCACGGGCATCGAAGGGGCGCGGCTCCTCACGTTCCGAGCCGCCTGGCTCAAGGACCGCGGCTTCAGGGTCAACCGGGAAGCCGCCATGGCTAAGCTGGTGGCCTCCGAGATGGCCGCCAAGGTCACTCACGACGCCATCCAGGTGCTGGGCGGCTACGGCTACACGAAGGACTACCCGGTTGAGCGTTACTTCCGGGACGCCCGCGTCACGGAGATCTACGAGGGCACCAGCGAGATACAGCGCATGGTCATCCACCGGCAGATCTACCGCGAGTTGGAGCGGTGAGCGGGGCCCGCGCGGGTCCCAGGAGGAGTCAGCGATGATCGGATTCGAGCTGTCGGACGACCAGAAGCAGATCCAGGCGCTGGCGCGGAGCTTCGTGAAAGACAACGTCATGCCCGTGGCGGCTCAGCACGACCGCGAGGAGACGTACCCCGCCACGGTGGTGGAAGCGGCGTTCGACGTGGGGCTCCTCAACGTGAGCGTGCCGGAAGCCGTGGGCGGACTCGGCCTCTCCATGCTCGACGAGGCCATCATCGGCGAGGAGTTCGGCTACGGCTGCATGGGCATCTACACCATCCTCATGGCCTCCGAACTGGGCATAATGCCGCTCCTGCTGGCCGCCACCCCGGAGCAGCAGGCGCGCTTCCTGGGGCCGCTGGTGCAGGGTCCGCGCCTGGCCGCCTTCGCGCTCTCCGAACCGAACAACGGTTCGGACGCCGGAGGTCTGCGCACCCGGGCCGTCTTCGACGGCAACGAGATAGTGATAACCGGTACGAAGACGTGGATCAGCAACGGCGGTCTGGCAGACTTCAGCGTGGTGTTCGCCAGCTTCGATTCCGCACTGAAGCACAAGGGAACGGTGGCGGTGGTGGTGGAGGGCGACCGCCCGGGCCTCTCCACCAACAAGCTGCACGGCAAGCTGGGGCAGCGCGCCAGCCCCACCTACGAGATGTTCTTCGACGACGTGCGCGTGCCCGTTAGCAACATGCTGGGCGAACGCGGCGACGGCTTCAAGATCGCCATGCGCACGCTCGACAAGACGCGCATCCCCGTGGCCGCCGGTGCGGTCGGTGTGCTGCGCCGAGCCCTGGACGAGTCGCGCAAGTACGCCGGCGAGCGCGAAGCGTTCGGTCGGCCGATCGGGCAGTTCCAGGCCATCCAGTTCAAGCTCGCCAACATGAAGATCGCGCTGGAGACGGCCCGGTGGCAGACCTGGTACGCCGCGTGGCTGGCCGATAACGGCAGGCCGCACGCCGAAGCCGCCGCCATCGCCAAGGCGTACGCATCCGACAGCGCGTTCGACGCGGCCCAGGAGGCCATCAACGTCTTCGGTGGCTACGGCTACATGAACGAGTACCCGGTAGAGAAGCTGATGCGCGACGTGAAGCTGAACCAGATCTACGAGGGCACCAACGAGATCCAACGGGTGGTGATCGCGAGGCACGTCCTACAATGAGGAGCGAGAGCGGGGCGCCGGCCGACGCGGCAGGCGCCTCCGCGGAGGCGCCATGCGCCGCAACGTCAAGTCGTATGGCCTAGCAGGCCACTGGAGGAAAGAGTGAAGCTGATAACCGTCCTGAAGCAGGTACCCGACGCCGAAGCCCGCATACGGGCCGGCGCGAGCGGGATCGATCTGGATGGCGTCACGTTCGTCATCGACGGCATGGACGAGTACGGGGTAGAGGAGGCCATCCGCCTCCGCGAGGCCGGAAACGACGTGGAGATCGTGGCGTTGGCGCTTGGGCCCACCCGGTACGAAGAGGCCATCCGCACGGCCCTGGCCCTGGGTGCGGACCGCGCCATCCACATCGAGACGGACGTGGACTTGGACCCCATCAGCCAGGCGCGTGTGCTGGCGCAGGTGGTGCAGCAGGAAGGCGCGGACATGGTGCTGGTGGGCGGCAAGCAGGCGGATTGGGACAGCGCTGCCCTGGGTCCCGCGCTGGCCGAGGTGCTGGGCTGGCCGCACTCCGACTGGACCACCAAGCTGGAACGGAGTGGCGGTGGCATCACCGTGGAACACGACACGGACGACGGGCACGAGAGCCTGAGCCTGCCGCTGCCGGCCGTGGTCACCACTCAGCAGGGCCTCAACGACCCGCGGTACCCCACACTGCCGAACATCATGAAGGCCAAGCGCAAGGAACTGACCAAGCGCGAGCTGAGCGAGTTCGGCGTGGCGAGCGGCCTCACCGAGATCGTCTCAGAGCAGATCCAGACCCGCGAACGCCTCGGCAAGATGGTGGAGGGTGACGCCGCCACCGCCGCAGCCGAACTGGTTCGCCTACTCCAGAACGAAGCCAAGGTCCTCTGAGGGCCTTCAGGAGAGAATGATGATCCTACTAGTGACCACTGCCCCGGGCGGCAGCCTTCCGAAGAGCGCCCGCGAACTCGTGACCGTGGCCCGGCAACTGGCCGGCGGTGGCCCCGTGGCCGCCGCGGTCATCGGAGCGGACAGCGCCGCAGCGGCGATGGCCGACCTCGTGCCGCAGGTGTACAGCGTCAACGCCCCTGAACTCGAACCCGTTAGGGCCGAGGCGCTCACTTCCGTCATCCAGCAGGTGGCGGAACAGGCTGGCGCCACCACCGTACTCATGGCCGCCAACCGGCTCGGCCAGAGCGTGGCGCCTCGGGTAGCGGTGCGTCTCAACGCAGCCCTCCTGGAAGACGTCACCAAAGTATCCGGCAGCGCGGGCGCTTACCAGGCGGTGCGCTACAGCTACCTCTCACGCGTCACCGAGACGGTGCGCACCGTGGGGAGCGCCGCCACCGTCATCACCGTCAAGCCGAACGTGTTCCCCGTGGCGGAAGCGCAACCGGGGGGCAGCGTCACCAGCGTTGCTCCACAATTGGACGCCAACGCCACGCGCGTGCAGGTCGGCCAGCGCTCCGCTGCATCGGGCGGGCGCGTGAAGCTCGAGGAGGCCGCAGTGGTGGTGGCCGGTGGGCGCGGGCTGGGCTCCGCCGAGGCCTTCGCCCAGGTGGTAGAGGGCATGGCGGACGTGCTCGGGGCCGGCATCGCCTCCACGAGGGCAGTAGTGGACGCCGGCTGGCGGCCGTACGCGGAGCAGGTGGGGCAGACCGGCAAGTCGGTCGCGCCGGAACTCTATATCGCTCTCGGCATCTCCGGCGCCGTCCAGCACCTCTCCGGCATGAACCGCTCCAAGGTCATCGTGGCCATCAACAAGGACGCCGAGGCGCCCATCTTCCGCATCGTGGACTACGGCATCGTCGGCGACGTGGCGCAGGTAGGCCCCGCCCTCACGGCCGCCCTCAAGGAGGCCAAGGGGGCATGAGCCGCGCAACCCCCGGCGACGGCCAGGTCAACATCCGCCGCGCCACGCGCCGGGACCTGGACGCGCTGGTGGAACTCGAGCAGGGCTTCCCTGGCGACCGCATGTCGCGGTCCGGCCTCTCACGCCTGTTGGAGCGAGACAGCGCTGAGGTGTGGGTGGCCGAGCTGGACGAGACCGTGGTGGGAGACGCCGTGGTGCTCTTCCGTCACGGTTTCGACAGCGCCCGGCTCTACTCCATGGTGGTGGATCCACGCCACCGGGGCCGCGGCGTCGCCAAGATGCTCCTGGGCGCAGCAGAAGAGGGCGCCCGGGAGCGCGGCGTGGTGGTGATGCGGCTGGAGGTGCGGGAGGAGAACAGCCCCGCGCTGGCGCTCTACCGCCAGGCGGGCTACAGCGTCCGTGGCCGCACCGACGACTACTACGAGGACCACGCGGCCGCGCTGCGCCTGCTGAAGCGTTTCGTTAGCGGCGGAGCCACCGTGAAGAGCGTGCCGTATCACGCCCAGACCCTCACCTTCACGAGCGGCTCGGCGTGCCTGATGATGGCCATGCGCTACCACGGCTACCCCGTGCCGCTCGACGGCTGGCTCGAGTTGACGCTGTGGCGGGAGGCCACGTCCACCTTCGGCATGAGCGGTGATGGGGGGCTCTCCGCTCACGGCCTCGCCGTGGCGGCGCTGCGGAGGGGTTTCCACGCCCGCCTCATCACTCCCGACTCCGGCGTTCCGTTCGCCGCTGACCTTACGGGCGAGGCGAAGGAGGTCGCTCGCGCCGCGCACGCCGGCTTCGAGCGCGAGCTGCGTAGCCTGGGCGGCAAGGTGGAGGCGCGGGAGTTCGGGCATCAGGACGCGGCGGCGGCCGTGGAGGCAGGCGCCATCGCGCTCACGCTACTCGGTGGGCTGGAAGCGCCCGGCGCAGAGGCAACTGCTGCCGGCCGCTGGGTGGTGATCACGGGCTTCGACGCCGATCATCTCTACGTGCACGACCCGCTGCTGGCGGAGGGGGCCGGACGCGCCGACAACGTTCACCTGGCCCTCAAGCGCTCCCTCTTCAAGGCCGTCAGCCACCACCCCCAGAACCCGCTAAGGGCGCTGATAGTGGTGGAGCGCTGGGGCAGCGTCACTCACCGTTCGCCAGATAACTGATCACTGCAGCGTAGATGTCGGGGTTGGCCTGATCCTCCTCCCCCGCAGCGATGGTGGGGTTGTCGTTAACCTCGATCACGTAGAACTCGCCGTCGATCTCCTTCACGTCCACACCGTAAAGGCTCCGGCCGATGGCGTTGGAGGCGGCCAGGGCAGTGCTCAGCAACCTGGGATCGGCGGCGCTCGTGTCCACGCCGATCACGTTCGCCCATTCACCCTCCGCCGTCCGGTCCATCAGTTTCCACTGGGCCGGAGCGAAGGCGTACTTCACCACCGCCAGCACCCGGCCGGCGAGCGTTATCACGCGCCAGTCGAAGTCCGACGGCAGGTACTGTTGCACCACGATGAGGTCCGCGCGTCTGAGGAAGCGGCGCCCCACCTTCACGAACGCCTCCGGCGTGGTGACGCGGTCTACGTAGGCGCTGAAGCTGGAGTTGGGCGCCTTCAGCACCAGCGGGGTTCCTAGCTCTTCGAAGAGACGCACGGCCGTGAAGGGGGTCAGGTCCTCCTCCGCCAGGTAGCGCGTCTCCGGCATGGGCACCCTGTGCGCCTCAAGATGCTTGTACATGTTGACCTTGTCGCAGCAGATGAGTATGGCGCTCGAGTGATCGAGCACGCGCTTGCCCAGCATCTCGGCGTGGCGCGCCACCACGTAGCTGGTGTTGAGCGGATCGGTGAGCGCCCGTATGAGGATGCCGTCGTAGTTGCGGATGTACTTGAGCTCGCTCTTGAACAGGAAGTCCAGGTCGTGACCCTGCTCGAAGGCCGCCAGCCGGAAGTTCGTGAGCGCAGTCAGCTCCACGCTGGAGCGGATGGTGTAGCGCTCGGTGAAGACGGCTAGGCGCGCCATTTGCCCGTTCCCTCCAGGAGCGACCGCTCCTCCTGACTGAGCTGACCGAACGGCAGCGGCTCGATGGCCGACAGGAGGTACTCCTTCGGCGTGACGATGACGCGTACGCGCATGAGGGGCAGCCGGAACACCTCGAACAGCCTGGCTCCGAACTCCTCGTAAGGCGCCACCAGTGTGCGGCCCAGCACGAGCCTAAGCGCGTCCAGGCGGTAGTCGGCGGGTAGCTCCTGAGCCAGGACGGCGTACTTGCCCGTGTAGGTGAGACCCTTGCGCCGCGCCGTGACGGCGGCTTCGTCAAGCAGGAGCTCACCCGCCAGCGTGAAGGGGTTGATCGGGTAGGCCATCATCGGCGGGGCTGGGAAGCGGTCCGTGACGATGTGGTGCTCCGGTACGGCCAGGCCGGCCAGATGCGCCTTCTCCATGGCGATTGGCACCACGTAGGCGTCGAGCGCCTCCGCGGTGGTTGGCAGCACTGTCAGCCCGGCCTGCTCGGCCTCGAGCGAGGCGTAGTAACCGGCTGTGAGGTAGGTGTAGTCGCCGTTCAGGTTGGCCACGTCGGCCCGCACGCGGGCCGACGTGTTCCCGAACATCTGTTTGTCGAGATGGAAGAGCTCGGGGGCTCCCAAGGGTCAGTTCGCCTCCAGGGCAGTCACGCCGGGGAGTTCCACCCCCTCGACGAACTCGAGCGAGGCGCCACCACCCGTCGAGACGTGGTCGATCTTGTCTTGTAGTCCGGTGGCCGCCAGCGCAGCGATGGAATCGCCACCACCAACGACCGTGTAGGCGTCCAGGCCCGCCACCACCTTGGCGATGGCGGTGGTACCCGCACCGAACGGGGGTGTTTCGAACACGCCCAGCGGGCCGTTCCAGAACACCGTGCGCGCGCCCTCCAGCACGTGGCTGAACTCGCCAGTGGCCTGTGGCCCTACGTCGAGACCCAGCCAGCCTTCCGGGATGGCGTCGGTGGGGAACACCTGCGTCTCGGCGCCGGCGCTCAGGCTCCTCGCGCAACGGGAATCCACCGGCAACAGCAGTTCCACGCCGAGCTCTGCGGCCGTGTCGATGATGCGGGCTGCCGTGGGCGTGAGGTCCGGCTCCACGAGGGACCCGCCGACGCTGCCGCCACGGGCCAGGGCGAACGTGTAAGCCATGGCGCCGCCGATGATGATGGCGTCAGCCAGGTGAAGGAGCCGCTCGATGACCCCGAGCTTGTCGCTCACCTTGGCGCCGCCAAGCACGACCACGAACGGGCGCTCCGGGTCGTCGGTGAGCTGGCGGAGCGCCTTGAGTTCCGCGCTCATCAGGTGCCCTGCGGCGCTGGGCAAGAGGTGTGCCACGGCCTCGGTGGTGGCGTGAGCCCGGTGCGCGGCGCCGAAGGCGTCGTTCACGTAGTAGTCGGCGTAAGAGGCCAGCACGCGCGCCATGGCGGGGTCGTTCTTGGTCTCGCGCGTGTCGAAGCGGCTGTTCTCGAGCAGCGTCACGCTGCCGCCTGGCGCCTGCGCCACGAAACGCTGCTGTTCCGTGCTGGCGGGGCCGTCGGCCGCCTGGTAGCGCACCTCTCTACCCAGCAGTTCGCTAAGGCGCAGAGCCACCGGCCGCATACGGTAGGCGTCCTCCGGCGCGCCCTTCGGGCGCCCAAGGTGGCTCACCAGTACGGGCGTAGCGCCCGCGCCCAGGAGCGTGCGTATGGTCGGGAGGACCGCACGTATGCGCGTGTCGTCACCCACCTGAAGGCCGTTAGGGCCTTCTTCCAGCGGCACGTTGAGATCCACGCGGACGAGGACCCGCTTGCCGGCCAGGTCGTGCTCGGCCACGAGGTCGTCCAGTGTCCTGAGCTTGCTTCTGCTGGCTGGCATGTTCAAGCCCCGCCCTTCAGGACGCTGCTCAGAGGTCCTTCTCCATGATCTCGAGCACGTCCACCATGCGGCTCGAGAAGCCGTACTCGTTGTCGTACCAGATGAAGAACTTGGCCATCTTGCCCATGGTGCTGGTCATCAGGCCGTCCACGATGGCGGAGTGCGGGTCGCCGACGATGTCGCTCGAAACGATGGGGTCGGTGGTGAAGCGCACGATGCCCTTGAGGTGACCGTTGGCGGCCTTCTCGACGGCGGCGTTTATCTCGGCGGCGGTGGCTTCGCGCTTGAGGAGCGCCGTGACGTCGGAGACGGAGCCCACCGGTGTGGGCACCCGCAGGGAGGTGCCGTCGAAGATGCCGTTGAGCTGCGGCAGCACCTTGCCCACGGCCTTGGCCGCGCCGGTGCTGGTGGGGATGATGTTGGTGGCGGCGTTACGGGCGCGGCGCAGGTCGGAGTGCGGGGCGTCCAGGATGTTCTGGTCGTTGGTGTAGCTATGCACCGTGGTCATCATGGCTTGCTCTATGCCGAACTCGGCGTCCAGGAGCTTCATGACCGCGGCCAGGGAGTTGGTGGTGCACGAGGCGTTCGAGAGGATCTGGTGCTTGGTGGAGTCGTACTGATCCTCGTTGACGCCTATCATGATGTCGAAGTCCGCGTCCGGGGAGGGGGCGCTGATGAGCACCTTCTTGGCGCCGCCGTTGATGTGCGCCATGGCCTGCTCCCTCTTGCGGAAGATGCCGGTCGACTCCACCACTATGTCCACGCCGTACTCGCCCCAAGGGATCTCGGCCGGGTTGCGGTGCTCCGTGGCGGCCACGGTGCGGCCGTCCACGATGATGTTGTCGTCGTCGTAGCTAACGTCGCCCTTGAAGGGCCCGAAGTTGGAATCGTACTTGAGCAGAGTAGCGAGGGTCTCGTTGTTGGTGAGGTCGTTCACGAGCACGACCTCGTGCCCGCGCTCGTGGGCGATGCGGAAGATGAGGCGGCCGATGCGTCCGAAGCCGTTGATACCGATTTTCATGCTGGTCTAGCCTCCTGGGTAGGTGAAACGTTCGTGTGGCGTTCGCAGGTGCAGAAAGCACCCCTTCGCACCCTTCACATTGTAGCCCCGGAACCGTGAGAGTTCCGGGGCCAAGCGTCCTGTGTAGCGTCTGCAGGTTCGTAAGTCCGACTAACGTGTGGGGCCGGGTCGGTAGTTGTTTCAGGCGCCTACCGTGGCCCAGAGCGTGAACGTGAAACGGTCCCCGTCTATCTCGGAGGTCTCCGTGTAGGCGCCGTCTGGGATGTCGCCGCGCGCCGGGCCGATGTGCAGGTCCAGCGCCAGCACTTCGCGCGCCAGTGTGGCGGCGTGCTCCTCCAACGCCTGCAGCAGCTGCGCCTCGGCTTCCACATGGAGGACGATGCGGTCGCTCACCTCGAGGCCGGCGCTCTTGCGGCCGTTCTGCACCAGGCGCACTGCGTCGCGCGCCATGCCTTCGCGCCGCAGGGCCTCCGTGACGCGCGTGTCCAGCGCCATCAGGTACCCGCGCTCCTCCACCGCGGCGTACCCGGCGGGACTGCGCGGGTCGAGCAGCAGGTCCTCGGGCTCCAGTTCCAGGGTCTGATCGGCGAGGACCACGCTGGTGTTGCGCCCTGCGGCCACGTTGGCGGCCACCTCCCTGCCGTCGAGCTGCTCGAGCGCTGCCCGCAGCTGCGGGATGAGCTTGCCGACCCGCTTCCCGAGGCGGGGCAGGTTCGGCTTCAGGCTGTAATCAACGAACGTGTCCTCCACGTCCAGGAAGCGCACCTCCTTCACGTTCAGCTCCTCCAGCAGCTGGTCGGCGAGGCGCTTCACGCCCTCCAGCTCGGAGCTCTCCCGCACGCGGACGAGCACCTCGGGGAGCGGCTGACGCAGCTTCACGCCGGAGGCCGCGCGCGCCGAGCGACCCAGCTCCACCAGGCGGATGAGGGCCCGCATGGCGTGCTCCAGCTCTTCGTCAACGTGCTCAGCTGCGGGCTCCGGCCAGGCTGCGAGGTGCACGCTGTCCGGCGCGTCCGGATCGAGCGCCAGCACCAGGTTCTGGTACAGCGCCTCGCTGGTGAACGGAGCCATGGGCGCCATGAGCTTGGCCACGGTCACGAGCGCTTCGTGCAGCGTGGCGTACGCCGCCAGCGAATCGCCGGCGAGCCCAGCCGTACCGGCTTCCGCACCCGAACGCCAGAAGCGGCGCCGGTTGCGGCGCACGTACCAGTTGGACAGCTCGTCGACCACGAAGTCGCGTACGGCGCGGCTGGCGGTAGTGGGATCGAACCCCTCCAGCGCCGTGGTGACGACCTCCGTTAGGCTCGCCAGGCGGGAGACGAGCCAGCGGTCCACCAGGGGGCGGTCGGCGGGCGCCGGCGCGGACCCCAGGTCAGGTTCTTCCAGGTTGGCGTACAGCACGAAGAAGCCGTACACGTTCCAGAGGGTCATGAAGAAGTCGCGCAGAGTCTCGTCCACCAGGGCGGCGCTGAAGCGCTTGGTGGCGCCGTCGGGGGAGACGGAGTAGAGGTACCAGCGCAGGGCGTCGGCGCCCTGGGCGTCCAGCACCGTCCACGGGTCCACCGTGTTGCCCTTCGACTTGCTCATCTTCTCACCTTTCTCGTCCACGATGTGGCCGAGCACGTTCAGGTTCTTGAACGCCGACGAGGGCTCGAAGAGGTGCGCCAGGGCGCCCGGTTGGCGGCCCGTGGCGGGGTCGCCAGGGTCCGTGAGGAGGGTGCCGAGCGCGTGCAGGCTGTAGAACCAGCCACGGGTCTGGTCGATCGCCTCGCAGATGTAATCGGCGGGGAAGTTCTCGATCATGGTGCGCTCGACGCCGGGGGCAGACGCGTCGCCGAGGTAGTGCCACTGCGCGTACGGCATGGCGCCCGACTCGAACCACACGTCCACCGTGTACGGCACCCGCCGCATGGTCTCGCCCTCCAGCTCGAAGGTGATCTCGTCCACGTAGGGCCGGTGCAGGTCCAGTTCCGAGAGGTCGCGCCCAGTGAGCGCCCCCAACTCCGCCACGGAGCCCACGCACACCTTGCGGCTGCCGTCCTCGTTCTGCCAGATGGGCATGGTGGCGCCCCAGAAGCGCTCACGCGAAAGCGCCCAGTCGATGTTGTTCTCGAGCCACTTGCCGAAGCGGCCGGTGCGGACGTGGTCCGGGTGCCAGCCCACCTTGTCGTTGTTCTCGAGGAGCAGATCCTTCACGGCCGTGGTGCGGATGTACCAGCTCTTCTTGGCCACGTTCATGAGCGGGGTGCCGTCGCGCCAGTTCATGGGGTAGGTGTGAAGCAGTGTGCCGGAACGGTACATGAGCCCGGCGGCGGTGAGGTCGGCGGTGATCCTGTCGTCGGCGTCCTTGAACCACACGCCCGTGTACGGTCCGTCGCCCGTTTCGGGCGCGGTGAACGGCCGCACTTCGGCCACGACGCCGCCCGTGAGGTCCACGGAGAAGATGGTGGGCAGGTCGTACCGGCGGCCCACTTCCAGGTCGCCGTACGCGGGAGCCACGTGCACGATGCCCGTGCCGTCCTCGAGCGAGACGAAGTCGTCTGCTACCACGCGCCACGCTCTACTCAGGTCCGTGCCCTCGTCCACCCGGCCCCGCAGCAGCGGCTCGTAAGTGAGCCCCACCAGGTCCTCGCCCTTGGCGCTGCCTACCACCCTGACGTCCTCGCCGAACACGCTCTCGGCCAGGGCCGCCGCCACCCAGTAGAGCTGCCGCTCGCTGCCCTCTCGTCCGTGCTCTGCGGGAGCCTCCACCAGGCTGTAATCGGCGGAACCCAGCACGGTCAGGCCGGAGTTGGCGGCCAGTGTCCAGGGGGTAGTGGTCCAGGCCAGGAAGAAGACGGGTCTCGTCTCGTCAGCCGCCACCAGCCCGCGCTCCTTGAGCTCAGTCAGGCGCGCCGGGAACTTCGGGAAGATGGACGGGTCCTCCACGTCCTCCTTGTAGCCGAGCGACACCTCGTGCGAGGCGAGGGTGGTGTTGCTGGAAGGGGAGTGCCAGGTGGTCTTGTAATCCTCCACCAGGAGCCCACGCTCGAACAGCGACTTCATGATCCACCAGCACGACTCGATGTAACGGTTGTCGTAAGTGATGTAAGGGTCGTCCAGGTCTATCCAGAAGCCGATGCGCTCGGTCATGGCGTTCCAGTCCTGGATGTTGCGCCACACGTCCTCGCGGCACAGCTCGTTGAACTTGGCGATGCCGAACTCTTCGATCTGCTGCTTGTTCGTGAAACCGAGCCGCTGCTCGAGCGCGATCTCCACCGGCAGACCGTGCGTGTCCCACCCGCCCTTGCGGCCCACCCGGTAACCCTGCATGGTCTTGAAGCGGGGGAAGAGGTCCTTGTAGGCGCGGCTGATGACGTGGTGTACGCCGGGCTTGGCGTTGGCGGTGGGCGGCCCTTCGAAGAACACCCAGTCGCCCCGCGGGGCGGGCCTGTCGACGGAGCGACGGAACACGTTGCGTTCGTTCCAGATCTGGATGACGTCCCTCTCCAGCTCCGGGAACTTGACGTCTGCAGGAACTTCCTTGAACACCTTCACCACTCTCCCTGGCGCGCCTTAGGAACGCGAGAAGGCGCCCCTGGCGTGTTCGCCGTTGGGGCGCCTCTGGAGCGCGGTACCACCCAACTTCGCCGGTCTAGCCGGCCTTCGTGGCCGCCCCGACCCGTGCGGGTGGGGAGAGCCTGACGCTGTATCGGGCGCCGCCCGGCTTCGTCTACTGGCGCAGGCGAGGGTTGCCCGCGCGTTCGGGAAGCGGCTCAGGGAGGATACCGGTTCGTGCCTCGTCCACCGGGCTCTCACCGTCCCCGGTTCGCTCAAGGTTCGTACACGAGCGGCCTGTTCCCGTCCTCGCCGTGTGACGGTAGGTTCGTGCCCACCAGGTGATGGAACTCACACCGCCACAGCGCTGCACGCTTTACAACATAAAGCGTAAGCGCATATACTAAACGCTAGCAGCAGCAAACGAAGACGTCAATGAGTCCTGCTGCCATTCCTGGCAAAAACCCGGATCACCTGGTACCAGCAGTTCGGTAGGCTGTGGTCCAAAGCACCGAACAGAACCTGGAGCCGTGAGCCGATGCAGATCTGCTCAGTTGCCGCTTGAGAATCTCGCCTGACCCGAGTCGGGCAGCGCCCACGGACATCGTGGGAACGGAGAACGGATGAGTCCTACACCGAAGAACGATAGCCCCGAAGCCGCCGAGGCAGTGCTGGAAGCGCCCGCACCGCGCAAGCGCGGCCGGCCACGCAAGAACCCTGAACCGGTACCGGCGGACGCCGAGACCGCTGCAGCCGAGGCAGGCAAGACCAAGGCAGCCCCGGCCGCCGTAGAAGAAGCCGCAGCTGCCAAGCCCAAGCGCGGGCGCAAGCCGCGTGCAGAGAGCACCGAAGAAGCGCCGGAGGCCACTGAAGCCGCCGCTGCTCCCGCTGCGCCTGCCGAAGCGCCGGCCGAGGAGCCGACCAGCAAGAAGAGCCCTAAGAGGGCTCCCCAGGCTGGGGAAGAGGAAGAGTCAGCCGACGACGCGGACGGCAAGGACGGCGACGGCCGCCGTGGCCGCAACCGTGGTCGCAACCGCTCGAGCCGCACGCCGCGCAAGGCGCCACTCAACTTCCGCGACCTGCAGAGCAAGATCATCCCTGAACTGCACCTGCTGGCCAAGGAGGTCGGTCTGGAGGAGTACCGCCAGATGGAGAAGGACGACCTGGCGGTCGCCATCCTCGAGCGCGCCTCCGAGGCCGAGGGTTTGCGCCTGGTGCGCGGTTACCTCGAGATCAGCTCGGACGGTTACGGCTTCCTCCAGGAGTCGCTCCTGCAGAACAACACTCGGAGCGTCATCGTCTCCGCGGGGCTCATCAAGCAGTTCAGGCTCCGCACGGGCGACTACATCATGGGCAAGGCGCGGCGCCCGCGCGACAACGAGCGTTACGGCACCCTCATCCGGGTAGAGGCCGTCAACAACGTCGATCCGTTCCAGGCCTCCAAGCGCCCGCGCTTCGAAGAGCTCACCCCGACCTTCCCCGAACAGCACGTCAGACTCGAGACCACGGGCAACGAGCTCTCCACTCGGGTCATCGACTTGCTGGCGCCCATCGGACGCGGGCAGCGCGGTCTCATCGTGGCCCCGCCCAAGGCAGGCAAGACCACGCTCCTCAAGAAGATCGCCAACGCCGTCGTAGCCAACGAGCCCGACATCAAGGTCATCGTGCTGCTGGTAGACGAGCGCCCCGAAGAGGTCACGGACTTCCGCGAGAGCGTGCAGGGCGTGGAGGTTGTAGCCAGCACCTTCGACGAGCCGCCTTCCAATCACATCCGCGTGGCCGAGTTCGTTCACGAGCGCGCCCGCCGCATCGTGGAAGACAGCGGTCACGTCATGATCCTGCTGGATTCCATCACGCGCCTGGCGCGCGCCAACAACCTGGTCACTCCGCCCACGGGGCGCACCCTGTCGGGCGGTCTCGATTCCAACGCCTTGCACTGGCCCAAGCGCTTCCTGGGCGCCGCACGCAACATCCGCGGCGGCGGTTCGCTCTCGATCCTCGCCACGGCGCTCGTGGAAACGGGCTCGCGCATGGACGACGTGATCTTCGAGGAGTTCAAGGGCACCGGCAACATGGAACTGCACCTCAGCCGACACCTCGAGGAGCGGCGCATCTTCCCGGCCATCGACATCCTCAAGTCGGGCACCCGGCGCGAGGACCTGCTCCTCGGGGAAGACGTGCTCGCGAAGATGTGGCTCCTTCGCAAGGTCATCTCGGACATGGATCCGGCGGAAGCCATGGAGATGCTCCTCGGGCGCCTGGGGCGCACCAAGAGCAACGCCGAGTTCCTTTCCACCCTCACGCAGGGCTGAGCAGGGGCTGAGTCAGAGCGTTGCCGGCCAGGGCACTCACTTCCAGCAGGCGGTTCAACCCGCTGCCCGCTCTCCTGTTCCTTGTGGCGCTGGGTGCTCCCGGCGCGGCCCGTGCACAGAGCGTGCAGGAGCAACTCAGAGCTGCGCAGGCGGCGCTGCTGCCGCAAGCCGTGGCTCTGCTGGCAGGTGTGTCCTGGTGGGAGACGGGTTACCTCCAGCCCGTAACGGGGCCCGTGAGTTCAGGGTTCGGCTGGCGCAACATCGCAGTGAACGGTAACCGCTTCCATAGCGGCGTGGATCTGGCCGCCAGCGTAGGCACGCGCGTGGTGGCCGCCCGCTCGGGGCGGGTCGTGCGGGCGGGCTGGTGGGGCACCTACGGTAACGTCGTCGTGCTCGACCACGGGGACGGAACCGAGACGCGCTACGCGCACCTGAGCTCGTACGCGGTGGAGACGGGCGACGTGGTGCGTCAGGGCGACACCGTGGGTGGGGTAGGTAGCACCGGTGCGTCCACCGGACCGCACCTGCACTTCGAGATTCGGATCGACGGTAGCGCCGTAGATCCGCTGCCGTACCTCAACGGCGAACGGTGAGACGCTCCTGGCGGCGGCATGGTTCTCCGGAAGGTCCGAAATGCCGGCTCAAGGGGTTAGGCTAGGCGCAGCTAAGGCACAGCGGAGAGGAACCTGACATGTGGGTCTCCACCAAAGCGCAATACGGCATGAGAGCACTGGTCGAGGTAGCCATGTGGGGCGGAGAGCCCGTGAGCCTGAAGACGATCTCGCAGCGTCAGCTGATCAGCCACCAGTACCTGGAGCAGATCTTCGCTGAGCTGCGGCGTGCGGGCATCGTGGAATCCGTCAGGGGCGCGCGTGGGGGGTACCTGCTGGCCAAGCCACTCGAAGAGATAGACGCGCTGGAAGTGGTGGAACTGCTCGAGGGCAGTGTGGCGCCCGTGCGGTGCATTGAAGACGCCACTACCTGCGTGCGCACCGGTCACTGCTCAACGGAGAGCCTCTGGCGCAGGGTAGATTCTGCCGTGCGCGAGGTGTTGCGCGGTACCACCATGGCGGACCTGGTGGAGCAGCGTATGCTCATCACCGGTCACCCCCTGCCGCAATACTTCGGCGCCGAGGGCTGAGGCGGGGCTGCCACCGGCCGCAAGCAGCGCATGACCCTAGATCCTGGAACCGCGGGCGAACTCTACTTCGACCACGCTGCCACCACTCCCGTCGCCAGGGACGTGCTCGAGGAGATGTTGCCGTACTTCGAGCGTCAGTTCGGGAACCCGTCCAGCGTGCACCGGCTCGGGCAGGTCGCACGGCGCGCCCTCGAGGAGTCGCGGGAGCGGTTGGCGGAGGCGGTGGGTGCGCACCCGCGCGGCGTGGTGTTCACCTCTGGTGCTACCGAGGCGGACAACCAGGCGCTGTTCGGCGCACTGCTTCAGCGCACGGGCGGGCTCGTCGTGAGCGCCACCGAGCATCCCGCGGTGCTGACCGCGGCGCGGCGTGCGGGCACCCAAGGGCGCCAGGTGAGCTTCGTGGCTCCGGAGGCGAACGGAACCGTGCCTTTGGAAGGCCTGCGCGAGGCGCTCGAGCTGCAGGCCCGCGAGCAGGGCACCGCGCTCGTAGCGGTGATGCACGTGAACAACGAGACCGGTGTTCTCACGGATCCAAGCGCCGTGGCGGCCCTGGCAAAGGAGTACGGCGCCCTGTTCCTGTGCGACGCCGTGCAGGCGCTGGGAACGGAGCGTGTGGACCTGACCGCGTCCGGCGCTGATCTACTGACGCTTTCGGCTCACAAGGTCTACGGCCCGAAGGGCGCCGGCGTCCTGGTCATGCGGCGTGACCTGGAACTGCCACCACTGCTGGCGGGTGGGGAACAGGAGCGTGGGCATAGGCCCGGCACGCACAACCTGCCCGCTATCGTGGGCATGGCCGCCGCGGTGGAGCGAGCCGTTGGCGAGGCGGCGGAGGAGCGAGAACGACTGGCCGGGGTGCAGCGCACCTTCGAGCGGGCGGCACTGGCCCTACCAGGGGTCACGTTGAACGGAGCGGGCGCCGAGCGCGGCGTGAAGCACACCAACGTGGCGGTGGAGGGGGTCGACGGCGAGACCCTGCTCATGCTTCTGGACGAGGCTGGGCTCAGGGTGAGCGCGGGTTCGGCTTGCGCTGCGGGCAGCTTGGATCCCAGCCACGTGCTCCTGGCCATGGGCCTGAACCGCGAACAGGCCAAGGCCAGCGTGCGGTTCAGTTACGGGAAGCTCACTACGCCGGAGTCCGCCGCACGCGCCGCGGCGCTACTCGGCGCTGCCACCGAACAGAGCCGCCTGGTGCATTCCTGATGCTGCGAGTTGGGTACTGGGCGCCGCCCATGCGTTCGGGCCGCGCAGCTTCTTAGGCGCTCCGGCGGGTCTCGGACGGCGCCAACAGACTCAGCGGATCATCGAGCGCTGCTCGGTCAACGTGCAGCTTGGTGACGCCACTACCGGGGACCTCGTACATGAGCGGCTGAAGGGTTCTCTCCATCACCGAGCGAAGCCCCCGTGCGCCCGTCTTGCGCTCGAGTGCGCGCCGCGCCACCTCGCGCAGCGCCTCGTCCGAGAACGTGAGCTCCACGCCGTCCAGTCGGAACAGCTCCGTGTACTGCTTCACGAGGGCGTTCTTGGGCGTAGTGAGCACTGCCACCAGAGCGTCCTCGCTCAGCTCGTCGAGCCTCACGACAAGCGGAAGCCGACCGATGAGTTCGGGTATGAGCCCGAACGCCATGAGGTCTTCCGGCAGGACCTCGGCGGTGGCGGCCGAGTCCGGCGCTGCAGGCTCCACGTCCGCCTGGAAACCCACGCGCGCGGGGTTCACGCGGCGCTCCAGGATCTCGCCCAGCCCCTCGAAGGCGCCCCCGCAGATGAACAGGATGTCGTGCGTGTTCACGTCGATGAGTTCCTGGTGCGGATGCTTGCGACCACCCTGCGGAGGAACGTGCGTGACGGTGCCCTCGATGATCTTGAGGAGCGCCTGCTGTACGCCCTCCCCGGACACGTCGCGGGTGATGGACGGCCCTTCGGACTTGCGGCCCACCTTGTCGATCTCGTCGATGTAGATGATGCCGCGCTGCGCGGCGTCCACGTCGTAATCCGCCACCTGGAGCAGGCGCACGATGATGTTCTCCACGTCGTCGCCCACGTAGCCGGCCTCCGTGAGGGTGGTGGCGTCGGCGATGGCGAAAGGCACGTTCAGGCTACGCGCCAGCGTCTGCGCCAGCAGCGTCTTGCCGGTGCCGGACGGGCCCACCAGTAGCACGTTGCTCTTCTGGATCTCGGCCTCGGGGTGCTCCAGGCGCCTGTAGTGGTTGTACACGGCCACGGCCAGGGCGCGCTTGGCTTCCTCCTGCTCGATGACGTAGTCGTCGAGCTGCGCCTTTATCTGGCGCGGCACCGGCGGCAGCGTCGGTTCTGCTGCGGGAACCGGGGCGCTGGCATGCTCCACCACCTCGTGCACGCGTCCGGCGCACTCATCGCAGATGTGGGCCCCTCCGCCAGGGGCGGCGATCAGGAAGCGCACCTCCGAGTGACCACGCCCGCAGAAGCTGCAGTGAGACGCCGGGCTGTTCACCCCTCGCCGCCGAAGCGCGCCACCTGCCGCGGCTCCACCACGCGGTCGATCAGACCGTACTCGAGCGCCTGCTTGGGGGCCATGAAGTAGTCGCGCTCCATGTCCTTCCTGAGCTGTTCCTTCGGTCTGCCCGTGTGACGGTGGTAGATCTCCTCCAGCATGTCGCGCACGTCCAGGAACTCCCGAGCCTGCACCTCCAGGTCCGGCAGGGAGGCGCGTGGGAAGCCCGCGGAACCGGCGTGGATCATGATGCGGCTATGCGGCAGCGCGACGCGGTTGCCGGCGGTGCCGGCCATTAGGATGACGGACGCCATGGACATGGCGATGCCCACGCAGTTCGTGTGCACGGGCGCGTTGATGTACTGCATCACGTCGTAGATGGCCAGGCCGGCGTACACCTCGCCGCCGGGGCTGTTTATGAAGAGGTTGATGGGCTGCTCGCTGGATTGCGAATCCAGTAGTAGCAGCTGAGCGGTGATGACGTTGGCTACCTCGGAGTCGATGGGGGAGCCAAGGAAGATGATCCGCTCCTTCAGCAGGCGGCTGTAAACGTCGTAGGTCCGTTCGCCGCGGCCGGTCTGCTCGATTACGTACGGGATCAGAGGCATAGGTGGTTAAAGCCTAGCATCCGCCGCAGCCGGGGCCCGCTCAGTGGTGGTCGTGGTCGTGATCGTGCTCGTGGTGGTGATCGTGACCGTCGTCATCGTCGCCCTCGTCCACCTCGAACGCGGCCTCGGCGGCCTCCTCGATGACGTCCGGGTCGAAGCCACCGCTGCTCTCGCCGGTGAGCTCGGCCAGGAGTTCGCGCACCGTCTTGTCGCGACGCAGGAGGAAGCGGTAGTTGTGCTCCCACTCCTCGCCCAGCTCGGCCAGCATGCGGCCCACGTCCTGACCACGCTGTTGCGCCAGGTGCTTGGCGGCAGCCGTGAACTCGGCGTCGCTCAGCTCGGTGCCGCGCTCCTCCATGAGCCGCTCCAGCACGAGGTCGCGGCGCACGCCCTTCTGCGCCGCCTCGTCCAGCTCAGCTTCGAACTCCGCGGTGGAGCCACGCTCGTCGAGCCTCTTGAGGTAAGACTCGAACGTTACCCCCTGCTGCTTCAGGTCGAACGCGAGGTCCTGCAGGAGGCTGCGCTTGCGGCGGTTCACGAGAGACGGCGGCAGCTCCAGTTCCGAGCCGGCTATCAGCTTGTCGGTGAGCTCGGTCTGCTGGGCCTGGTAGCCGTCGCGGCGGGCGCGGTCCGTGAGGCTCTCCCTGACGCGCTCGAGCACTTCGTCCCAGCTGTCCAGACCAAGTTGCGTGGCGAACTCTTCGCCTGGCTCGGGCAGTTCCTTGGCCTTCACGTCGGCCAGGCGCATGGGCACCTTACGTATGACGGGGTTGCCCTCGTCGTCGTCCACGGCGGTGTCAGTGAGCTCGATGTTCACCTCGTCGCCGATGGACTTCCCTATGAGCTGGCTCCGCAGTTCCTCGCCGGCGCGCTCCAGGTCCACCGGGAAGCTGGACGCGGCGCCTTCCTCAGGCTCCGCTTCCCCCTCCTTGGGCAGGTCCTCCAGCAGCACCCAGTCGGTCTCTTCCACGGGGCGGTCTACGGGCACCAGCGTGCTGTTCTCGCGCCGGATCTGCTCCACGGCCTCGTTGACCTCGTCGTCGCCGATGACCTGAGTGCGGGCCTCCACCGTGATGCTGCTCAAGTCGGGCAGCGTTACCTCGGGGAAGAGCTCGGCGTGCACCACGATCTCGAAGTCCGCGCCGCGCACCGGCGTCTCGGCGTGGAAGTGAGCGTCCACGGGCACGAGGTCGAGTTCGCGCATGGCGCGCGGGTAGGCGTCGTCCAGCAGCGTGTCGCGCACCTCGTTACCGAGCGCCTCGGCGCCGATGCGGCGCTCGAGCACGCCCACCGGCACTTTGCCTGCACGGAAGCCCGGTACCTTCACCTGGCGCGAGAGCCGCCCGAGCACCTGCTGGAAAGCGCGGTCGACGTCTGCTGCGTCGATCTTGATGTTGACGGTGGCGGCGACTGCCTTCTTCTCGACTAGTTGGGCTTCCATGGCACTCCTTGTTCCTGGCGGCGTTGCTACCCTGCCGACGGCGGCGCGGAGGTCTGGTACCCCTCGCGCGTGTTCGCAAAAGTGAGCGGCAAGCCCCCGCTTGCCGCTTCGGTGGTGCGAGGAGCGGGACTTGAACCCGCACGGCTAGGCCACTAGATCCTAAGTC
>CAZVTS010000026.1:0-30257 GCA_964630175.1 uncultured bacterium
CGCCGGCTTCTTGGCCGTCTTGTCGGCGCTCTTGGCAGCCGCCTTGGGGGCCGTCGTGGTAGCAGGCTTGGCGGCGGGCTTGGCAGCCGTCTTCGCGGCCGCCTTCGCGGCGGGCTTGGCTTCTGTCTTGGCGGCCGGCTTCGCGGCAGCCTTGGCCCCGGGCTTGGCGGCCGGTTTCGCGGCCGCCTTCGCGGCCGTCTTGGGGGCAGCCTTGCTCGCTGGCTTGGCCTCAGCCTTCGGAGCGGCGCTGGCAGCTTCGGCCGCGGGCTTGGCGGCGCTCTTCGCGGTGCTCTTGGCAGCCGGCTTGGCAGCCTTCGCCGCGGCCGCAGCCGACGCCTTGGGCGCGGCCTCCTTCTTGACTGGTGTCTTCTTACTCGCGGACTTCTTGGCCTCGGCCACCATTACCTCCTGAGCTCGCCCCGTACGCTGGAGACAGTGAAACAGACTGCGTTGATTCGGATGAGCAAAGACGAAGCGGCCAGCGGTCAGTTGCCTGCCGCCGGTCGTCCTCTCCTGGTCGGTTTCGACAGTAGAACGTCGGTCACCTACTCGCTTGATCGCGGCGCGGCGAAGGGCTCGCAGAGAGGCCCCGGCGCTAGCCTGCGACCTGGAAGTGTATCACGTCGGGGCGGGCGCGTCAGTAGTGTCTAGCTGCCTCGCGCCCGCCCTGTTTCCTCTTAGGGCTTTGTCTCTAGCGTTCCCACAGGAGCAGCTCGTCGAGCGCCGTGCTCTCGTGGGTCTCCACGGGGGCAGGCAGGTTGGGCGCACTGGTCACCAGCTGCGAGTACCCGGGACGCTCTGGGCGGGTCCGGTGACCCGGCGAGGTGGGCTGCCGCCCACGGTCAGGGGCCTTCGGTGCCGGGCTCACTACCGTGGGCACAGGGGCAGAGGCGTCCGCTGCGCCCTTGGACGCGGCGCGCTTCACCTCGTTCGTAACACGCGTCAGCAGCTCTTCGGCCTGGAGCGGTTGCATCGGCCGCGCGAAGAAGTAGCCCTGGGCGCTGTCCACGCCGAGACGGCGCAAGTAGTCCCGTTGGAACGCGGTCTCCACGCCCTCGGCGATGACCTGCTTGTCAAGCTTGTGCGCCATGGCGCAGATCGCTTCCACTATGGGCCACGTGTCGCTCACTTCACCGTAGGAGGTCCCGCTCTTCATGGGGTCGCGCTGGTTCACGCCACTGTAGCGGTGAGCGCCGGAGGTCAGGTAACCGACGCCGCTACCAGTGCCGCTACCGCCGTGATAGTTGGGTGGCGGTACGAGACCCTTCACGAACGAACGGTCGATCTTCAGGGTGCTGATGGGCAACCGCTGCAGGTACGCCAGCGAGGAGTAGCCAGTGCCGAAGTCATCGAGCGCCGTACGAACCCCCAGCCTCTCGAGCTTGAAGAGCGTGCGCACGGCCAGGTTCTCGTCACGAACGAGCACGCTCTCGGTGACCTCGATCTCCAGCAGGCTGGGGTCTATGCCTGAATCGTTCAGTGCGCCGCGTACCGTCTCGACGAACGTTGCCTGGTGGAACTGCAGGGTGGACACGTTGACGGACATGCGGATCGGCAGCAAGCCCTGGCGCTGCCAGGCCTGCAGTTGCAGCGCGCTCTCGCGCAGCGTCCAGTGCCCGATCGGGCCGATGAGGCCGGCCTCCTCGGCCACGGGGATGAACTCCGCGGGCGACACCACGCCGAGTTCCGGGCTGCGCCAGCGCAGCAGCGCCTCGAAGCCGATGAGGGAGCTGTCGTCCAGCCTCACTTGGGGCTGGTACACGATCTCGAACTGGTTGTCGGTCAGGGCGCGTCTCAGCATCCGCTCCAGCTCGAGCCTTCTGCTGAGGCGGGTGCGCACTTCCAGGGTGGAGAAGTGGTACGCGTTCTTGCCGCCCTCTTTCACCTGATACATGGCGGCGTCGGCGCTATGCAGCAACTCTTCAGCGTTCGTGCCGTCACGCGGGTAGAGGCTGATGCCGATGCTGGCGGACACCTGAAGCTCGCGCTCGTCCACCGCGATGGGGGCGCTCAGTTCGCGCACGAGGCTCCGGGCCACCTGGCCGGCCATGTCCTCAGCCGTGACGCCGAGCAGCGCCACCATGAACTCGTCGCCGCCCACCCGGCCCACGATGTCGTCGGCCCGCACGTTGCTGCGCAGCACGCGACCCACTTCCCGGAGGAGCTTGTCGCCTATGTCGTGGCCGAAGGTGTCGTTCACGAACTTGAAGCGGTCTAGGTCCACGAAGAGCAGCGCCAGCCCGGTGCCGTTCTCCGCCGCCGCGGCCAACTCTGCACGCAGCCGCTCCTCGAAGGTGGCCCGCGTCAGCGCGCCCGTGAGGGGGTCGATCTGGGCTCGCTGCGAGATGGAGCGCTCATGCCGCAGGTTCTTGGAGAGGTACTGAAGCCAGCCGACGACGCTGCCTATGCCTGCGTACGCGAGGAGCGCGAACGCGTGGCTCACGCTGTTGATAGCCTCGCCCCCCCACGGTGCGATGCCGATACCGAAGGCCCGCAGTTGCATGAGCACGTAGCCGATCAGGCCGCCCACAAGGCCGGCCCAGGCGCCCCAAGCCCAGCCCGTTACTGCCACAGGGAACAGTCCGACCAGTGGAGCGTAAGCTCCCACCCACTCGTAGAGCTGGTGATATCCGGCCAGGAAACCGAACCAGAGCAGTAACGGCGTCATCCGCCTCGCCCAAGATCTCATAGTGCGCCGATGGTAAACGGCCAACAGTGACGGGACTCTTACGCAGTGGCGTGGGATACCTAACACACCGAAGCGGCGCCAGGCAGGCGCCCCCGGCGGCCACTAGACGGGGCAGGTGGCGGGTGAGGGTCCGAGCGGCGCCCACACGGGCCGCCCCCCTGACGACACTTGCCGCGCTCTGCAGTTACCATTGAGCGCGAACCAAGGTGCGGCTCGCAAGTTCGGCATGTTCACGACCTCGCTCGCCGGAACCGGTTTCGAGGCCCCGCTCGGTTGGGTCCATGAGGAGGCAACATGAACCAGAAGCATCGACCACGCAGGCTGATTCTCCTCGCCGTCGCCACGCTACTGCCGCTAGTAGGCGGCGCGGCGCTCGCTCAGACGCTCACCATGGCCATGAGCGCGCAGCCGGACACCTTGGACCCACAGGTAACAGCGGCCACCGCAGCGTTCCAGGTGAGCAAGTCCATCTACGACACGCTGATAGAGGTAGACAGGCAGGGCAACCTGGTACCCGCCCTCGCAGCTTCCTACTCCGTGAGCGCTGACGGCCTCACCTACACGTTCGAACTGGCGGACGCCACGTTCCACGACGGCACGGCCTTCGACTCGGGTGACGTCGTCGCCTCTCTCGACCGCATCCGCGCGGAAGAGACCGCCTCACCCAAACTGAGCGAGTTCCGCGCCATCGTGGCAGTGGAGGCTCAGGGCCCGAGCACCGTGACCATCACGCTCGCCGAGCCTCAGCCCGCGTTGCTGGCCAGCCTCGCGTCCGGCTGGGGCGCCATCCTGCCGAGCGAGAAGCTGGCGTCCGGTCACGACTTCGGTAACAACCCCATCGGCACCGGCCCCTTCCGCTTCGCGAGCTGGACCCGCGACAACGCCATCACGCTGGACGCCAACGCCGATTACTTCCGGGGCGCACCTCAGGTAAGCCAGGTGGTCATCCGCTTCGTGACCGACAGCGCCATCCAGCTTCAGGGCCTCCTCACGGGCGAGTTCGATGTCATCGACACGGTGGCAGCAGCAGACCGCCCCTCGGTCGAGGCGAACCCTGCGCTGACCCTCGTGCGCGAGCCTTCCGGCCTGGTGCTGGTGGCCGGCCTCAACGCGCGCCGCCCCTACCTCTCCGACGCCCGCGTGCGGCAGGCGTTCAACCTGGGCGTGGACACCGCCATCGTCATGGAAGTGGCTTACAGCAGCGGCTCGCAGGTCGGCACCTTCATGGAGGCCGGCAGCCCGTGGTACCCCGCTTCCGTGGAACCGTTCCCTTACGATCCTGAAGGCGCCAAGGCCCTTCTGGCCGAGGCCGGCGTGCCACAGGGCCTGACGCTCGACATGGTGCTGCCGCAGCCGTACGAGGAGCACATCATGGCCGGCCAGATCGTGCAGGATTACCTGCGCGACCTGGGCATCAACGCCCAGATCCGCATCGTGGAGTGGGGCGTCTGGCTCTCCGACACATACGGCGGGCCGCGCAACTTCGACATCACGGTGGTCGGGCATACCGGCAAGCTCGATCCCTCCGGGCGCCTCACCGGCCTGGGCGATCCGGACAGGAACTACACGGGCCTGGACGATCCGAAGCTGGTGGGCATCATCGCCACCGCCAACGTGACGCCTGATCAGGCCGCCCGCGAGGCCCTCTACGGAGAGGCGCTCGAACGCATCCACGAAGACGCGCCGTTCATCTTCTTCGGCACGCCCGACCGGACCTACGCCCGCAAGGCGTCGCTGGACGGCTTCTGGATGACGCCGCTCTTAGACAGCTTCGACTTCCGCGAAGCCACGTTCGAGTAACGGCTAGTCTCCCCCGAGGACCGGCCACTTGCCGCGCTACCTACTGACGCAGAGCGCCTCGTTCGTCATCACCCTCTGGGCCGTGCTGACACTGGTGTTCTTCGCCGTGCGCGCGCTTCCCGGGGACGCGGCCACCATCATGGGTGGCCTCGAGGCGACGGAGCAGCAGGTGGAGGCCATGCGAGAGCGCATCGGCCTCACGCGCTCGCTCCCCGCTCAGTACGCCGCCTACTTCGGCGGGCTGCTGCAAGCCGACCTGGGTGACTCGCTGCGCGAGCGGCGGCCGGTCACGAACGTACTGCTGGAACGCCTGCCCGTCACGATCACGTTGGCGGGCATGGCGTTCGTCCTCTCGCTTCTCATCGGGCTGGCCCTTGGGGTGCTGGCCGGCCTGCGCCCCGGCGGCCTGGCGGACCGGGCCACGCTGCTGTTCACGACGGTGGCGTTGGCCATCCCCGAGTTCTGGTTCGGGTTCCTGCTCATCCTCCTGTTCGCGGTGAACCTGGGCTGGTTCCCGGTGCTCGGACTGCCGCCCGAGGGCCTCACGCTGGCGTCGAGCTGGAACATGATCCTCCCAGCCTTCACTCTGGCCATCCCGCGAGCAGCGCAACTGGCGCGCCTGGCGCGGGCGCGGGTGCTGGAGGAACGACGCTCGGATTACGTTCGCACCGCCCGCAGCAAGGGTCTCGTGCCCACGGCCGTGGGTCGGCACATCGCCAGCAACGCGCTGCCCGGCGTTCTGCCCCTGCTGGCGCTCGAACTCGGCGGGCTCCTCACCGGCACCATCGTGGTGGAGCAGGTGTTCGGCCTGCCCGGCCTGGGCCTCACCATCCTGGGCGGCATCTCCGCCCGCGACTACCCCGTGGTTCAGGGCGTGACCATCCTGGCGGTGACCGTGTACGTGCTCGTGAACTGGCTGGCCGACCTCTTGCAACTGGTGGCCGACCCCAGGCTGAGGGCGCCCACATGAGCCGCGCCCGCATAGGCCTGGTGCTCTTCCTGCTGGTGGCCGGTTCCGCGCTCCTGTCCACCTGGCTGTCGCCTTACGACCCCATCCTGCCCGACTACCGCAACCGCTACGCTGCGGCCAGCAGCGAGCACCCGCTCGGCACGGACGGGCTGGGTCGCGACGTGCTCTCGCGTTCCCTTGCGGGCGGTCGGGTGTCCCTCACCATCGCGCTCGCAGCCACGGGCCTCACCGTGATGCTGGGCGGCGTGCTGGGCCTCCTTGCGGCGGGCGTAGGCGGCTTCACCGACACGGCACTGTCGCGCTTCTTCGACGCCCTGCTGGCGTTCCCCGGCTTCCTGCTCATACTGCTGGTGGTGGCCATCCTCGGGGGTGGCTCGCTGCAGACGGTGCTGGCCATGGGAGTGGCCGGTTCCCCCATCTACTTCAGGCTCACGCGCGCCTTCACGCGCGCTGAGCTCCGGTCCGAGTACGTCACGGCTGCCCGGGCTCTGGGTGCCACTCGGACCCGGCAGCTCTGGCGGCACGCCGTGCCGAACTTCCTGGGCAGCCTGGGCGTCCAGGCAGCCAGCACCGCCGCCACGTTCCTACTGGTGGAGGCGTCACTCTCCTACCTTGGGCTCGGGGTTCCGCTGCCCACGCCAAGCTGGGGCAACGTGTTGCAGGACGCGCGCAGCTACCTCACGCGCCAACCGTGGGCGGCCGTGGGGCCAGGTCTGTTCCTGGCAGCGGCGTCGCTATCTTTCCAGTTCCTGTCGGACGGCACGCGCGACCTGTTGGACAGGCGTACGTGAGCGAGGCTCGCCCGAGTTGAGGGCGGCCGCTAATCCGAGGCCAGCGCCTTGGTCCCCAGTTCGCGCGGGCGCCTGCTCCGCTTGGAGCGCACGGTGGCGGCCTTTGGCCTCCCGGGTAAGCCCGCTTGCAGGGACGACATCAGTTCGGTGAGGCTGTACCGGCCCGCGCTGTCCACCTGCAGGTAGCCGGCAGCCTCCAGCGTCTTCAGCGAGCGGTAGAGCTGGTTCTTCTCCACGCCGGTCACGAGTTGCAGGTCGGCCAGGCTGAAGCGGTGTGGTGCGTTGGCGAACTCCAGGAGCACCTCGAGGGTGCGCTGAGCCGACTTGATGACGTACTGGTTGGTGGACATTTGGCCCCTCCTGGTGCGGAGCGAAGTGGCGCGCCGGTGCGCTGCCGCCGTTGTTGGGAAGGGCCGCGCCCACCCGCGGCTCCCAATATAGGTAAACGGCAATATATCAGAACGAGAGACGCTGGGCCAGCCCTCTCCGCCCGGCGCCGGCCACTATCGTTCCTTCCAGCCCGAGCAGCGGGCGCAGCGGTAGCATGGCCGGGTGCCGGTGGGCGCCCTTCGCTGCCCACCCGATTAGGAGAACCCACATGCCTGATACCAACAGCAGTGAACGCCAGCCCAGGACCGGCCTACCCCACCTGGCAACCAGCGAGGTGGCGCATGACGACATCACCAAGGTGGCGGCCGACACGGTGGTCCTCAACCTGTTCCAGGGTGCGACCGCCCCGGGTGGCGCCACGAGCGCAGTGGACGCTCAGCTTGGTGGCGCCATCTCCGAACTGATAGCGGGCGGCGACCTCACAGGCAGCCTGGGCGAAGTTGCCGTGCTCTACACCAGCGGCAAGCTGCCAGCGCGCCGCGTTCTCGTGGTCGGCCTCGGTGCGCAGGACAAGTTCGACATGGAGGCGGCCCGCCGCGCTTCCGCCAACGCCCTGGTGAAGGCGCGCGAGCTGGGCGCCAAGCACGTGGCCACCATCGTTCACGGCGCCGGCATCGGCGGCTTCCCTGCGGACGACGCGGCGCAGGCCACCCTGGAAGGCGCGCTGCTGGCGGGCTACGACTTCGGCGGCTGGCGCAAGGACGCTGCGAAGGGCAAGGCCGTTGAGCGCATCACCCTCACCGAGATGGTGGAAGACAAGCTGGAGCTCGTGCGTGCCGGGGCCGCAGCAGCGCTGGCAGTAGCCCGCGGCGTGGCGCTGGCCCGCGACCTCGTCAACCTGCCGGCCAACGTCGTCAACCCCGCGTACCTCGCCGACACCGCCCGTCAGATCGCCGAACACACGGGCCAGAAACTGTTCGTAGGCGACCGCGCCTGGGCGGAGAAGGAGGGCATGGGGGCGTTCCTCGCCATCGCCAGGGGCACCCGCAACGAGCCCGCCTTCGTGCAGCTCGAGCACAACGCGGACCGCACGGACCTGCCGCTCGTGGCGCTGGTGGGCAAGGGAGTCACGTTCGACACGGGCGGCCTCAGCCTCAAGAACCGCGACGGCATGATCCCCATGAAGAGCGACATGGCGGGCGCAGCGGCCGTGCTCGGCACCATGCAGGCCATCGCGGAACTCGACCTCCCCGTGAGGGTGCTCGGGGTGTGCGCCTGCGTGGAGAACATGCCCGACGGGGCCGCCTACCGGCCGTCGGACGTGCTGGTGGCCGGCAGCGGTCTCTCCATCGAGGTGCTCAGCACCGACGCGGAGGGCCGCCTGGCGCTGGCGGACGCCCTCTGGTACGTGCAGCGCTTCGACCCCGCGGCGGTCATCGACATCGCCACCCTCACGGGTTCCAGCGTGGTGGCCATCGGCGCCGGGGTGGCGGCTTCGCTCTTCGGCAACGACGCACCACTGCGCGCCCGCCTCGAGACGGCGGCGGAGGCCACCGACGAGCGTCTCTGGCACATGCCCCTGTACGACGACTACCGCAAGACCATCGAGTCGAAGGTGGCGGACCTGAAGAACACCGGCGGCACCCAGGGCGGCGTCGGCACGTCGGCCGTGTTCCTAGAAGCCTTCACCGACTACGCGTGGGCGCACGTGGACATGGCCGGCATGGCGCTGGTGGAAGCGCCCAGGGGACGCAACTACCTCACCCACGGCGGCACCGGCTACGGCGTCAGGCTCTTCGTCGAGTTCCTGCGCGACTGGGCCTGAGCCCGCTCGGGCCGGCGCCGGCAGCCGGTCGCGCCACCGACGCTACCGCCATAACGCCGGCGCTGCCCTAGCATTGAGCGTCTGAAGGTAAGGAGCAGGCTATGAGCCAAGACCACGAAACCCCCACTGCCACCGCCACGCTGGCGGGCGGCTGCTTCTGGTGTCTCGAAGCCGTGTACGACCTGTTGGAGGGCGTAACCGCCGTGAAGTCCGGCTACACGGGCGGACACAAGCCCGACCCGACGTACGAGGAGGTGTGCACCGGCCGCACCGGGCACGCCGAAGCCGTGACCCTCACCTACGACCCGGAACGGGTGAGCTACCGCGACCTGCTGCGCGTCTTCTTCACCATCCACGACCCCACCACCAAAGACCGGCAAGGCAACGACATCGGCACCCAGTACCGCTCCGCCATCTACTACGCCAACGAGGAGCAGCGCCAGGTGGCCGAGGAGGTCATGGCCGAGGTGCGGCAGCAGGGGCTCTACCCGGCCCCCCTCGTGACCGAACTCGCGCCACTCGGTGAGGTCTACCCGGCGGAGACCTACCACGACGACTACTACCGCAGGAACCCGAACCAGGGCTACTGCGCCGCCGTCATCGCGCCCAAGGTGGCCAAGTTCCGCAAGCAGCATCTGGAGCGGCTCAAGCGGGCCCCGGCGGTCGGCTGAACCGCCACGGAACCACAGTCCCACGACCCGGGCCGCGCTCGCTGGCGGCCCGGGTCCCTTATCACTACCCTTCCTGACCCGCGGCGCATAAGTTGGACGTGATGAACGAGCTGCCGTACTGGACGCAGACGCCCGAGCAACTGCTGGAAGCGCTGACCGTAGACCCGGCGGAGGGCCTCTCCTCCCACGAGGTGCTGGAGCGGCGCGCACGTCACGGTAGCAACAACCTCGAGGCGACCAGGCCCACTAGTTGGGTGGTGCTCCTGGTCAGGCAGTTCAAGGGGCTGCTGGTGGTGCTGCTCGCTGCGGCCGCTGTGCTTTCCGCGCTGTTCGGCCAGTGGCCGGAGGCCGTGGCGGTCGGCATCGTGCTCATCCTCAACGCCCTCATAGGCTTCGGCACGGAGCTGCGCGCCGTGCGCTCGGTGGAGGCGCTGCGGCGCCTCGGGGCGACCCATGCGAACGTCCGCCGCGACGGCGTGGCGCACCGCGTAGTGAGCGAAGAGCTGGTGCCGGGCGACATCCTCCTGGTCGAGGCAGGCGACCTGGTGGGCGCGGACGCCAGGCTCATCAAGCAGAGCCAGCTCGAGATCGACGAATCGAGCCTCACGGGAGAGTCCGTGCCCGTTGCCAAGAACGAAGCCGTTCTGCCGGCGGACACGCTCCTGCCAGAGCGCAGCGCGATGATCTACAAGGGCACTCCGGTCTCGCGCGGCACCGCCGAGGCGGTCGTGGTGGCCACCGGCATGAACACGGAATTGGGCCGCATCAGCCGCCTGGTCACCGAGGCTGCCTCGGACACGGACACGCCACTCGAGCGCCGCCTCACCGAACTGGCGAAGTGGCTCGTGTGGCTCACCCTGATCGTGGCCGTGGTCATAACGCTAACGGGCCTCGGCAGCGGGAAGAGTTGGCTCGTGCTGCTTCAGACCGCCATCGCTCTGGCGGTGGCCACCGTGCCGGAAGGCCTGCCCATCATCGCCACGCTGACGCTGGCCCGCGGGGTGGCCAGGATGGTGGACCGCAACGCGCTGGTGAACCGCCTGGCCGCGGTAGAGACGCTGGGCGCCACCAGCGTGATCCTCACGGACAAGACGGGCACGCTGACCGAGAACCGTATGCGCGTGACCTCCCTGTGGTTGCCGGGTGGCCAGGTGGAGCTGGGCCAGGCAGCTCCCAGCGAGGCGCTGGTTCAAGAGCTGCGCCACGCCCTCACCATCGGCGCGCTCTGCGTCACCGCCGAGCTGCCACCCGAGGAGTCGAACAACGCCGGCGTGCCAGGTGAGGAGGACGCCGCCGCGGTAGGCGACCCCATGGAGGTAGCCCTGCTCCTCGCCGCCAGGCAGCTCGGTATCGACCGTTCGGACCTGCTGGCAGAGCACCCGGAGCTCGGCCAGATGGCCTTCGATCCCGAGTCGCGCCTGATGGCGTCCGCGCACCGGTGGGACGAGGCGGCCGAACTGGTGGCGGTGAAGGGCGCACCGGGCGCCGTGATCGACGCCGCCGTGGCCGTTAGTACGGGGCCGGCGGGAGAACCGGAGCCGCTCACGAGCGAAGCGCGGGCGGAGTGGCTGGAGCGTAACCGTGAACTGGCGGCCATGGGTCTGCGCGTGCTGGCGCTGGCCGAGCGGCGCCTCACGCGCGGCGCTGCCGAAGCGGACCGCACGCAGGCAGGTACGCCTTACGAGGACCTCACGCTGCTCGGTCTTGTAGGCCTCGCGGACCCGCCCAGGGAGGGCATCGAAGCGGCGCTGAAGCAGTGCGCGGCCGCGGGCATCCGCGTGATCATGGCTACGGGCGACCAGGCCACCACGGCGCGGGCGATCGCCGAACAGGTCGGCCTGCAGAACGCGCACGAGGTGCTGGACGGCCGCGAGGTGGCGCGCCTACTGGCCGAAGATGACGCCTCGAGAGGCGAGCTGCTGGAGGCCAACGTGCTCGCGCGGGTCGCGCCCGAGCAGAAGCTCGACCTGGTGCGACTCCATCAGCAGGCCGGCCAGGTCGTTGCGATGACGGGCGACGGCGTGAACGACGCCCCAGCGCTGCGGCGCGCCGACATAGGCGTGGCCATGGGCAAGCGTGGCACGGAGGTAGCGCGCGAGGCCGCGGACATGGTGCTCCTCGACGACGCCTTCGGCACCATCGTGGCGGCGGTGAAGGAGGGGCGCGTGATCTTCGACAACATCCGCGCCTTCGTGCTCTACCTGCTCTCCTGCAACTTGAGCGAGATCCTGGTGATCGGCGTGGCCGGCGCCATCGGCTACCCGCTGCCCCTGCTGCCCCTGCAGATCCTCGTTCTCAACCTCATCACGGACGTGTTCCCCGCGCTGGCCCTGGGGGCGGGCAGGGGCGACAAGCGGATCCTGGAGCGCAGGCCGAGGCCGAGCGGCGAACCGCTGCTGGCGCGCCGGCACTGGTTCGTCGTCGCCGGCTACGGCGGTCTGCTCACGCTGAGCACCCTGGCGGCCTTCGTGCTCGCGCTCGACCTTTACGGAGCGGGAGGTGCCGTCACCGTGGCGTTCCTGAGCCTGGCCGTCGGGCAGGTGTGGCACGTGTTCAACATGCGCGACCCGGGCAGCCCGCTCTTCAACAACCAGATAACGCGTAACCCCTGGGTGTGGGCAGCCACGCTGGGCTGCACCGCGCTGGTGGTGCTCATGGTGGTGGTGGAGCCACTGCGACACGCGCTCTCCATCCAACTGCTGGACGCGCGCGGCTGGTGGCTCATAACGGCCGCCGGCCTGGCCCCAGTAATGCTGGGCCAGGCCGGCAAGGCGTTAGGTTGGGGCCGGGTTTCCTAAGGCCTGTAGGCGACCCTCAGGCGCGTTCCGCGCGGACGAAGTGGATGAGCTCGTTATCCAGGTCCACACCGTCCACCTTCCAACCGGCAGAGATCCAGGCCAACGCCTGAGAGTGCGACTCGGTGTTGGCCCACCACGCACGGTGATCGCGCGCCGACTTCGGCAGCCCGGCCCCCATGACCGTGCTGATCTCGTCGAAGCTCATCTCGTACTCTTTGCGGTCCTTGGGCAGGCCTGCCAGATGCTTGTGAAGCGGAGCGTAGCGGCTACTGGCGGACAGGGTGGGCATGGCGCCACCCGCAGAGCGACGCCGGCCGCGGCCCGTGGCGCCGTCTTCGACGAGCGGGCCGCCAGTCATCCACGCTCCGACAACACGGTAGAAGTCGCCAACGCGCTCTTCCGGGATGAGAACAAGTACTTCAGTTAGAGCCATGGGGGAATCTCCAATCCAGCTTGGGTGCGCTAAACCTTGCGGCTTGCTTACTCACTCTAACCCATAGAATGCCTTCGCATAGGTTCCAAACGCATAGTACCGGGCGCCCAAGGTACCGCTTTGCCATGAAACCGGCTCGTAAGTACGCTCGCATTTCATACACCGATACGTTCGGTAGCTGCCGCGCCACACGCAGGGGCGGCAGTTGATAGCGTGAGGAGCGAACGAAGAACCCGCTGCGGGAACGTAAGGAGACGGTCATGGACTTGGGACTGAAGAACAAGCGCGCTTTGGTGCTGGCCGGAACGAGCGGCCTGGGCCGCGCCACCGCACAGGCGTTGGCGGAAGGTGGCGCCAGGGTGGTGCTCAACGGCAGGGGCGCGGAACGGGCCGAAGGCGTGGCCGCCGAGGTGGCGGGCGCCGCGGGCGCCGGTGCCTTCGTCAGGGGCCTGGGCGCAGACGCCACCTCTGCTGCCGAACTGGCGCAGCTGGTGTCCGGGGCGGTCGACCTGCTGGGCGGACTCGACCTGCTAGTCATCAACGCAGGCGGTCCCAAGGCCGGCGGCTTCGAGGACCTCACCGACGACGATTGGCTCGGGGCGTTCGAGCTGACGCTCATGAGCGTGGTCCGCACCATGCGGCTAGCCCTGCCCCACCTCCGGGCCGCCGGCGGCGGCTCGGTCGTGGCCATCGGCTCCAGCAGCATCCGCCAGGCCGTGCCCGGCCTGACCCTCTCGAACTCCATCCGGCCCGGAGTCAACGCGCTGGTGCGGGAACTCGCCACGACTTTGGGCCCCGACGGCATCAGGGTGAACATGCTCTCCCCTGGCCGCATCATCACCCCGCGCCTGGATTCGCTGGACGAGAAACGCGCCGCGCAGGAAGGCACCACTGTGGAGGCGGTGCGGGCCGGCACGGCGCAGGGCATACCGCTAAGGCGGTTGGGGCGGAGCCAGGAGTTCGGGCAGGTGGCGGCGTTCTTGTTGAGCGACGCCGCCAGCTACCTTACCGGTCAGAGCCTGCTGGTAGACGGCGGCATGATCACCGCCATCTGACCTGCGGGGTCAGGCTGCAGGGCTGGCCTGCTGAACGTCGATCTTGCGCGCCTGAGCTTCGGACGCCTTGGGCAGGGTCAGGGTGAGGAGACCCTGGTCCACGCTGGCGTGGATGCGGTCGGCGTCCACACCGGCGGGCACCGTGACGATGCGCTGGAACTCGCCGCGCGGGATGCCGCGCACCCAGTAGCTGCGCTCCTCGGCCTCTTCGCCCTCGGCTTCGACGGGCGGCAACGCACCCCGGATGGTGAGCTGGCGGCCCTCGATCGAGATGTCGAGCTGTTCGGGTCGCATGCCCGGCACTGCCATCACGAGCACTACGTCGCTTGTCGTTTCGTACAGGTCGATCGGGAACTCGCGGCGGCCGGCGCCGGCTCCCCTCTGCTGGGACATGCTGTGCATGAGCGGCAGCTGCAGCATGCGCTCCATCTGGCCGAACATGTCGTTCATGTCGGAGTCCTCGAAGCCCCAGCGGCGCATCGGACGGGTGCGGGTAGACAGGTTCCTGTAGGTGGTCATGGTTACTCCTTCGCAAGCCGGCGCCTGACTTCCCCTTGAAGCCGCGCCCAGCTCCTATGTCGGTAGTTATAAAACATGAGTGTCCTCATGTCAAGTTCTCTTAGCATGATTCGCCCGCGAGAAGGTCGGCGGCTGCGAACGGCCACGCCCCAGCCCGCGCGAAAGGAAGCGCCCCGCACACAGCGGGCGGGGCGCGAACGGCTACGTTGGGGAAGGTGCCGACAGACCGGCTTAGGAGGGCAGGAGGGGCGTGAAGCTGCCGATCAGGATGAGCGCCACGCCAGTGGCCGCCAGTAGGGCAAGGGAACGGGACACGAGCCAGATGCGCTCGCGGCCAAGCAGCCACTCGAACAGGTAATCGTGACCGCCGTCGTCACCGAGCCAGCGCGCCAGCATGGTGAGGGGGCACTTGACTCCGAAGCCCAGGTAGGCCACCGTCTCCACGGCCACGGCCACCAGCGCCGCTACCATCCAGCCGTCCCGGTGCCCGGTGAGCCCGCAGTACATGAGGTAGAAGGCGGCAGCGGCGAACACCAGCACCGCGAGGCTATGCAGCGCTTTCACGAAGACACGGAAGAACTCCGTCGCGCCCGACTTCCGGGGTTGCGGCAGATGCCACGCCGGCGTTGCCGGCGTCACCCCGACGCTGCCCGCGCCGCCGCGGGCGCCGCTCATATGGTTCCTTGGGCCGTTCTCCTTGTTGTCGATGGCGATCGACTCCTTCGGTGGGCTGCCCTGACGCCGTTCGGCGTCGGCCGCAACGATGATAGCAGCGTCACTAACGGCGCCGCACCATTCTGACGCCGCAGTGGTTGTGAGCAGTGTGGCAGCATGCGCCCGCACATGCAAGAGTTGCCAGGTGACGAGGTCCAAGAGAGCGCGCGCCACGGCCACCCCACGCACCGCGCAAGTCGCCGGCATCGACCTGGAGCTCGTGGAGAAGCGCGTGACCCGGCTTAGCCTCCGCGTCTATCCGCCCGACGGACGCGTGCGCCTCACGGTGCCACCCGGCACACCCGCCGGGGCCATACGCAAGATGGTGGCGGAGCGAGCGGAGTGGATCCGCGCCCATCAGGCCCGCTTCCGGTCGCTTCCTCAGCCGGAAGCAACGCTCTACGTGAGCGGGGAGACCCACTTCGTGGAAGGTGTCGCCGCCACTCTCGACCTGCAGATCGGCGCCACCAAGGGGGCCAGGCTCAACGGGACCGTGCTCACGCTTCACGCCACCGCCGGCTGCGACCGCAAGGCGCGTGAGGCCACACTGGAGAACTGGTACCGCAGCCGCCTCAAGGGTGCGCTGCCACCCCTCGTGAACGCCTGGAGCGAGCGGCTCGCCCTGCCGCTGCCTGAGTACCGCGTCAAGCGCATGAGCTCGCGCTGGGGCAGCTGCAACCCGCGGGCCCGCCGCATCTGGCTCAACCTGGCCCTGGCTCGGAGGCGACCGGAGCTCCTCGAGTACGTGGTGGTGCACGAGCTGGCGCACCTGCGAGTGCCCGATCACGGCTCCAAGTTCAAGGCCCTAATGACCAGCGCGCTTCCGAGCTGGCGCGAACTGGACCGCGAGCTGGACGCCTGGCCCATCTGGGCGCGCACCCCACAAGCGCAAGCTGAACTCTGGTCCTAACGGTTGTCAGCCGTACCGCGAGCTTAGGAGCCGCCCAGGAGCGTCCAGGCCTCCGTGGCCTGTCCCACCGCCCGCCGCGCGGCCGCGCGGCCAGCGAGCGCGCCCACCAGGTTGCCCGTCCCGTTGTAGCCGCCCACGGCCCACACGCCACTGCGCACCTCGGCGGCCACCGGCAACACGCCCGCCGTGTAGCCCACGGAGGCGCCCCACCTGTGCGTTATGGGCGCGTGCACGCCCAGCTCGCTACGCAGGAAGCGCTCGAGCCGCTCCTGCACGTAGGCGCTCGGTTGGGCCGCAGAGGTCCACTCCGAGTCACCGGCCTGGTCTCTGAAGCCACCCAGCGCCAGTCGGCCGTCGGCGGCTTGCTGGTAGTACTCGTAGCCGTAGCGCCTGTACACGGGCCTGGGCAGGTCTATCTCCACGGTGGGAGCCGTGGCCAGCATCTGCAGGCGCGCCGTGCGCACGGTGCCTTCAAGCTCCGGTAGCAGCGCCTCGAGCCTGCCGTCCACCGCCACCACCACGGCCCCGCACTCCACCCTGCCGGACTCCGTTACCACCTGCCCCGACCGCACGCTGACGGCGGGACTCCGTTCGAAGAGGCGAGCGCCCCTGCTCGCCCCGCGAGCGGCCAGCTCGAGGCAGCGCTGCAGAGGGTTGAACACGGCGTCCAGGGGGAACAGCAGCCCCTCCCCCTCGGGCCCGCTGTACCACTCGGCGGGGAGCCCGTCGGCCTCCATCTGCCGCAGCTGAACTCGGCAGTCGGCCAGCTCCGCCTCGTCCTCGGCGATCCGCAGGGAGCCGGTCCGCCTCACGCCCGGTAAGCCCGCGGCCAGCTCGCGCTCGCGCGCCTGCTCCGTCAGCCGGTAGAGCGCGGTGGCGCGCTCGGCGCCCAGGGCGCGCACAGCGTCGTGGTGGAAGGCCGCCAGGCCCGCCAGCATGAGGCCCCCGTTGCGGCCCGCGGCGCCGCCGGCTACCTCGCCGGCGTCGACGCCCACCACGCTTAGGCCCAGGTCGAGCAACTCATGGACGGCGCTGAGCCCGGAGCCGCCCAGGCCGATCACACATACGTCGGCGCGTGCGCTTTGCCTGAGCGGTTCGAAGCCCGGCCCGCGCGCCTCGTGCCACACGGGCATGTTCGGCGACGCCTTCAAGCGAGCCGCCTGCCGCGCGGCAGCATGAACGACAGCACCACCACGACGATGCCCGTGACGAACACTCCCACGTAGACGGTGTGCAGGCCGCCCACCAGGATCCCCATGAGCCGGTCGTCCGCTATCGCCTCGGCGCCGGGCGTGAGGAGCTTCTCGATCTGCACCATGGTGGCCTCCCGCTCGAGGCCGGAGCCGGAAGCAGCGCTCTCCACCGCCACGGCGCGGTTGAGGGCCATGTTGAGCACGCCGCCCAGCACGGCGGCGCCCACCGAGTTGCCGAGAATGCGCATGAGCATGTTGGTGGCGGTGGCGGTGCCGCGGCGCTGCCACGAGACGAGGCTCTGGATGGTGACGATGGTGGTGGTCATCACGAAGCCGAGGCCGAGCCCGACCACGCCCGAGGAGGCCGCCACCCACCAGGGGCCCTTCTCAGGAGTGAGGAGAAGGTACATGCCGCCGCCGATGAACGCGAAGAGCCCGCCCAGTCGGCCGGTCATGGCGGGGCCCAGCGGCACCACCAGGCGGCCCGCGGTGACCGAGGCCGTGGTCCAGCCGAGCGACATGGCCGTCAGGGTGAGGCCGGCGATGGTGGGCGAGTAGCCCATCACGCCCTGGACGTAGGTTGGCGAGTACGTGACCAGGCCGATCATCAGCATGCCCGCAGCGAACGTGACGAGGTTCGCCAGCAGCAGCAGCCGGTCGCTCCACGTCTCCGAACTGATGAGCGGCTCGGGCACGCGCATCTGCCGCGCGAAGAAGCGCGCTCCGGTGATGACGGAGAGCGCCGCCAGCCCCAGCGTGGGCAGCCAGCCCCAGGCGGCTCCCTGAGTGAACAGGAGCATCATGGACCCTACGGCTACGAACAGCTGGGTGGCGCTCACCAGGTCAAGCTCCGCACGCCTGGCCACCGGCTGCTCGTGCAGGAAGGCTCTGATGCCGATGATGGCGATGATGCCGATTGGCACGTTGAACCAGAAGACCCAGGCCCAGTGGGCGTTCTCCACCAGTGCGCCGCCCAGAAGCGGTCCCACCACGGCAGAGACACCCCACACGCTGGAGAGGTACGCCTGCACCCGTCCCCGCTCCCGGACGTCGTACAGGTCGCCGGCGAGGGTGGAGACGATGGTCATGGTGCTGCCCGCCCCGAGGCCCTGCAGGAGGCGGAAGAGTATCAGCATGGGCATCGATGTGGCGAAGCCGCAGGCGATGGAAGCGGCCAGGAAGGCCGAGATGCCGATGATGAGGATGTTCTTGCGACCGTACAGGTCGGCGAGCCGGCCGAATATGGGCGTGGCGATAGCCTGCGAGAGCAGGTACGCGGCGAACACCCACGAGTAGTACTCGAAGCCGCCGAGGCTGGCCACGATGCTGGGCATGGCCGTGGCGACGATGGTGCCCTCCACGGCAGCCAGGGCCGCGGTGATCATGAGGAACACGAGAACGTAGCCGCGTTTGGTTTTGGGAGCCTCGCGTGGGCGCGTCGTCCGACGTGCCGGTCTTGCCTCAGCCTGAGCCTGCTGCTCTGTCACTGGCGCCGATGATACCCGCCGACGGGCGTCAGGCGGGTCGCAGTTCCAGCAGTACGAGTTCCGGTGGGCAGAAGAGCCTGAACGGCAGCATGCTCACTCCCAGACCTCGTGAGACGAACGCGGGCATGGGGGCGTCTACCCACCCCTCCGCGAAACGCCGACCGTACTCGGAGGACGTGACGAGCGGACCGATGAGCGGCAAGCGCACCTGCCCGCCGTGAGTGTGACCGGCCAGCAGGAGGTCGATCCCCTCCGGCAGGTGCGGGATGGCGTCCGGGTTATGGCTGAGGAAGAGGCGCGCGGCGTGATCGCCGTTCTCCCCTACCGGCGCGGCAGCAAGCGCACGGGCGGCGTCCGGGTGGCCGGTGCGCCAGTCGTCCAGGCCGGCCAGGTACAGGTCGTCCCGGATGAGCGTGCCCTCGTTGCGTAGGAGCGTCACTCCCGCTGCCTGAAGCGCGTCTTCGAGCGGCCCCAGTCGGCGGTACTTGGTGCGGTCGTGGTTGCCGAGGACGGCGTACACACCCAGCGGGCTGCTGAGAAGCGGCAGAAGTTCCACCACCTCCCGCAAGTCCCCGGCGTACATCTGGTCCACGAGGTCGCCGCCGAGAAGCACCACGTCCGGCGCCAGCGCCACGGTGGCCTCCACCCACTCCTCCAGCTGCTTCCTGCCCATGTAGGGTCCCAGGTGGAGGTCGGTGAGGAACGCCACCCGCACGTCCCGCTGCAGGCCACGCACGCTCCGGCGGTAGCGGGGCAGTTCGAACGAGTACGCCGCCGCCCTGGCGCGCAGCCCCAGGAGCAGAGGGGCGCTGCCAACGGCTAGCTTGAGGAACGTGCGGCGGTCCATCGGTCTCCTGTGGTTCCACGGTTCGAGCCGCTCACCGCGGCCTCTTCCCGCGGCGACGTCGGCACCTGCTGTCCGCGAGAGTAACGCACGCGGACGCGGCAGCAATATACGTCTCCGCACACCCCACCACGCGAGTGGCGGAACACACTAGCACCTGCTCGCAGCGTCCCAGACGGCAGCACAGCACGCCGCGCCTGGCCGGCCCGTGCCGTAGTGAAACGCCTTGTGCCCCTGAGCCGGGCCGCTTACACTCACCAGCGTGGAACGCGCATGACCCCCTTAGAACTGGTAAGCACCGCCATCGGCAACACCTTCCGCTCACGGGTACGGACCTCGCTCACGGTGCTCGCCATCTTCGTGGGCGCGTTCACGCTCATCCTCACGAACGGCCTGGGCTTCGGCATCAAGAGCTATATCGACGCGCAGGTGGCGGGCCTGGGCGGCGAGGACCTCATGTCCGTCGCGAAGGCCTCCACGGTGAACGCCGCCGGCCTCAGCACCGACGACGGCCCGCGCAAGTACGACCCCGAGGCGTCGTTCTTCACGGTAGGCGCCGGCATGCAGTTCGAAGCCATAACTCCCGCGGACCTAGAGGTGCTGCGGCAGATAGACGGGGTGCTGAGCGTGGAGCCCGTACGCGTGGTGGCTCCGGATTACGTGGCGTACGGCGAGAGCGAGAAGTACGAGATCATGGTGTCGCCTGCGCCGCCGAGCATCCAGCTGGACCTCGCGGCCGGCCGGAGCTTCACGGACGACGGCACGAGCTCGGTGGAGGGCTACGACGCGCCCCTCGGCCAGCTCATGCTGCCCGCCACCTACGTGGAGCCGCTCGGCTTCGCTTCCCCCCAGGACGCGGTTGGCAAGGTTCTCACCGTGGCGCTTTCGGACCCGTTCGGGAACCAGCACGAGGTGCAGGCCTACGTGATCGGTGTGATGCGTAAGGGGCTGTTCGGAGAGGCGTTCATGGCGTCCCCGGCACTGCGCGATGAGATGTTCCGCGCCCACACGCGCGGGCTGCCGCCCATCGTTACCAACGTGTTCCAGAGCGCCATCATGCAGCTGGCCCCGGGCGCCACGAGCGAGCGGAAAGCGGCCATCAAGCAGGAGTTGGCGGAGAACGACCTGGCCGGCATAACCCTCGAGGACCAGCTCGGCGCCATAGACACGGTGATCACCGGCCTGGTGTGGGTGCTCAACGGCTTCGCCATAATCGCGCTCATAGCCGCCGGCTTCGGGATCATAAACACCCTCCTCATGTCCGTTCAGGAGCGCACGCGGGAGATAGGCCTCATGAAAGCCATGGGCATGGGCGCGGGGCGCATCTTCGCGCTCTTCTCAGCCGAAGCGGTGTTCATCGGTTTCCTGGGCAGCGCCATCGGCGCGCTGCTCGGCATCCTCACCGGCACCATCGTCTCCGGCGTGCTGGCCAACGGCATCCTCAAGGACCTGGAAGGCCTGCGGGTGCTGGCGTTCGACCCGGTTCAGGTGCTCCTGGTGGTGCTGCTGGTGATGGCGCTCGCCTTCGTGGCCGGTACGCTGCCCGCCGCGAAGGCAGCAAGGCAGAACCCGATAGACGCTCTCAGGTACGAGTGAGCCTGGCACAGGAAGGCACGGCGCCGGCATGGCCCAGCGTGCCCAACGAAGACGAACCCCGAGCAGGCGTTCCTGCTCGGGGCTGACTTTGGTTGCTGTTCTAACGGAGACTTCTGGTCAGTTGGGAGCGACGATGTAGAACGTCTTGGTGAACTCGAAATGGCCGTACCAGCCATGCTGGCCGGAGAACGTGAACTCCGCCCACCAGTTCGAGTTGCCCAGCGTGGAAGAGGTGGCGTGCGCCACGGCCACCGTATGTGGAAGGAGCTGGAGCTGAGAATCGTCCGCCACCGAAGGCTGACCGTAGCCAGGCACGGCGCCAGGAGACAGGGCGTCGCAACCGGTCACAGGATCCGGCTCGTTGCACGTGAAGCCGGCCGGCACCACGATGCTCACGCTGTTGGGCTCAGAGACCCACGACTCCGCTAGCACACCGTTGCTGGAGAAGTAACTGGCCTGAACTCCCGTGATGATGGCCTGCGGTTCGCCAGGCGCGTTCCGGAACACGAGCGACCGACTCGAAACAGTAATCCCACTTGCATCGCCCTCGTAACCCAGGGTGCCGTTAGGATCCAACCGCACGGACATCCCACCGGCTGCCGGGTTGGAGCAGGCGGCCAGAAGTGCGACCAGGGCCGCGATCGCCACCACCTGCAAAGTAAGACGCTTCATCCAGGCTCCTCCTTCATGAATCACGCAAGATGATAGACCGAGCACGGTCCCTCTGCTCGTAAGATTCTACTCAGGTAGGAACACCGTACCCTACGGACGTAGCAAGCACGGGCGAGTAACCTACGGGGGTCGTTACGGCCGTGCCGGGGTGGCGTCCCGCCTGGCCGGGAAGGAGTAGCCGCCATGTCGCAAGGTAATGACCTCAAGCAGCGTCTGTCGTCGCTGGCGTGGCACGTCACTCAGGAAGCCGGCACCGAGAGGCCGTTCACGGGCGAGTTCTGGGATCACTTCGCGCAGGGCGACTATCACTGCGTGGTGTGCGGCTCCGAGCTGTTCGCTTCCGCCGACAAGTTCCACTCCGATTGCGGCTGGCCCAGCTTCTCGGAGGTAGCCGAGCAGGGCCGGATCACCACGCACGAGGACCTCAGCTTCGGCATGCGCCGCACGGAGGTGCGCTGCGCGCACTGCGGGGCCCACCTGGGGCACGTGTTCCCCGATGGGCCGGGACCGAAGGGCCTGCGCTACTGCATCAACTCGGCCGCCCTCACGTTCAACGAGTAAGGCCCGTCAGCCCACGCCGCGAGTAACGTCTGCGCCGGGCGGCTGAGACGTCTGTACTTCGGCCGGGCGCAGTGGATGCTACCTTTCAGAAGCTTCGGGAGTCGGTGGTGCCGGGCGCCAACGTTCGGCACACGGTGCTCCGGGCCGCAAGCCCGCGCGGCGCTAAGCGCCGCAGCCGGTCGTCGGCCGAAGCGGAAGGAGCTTGAGCATGAGCATTCTGCTATGGATCGTCCTCGGTGCTCTGGCCGGCTGGATCGCAGGCGCCATCATGGGCACGAGCAAGGGCCTCGTCACCAACATCGTGGTGGGCATCGTGGGCGCGTTCTTGGGTGGTTGGCTTTTCCAGCAGTTCGGCAGCCAGGGCGTCACTGGCTTCAACGTCTACAGCCTTCTCGTGGCAGTGGTCGGCGCCGTGGTCCTGCTGGTCATCGTCAGGGCCGTCAAGCGCGCTTAGCCGTCCCTGAACGTGTGAGCGCAGCCACTGCGGCCGTTTCCGTTACACTCACCCAGTGACCGATCCCGCCGATATCCTGCGCCGTAACCGCGCGTGGGCAGCGCAGATGCTGGACGGCGACCCCGACTACTTCCGGCGCCTGGTAGGTCAACAGGCGCCGCGCATATTCTGGATCGGTTGCTCCGACTCTCGAGTGCCCGCCAACGTCATAGCCGGGCTGGATCCGGGCGAGGTCTTCGTGCACCGCAACATCGCGAACGTGGTGCCCCACACGGACCTCAACGTCCTCAGCGTGCTGGAGTTCGCCGTCAACGTGCTCAAGGTGCAGCACGTGATCGTGTGCGGGCATTACCGCTGTGGCGGCGTAGCAGCTGCTCTGGACGGTCGGCGCCACGGGCTCATCGACAACTGGTTGCGCCACATCAAGGACGTGGCCGCCCGCCACGCCTCCTCGCTGGAGGGTTTGCCGGACGGCCAGCGGTCGGCGCGGCTCGCAGAACTGAACACCATCGAGCAGGCTCACAACGTGTGCTACACGAACGTGGTGCAGGAGGCGTGGGCGGCTGGCCAGGCGCTCACGGTGAGGGCGTGGATCTACGACGTGGAGGACGGCCTGCTGCGCGACCTGCGTTTCGCGGTGAACGGCCCGCAGGACCTGGCGCCGGCCTACCGCATCTCGCTGGAGGAGGGCCCCGCCTAGTAAGCGGCGCACCCCGGAAGCGCCGAAGGCGCTCTAATCCAGTGGCTTGAGGCCCGCCTCGATCTGCGCACGGTACGGCTCGAGGAACGGCGGCAGCACCGTCTTCTCACCGAGGGTGGCGGGATCCTCGTCCACGGCGAAGCCCGGGCCGTCCGTGGCTATCTCGAAGAGCACCCCGCCCGGCTCCCTGAAGTAGATGCTCCGGAACCAGAAGCGGTCCACCCACCCGCTGTTGGGCACCCGCAGTTCCGTGAGGAGGTCGAGCCACTGACGATGCTCACGTTCGTTGGCGGAGCGGAAGGCCACGTGGTGCACGCCGCCCGCTCCAGGGCGTGCGGCAGGCAGATCTGGGCGCACGGCCACATGCAGTTCGGCCTGGGGACCCGGGCCGCCCATCTGGTACACCTGCACCTGGTGATCGGCGCTCTCGGGATCCGGGTACGTGCGCACCCGCCGCATGCTGGTCACACCGGTTAGTACCGCGTCGGTGGCCTCGAGCGTGGGCACCGTCATGGTGATGGGACCGAGGCCCCTCAGCTGGAACTCTGCCGGAACCGGGCTCAGTTCCCATGGCACCGGCGCGTCGCCCTCTCCGCCATCGGCCACGAGCACCAGCCGCTGACCCTCCGGATCCTCGAAGCGCAGCTGCGCGCGACCGTCGACCGTCTCGAGCTCCCCGTGGGTGACGCCGCGGTCACTCAGACGCGCCCGCCAGTACTCGAGCGCGGCCTCGCCTGCCACCCTGAAGCCCGTGCGGGTAACGCTGCGGCTGCCGCGCCGCTCACGTGGCACGCTCCAGTCGAAGAAGGTTATGTCCGTTCCCGGGCTGCCGACCTTGTCCGCATAGAACAGGTGGTAGGCGCTGGTATCGTCCTGGTTCACGGAACGCTTCACCAGTCGCAGACCGAGCGTCTCCGTGTAGAAGAGCCTGTTCTCGCGGATCTGCGACGACACCGCCGTGAGGTGGTGGAAGCCCCGGAACGCCAGCAGTGCGCCACCACCACGCGACCGGTCCACGTTCTCTGCGCTCTCGCCTGGGTTCATGACAGACCTCCGTACCCTTGACTCTAAACCTGCGTTGGGGCAACAGTTCGTTCATGTCCTTCGAACTGCCCCGACCACTGCCTCAGCGCACCGTGCTGGAAGGTCGTTATGCCAGGCTGGAACCGATCAGCCTAGAGCGCCACTTCGAGACGCTGCTAGACGCCAGCAGCGCCCCGGGTGCCAGGGAGCGCTTCCGCTACCTCTTCGAGGAGGCGCCCACCGAGGCAGAGTTGCGCGCCTGGTTCGAGCGGGTCGAGCCGCTGGCAGATCCCCTCTTCTACGCCGTGGTGGACAGCGCCACGGGGCGCTGTGAGGGGCGGCAAGCGCTCATGCGCACGACCCCCCAGCACGGCGTAACGGAGCTGGGCAGCATCTACTGGGGTCCCGCCATAGCGCGCACGCGGGTCGCTACCGAAGCGTTCTTCCTCGCCGCCCGTTACGTGTTCGACGACCTCGGGTACCGGCGCTTCGAATGGAAGTGCGACGCACTCAACCAGCCGAGCAGGAACGCCGCCCTACGCTTCGGGTTCAGCTTCGAGGGGGTGTTCCGCCAACACATGGTGGTGAAGGGCCTGAACCGCGATACGGCCTGGTACGCCATGCTGGATTCGGAGTGGCCGGCACTGCGGCGCGCTTACCTTGCGTGGTTGTCGCCTGACAACTTCGGTGCGGACGGGAACCAGCGCAAGCGGCTCGGCGATCTGCTGGAGCAGAACGGACGCTAGCGGTGCTGCGGTCGCGGTTGCGGTGCTGTGGTTTCGGCTTGATGTCCGGGCCATCGGCGCTCAGCCGCCCGAACCAAAAAACGCGCCCACAGGCGCGTCCGATATCTTCAACATAACGCCGTATGCGCTATTCGTCAAGTGGATGCAGCCAGGACCTCGGAAAACGCTTCCAGAACTACCAACCGGCGCGTGGGAGTAGGCTCCGAGGTTGCACCTCAGGCGTGAGCGAGGTAGCATAGGCCCACCCCCGGGGGGGTGGCCTTGGCTAGGTACCACCAGCCAAGCTCGCTCCCTCCGACCCAAGGAGCAACCAGCATGACGGAACTCAAGATCGAAGGCATGACGTGCGGCCACTGCCGCAAGGCGGTTCAGGAAGCCCTCGAGGGCGTACCCGGCACGAGCAACGTGCAAGTAGACCTGGAAGCGGGCCGCGCCCAGGTGGGCGGCACCGCCGATGCAGCCACCCTCATCGCCGCTGTGGAGGCCGAAGGCTACCGCGCCAGCCCGGCGGCCTGATGGATCGGCTGTCAGCGGGTGGCGTGAACACGCCGGCCACTCTGCACGACCGGTGCCTGCACCTCGACCCGGACACGCGGCAGGACGCCGCACTCCGCCTCAAGACGGTGCGCGGTCACCTGGAGGGCGTGCTCCGCATGCTCGAGGACGAGAGCGTGTACTGCGTGGACGTGCTGAAGCAGGTGAAGGCCATCACGGGCGCCATGAACAAGGTGAGCGATTCGGTACTGCGCGCCCACATCCGCGATCACGTCACCACCGCGGCTCAGCGGGGCGATGCGGAAGCCATAGTAGACGAGCTGATGGAGGCTCTGAAGTACAAGGCGTGATTCGCTTGACGGGGCGCGCCGACCACGGCGGTTAAGCTTAGTTAGCCCACCCCCGGTGGGGTGGCCTACCGAGTTGCCGGCCGCAACACCGACCGTCAGAGAGGCAAGAATGGACAGATCCGCCGAACACCAACTGAGCGTTAGCGTGCAGGGCATGACGTGCGCCAACTGCTCCAGCCGCGTGGAGCGCGTCCTGAACAAGCTCGACGGCGTAACGGTGGCCAGCGTCAACCTGGCCACGGAGAAAGCGGCGGTCACTTACGACAGCAGCAAGATCGGCCCGGAGGGTGTGCTGGCCGCCATCGAGGGTAGCGGGTACACCCCCGTAACGGCGCAAGCCACCTTGGCCGTGGAGGGCATGACCTGCGCCAACTGCGTAGGTCGCGTGGAACGCGCGCTGCAAGGCGTGAACGGCGTCCTGAACGCCAGCGTCAACCTGGCCACCGAGAAGGCCAGCGTCACGTACCTGCCGGACGTGGCGCCGTTCGCTTCGCTCAAGCGCGCCATACAGGACGCCGGCTACGAGGTCATCGAAGCCGACGCCGGCGCAGACCGCGTGGACGTGGAGCGTGAAGCTCGTGAGCGCGAAGCTCGCAACCTCCGCCGTCGCCTCACGGTCGCCACCATCTTCACGGCGCCTCTGCTGCTCCTCGTCATGGTGCCCATGCTCGTGCCGGCCCTCGAGGCCGCCCTCATGCGCGTGGTGCCCATGCAGACCGTCTTCTACATCTCGTTCGTGCTCGCCACGGTGGTGCAGTTCGGGCCCGGCCTGCGCTTCATGCGTAGCGGCTGGAAGGCGCTGGTGAGCGGCAGCCCGGACATGAACTCACTGGTCATGCTGGGCACCTCTGCCGCGTACGGCTACTCCGTGGTAGCTACGTTCGCTCCGCGCCTCCTGCCGCCGGGCACGGTGCACGTCTACTTCGAGGCCAGCGCCACCATCATCACGCTGATCCTGGTAGGCAAGTACCTCGAGGCGGTCGCCAAAGGCCGCACCAGCGAAGCCATCAAGAAGCTCCTCAGCCTGCAGGCCAAGACGGCGCGCGTTCTGCGCGGCGCCGCCGAGGTGGAGGTTCCCATCGACGAGGTGGTTCCCGGCGACGTGGTGTTCGTGCGCCCCGGCGAGCGGGTGCCGCTGGACGGACGGGTGCTGCTCGGGTCGTCGTTCGTGGACGAGAGCATGATCACGGGCGAACCCATCCCCGTGGCCAAAGGCGAGGGGGACGAGGTGGTGGGCGGCACGATCAACAAGACCGGCGCGTTCCGCTTCGAGGCCACCAAGGTAGGCGCCGACACGGTGCTGGCACAGATCATCAAGATGGTGGAGGACGCTCAGGGCGGCAAGGTGCCCATCCAGGCGCTGGCCGACAAGGTCGTCAGCGTGTTCGTGCCCATAGTCATGGCCCTGGCGGCCATCACCTTCGTGGTTTGGATGCTCTTCGGACCGCAGCCCGCCCTCACGTTCGCGCTCGTGAACGCCGTCGCCGTGCTCATCATCGCCTGCCCCTGCGCCATGGGCCTCGCTACCCCCACCAGCATCATGGTGGGCACGGGCAAGGCCGCCGAGATGGGCGTACTGTTCCGGAACGGCGCAGCGTTACAGGGCCTGCAAGCCGCCAACGTGGTGGCGCTGGACAAGACGGGCACGCTAACGAAGGGCAAGCCCGAGCTCACGGACTTCATCACGCAGCCCGGCTTCGAGAGGCGCGAGGCACTGGCGCTGGTGGCCGCGGTCGAGCGGAACTCGGAACACCCCATCGCCGAAGCCATCGTCACCGCAGCCAGGCTCGAGAGCACCGAGGTGCCTGAACCCGAGGGGTTCGACGCGCTACCCGGGTTCGGCGTGCAGGCACGCGTGAACGGCCGGCTGGTGCAGGTGGGCGCGGACCGCTACATGGAGCGGCTCGGGCTGCCGGTGAACGCCTTCGAGGCCGACGCGGCCCGCCTGGCGGCCCAGGGCAAGTCGCCGCTGTACGCAGCGGTCGACGGGCAGCTGGCGGCCATGGTGGCTGTGGCCGACCCCATCAAGGAAACCACCCCGGCGGCCATCGAGGCACTCCACGCCCTCGGTCTGCGCGTGGCCATGATCACCGGCGACAACCGGCGCACCGCCCACGCCATAGCACAACAGTTGGGCATCGACGAGGTGCTGGCAGAGGTGCTGCCGGACGGCAAGGTGGCGGCCGTGAAGCAACTGCAGGCCGAGGGCCGCAAGGTAGCGTTCGTTGGGGACGGCATCAACGACGCCCCGGCGCTGGCCCAGGCCGACGTCGGCCTCGCCATCGGCACCGGCACCGACATCGCCATCGAGAGCGCCGACGTGGTGCTCATGGCCGGCGACCTCCGTGGCATCGCCAACGCGGTGCAGCTCTCGCGCGCCACCATCGGCAACATCCGTCAGAACCTGTTCTGGGCGTTCTTCTACAACACCATCCTCATACCGGTGGCCGCTGGGGCGCTCTACCCCGTCTTCGGCATCCTGCTCAGTCCGGTCTTCGCGGCTGCAGCCATGTCGCTCTCCAGCGTCTTCGTGCTCACCAACGCACTGCGTCTCAGGCGCTTCCAGCCGCAGCACTCCGGTGGCGCCATGGTGGGCCGCAGGCCCGAACCGCAGGCCGCGTCGGCCTGAACGCGACCGTGCGGGGCCCGGAGCGCTAGCATGGTGCACATGCCAGCCACGCCCAACTCGTCCAGCGGCTCGCGTGCGCCCACCGGCACCGCCGGCTGGTTCGCCAGCCTGACCGCGCTGTTCAGCCGCTCCGTGAACCAGACCGACGCCCGCGCCGCGGCAGAGCGGGTGGCGGCCGAACGCCTTGCTGAGCCGGGCCTCACTCAGGAACGCCACGTGAAGCGCATAATCGCCCGCGCCAGCGGCCAGACGGCCGCCATCGGGGCTGCCACTGCGAGCGCAGCCACCCTGCCCGGTCTGGGCACCATCACGGCGCTCACGGTAGGCGTGGCCGCGGACCTGGCCGCCAGCGTGAGGGTGCAGACCGCCATGGTGCTCGAGATAGCCGCGGTGAGGGGCGTGCGCCTGGACGAGGAGGAGCTGCGCCGGGCCACGCTGGTGGCGGCGGGCCTGGCCACTGCCGGGGCCACCCTCTCCAACCACCTCAGCGCCTGGTCGCACAAGGCCGCGGAGGCCGCCGCGCTGCGGTTCGCCTCACGCTCCGTGGGCCGCCTGGCCCTGCGCGCCGTGCCTTTCGTGGGTGTTCTCGCCGCGTCCGGGGGCAACGTTCTCAGCACCCAGCTCATCGGCCGCCGGGCCGACGCGTACTTCCGTCACTCCGCTGCAGCGGCGGTGGAGCCGGCCTTCGGCAGGCGCGCCACCACCCAGAGCAGCGGGGCACTCAGCGCGGCGCCTGCCAGCCCCATCACCGTGTAGCCTGCCTGGGCCATTATCATGCCGCCCACCATGGTGGCGAACGCCGCGGCGCCGCCCACCAAGAGGTCGTTGAAGCCCTGGATCCGCCCCTTCTCGGCGGGGCTCAACGAATCGGCAAGCAGGGCGGAACCTGCCACGTAGCAGAAGTTCCAGCCCAGACCAAGCAGGAAGAGCGCCACGGCCACCGGGAAGAGTTCCGGCGAGAGCGGCGCCATGAGGCAGGAGGCGAGAAGGATGACGGCGCCTATGCCCAGCACGGGCCGCCGACCCCACTTGTCCGTCATCCACCCCGAGACCGTGGAGAAGGCGTACATGCCGAACGTGTGGCTACTGAACACCAGCGCGATGTTGGAGAGCGGGTGCTCCAAGTGATGCATGTGGAGCGACGTCATCTGCATGAGCCCCACCATCACCATGTGAGCGGTCACCACGCTGCCGATGGCCGTCCTCACGCTCGCGTCCGACAGCAGCTCTTTCAGGGTCCGGGCCGGCGCCTCGGCCGCTGCGCCGCGCTCCTCGAGCGCCACGGCGTGCCCGATGTGCATGGGCTCCGGCCGCAGCGTCACGAACAGCAAGAGGGCCGTCAGCAGGTAACCCACCCCAGTCGCCAGGTAAGGCCCGGCGATCTCGCTCCAGCCCAGCGAGATGGCCAGGTTGCCCGTCGGGGCCACCAGGGCGGGTCCGAGGACGCTGCCCACGGTGCCGCCGAGCACCACCATGGCGATGGCCCGCGCACGCCGAGCGCGCGGGTTCACCTCGGCGGCCACGAACCTGCCGAGCTGCACGGCGGAGTTGCCCGAGCCGGTGATGAACAGGGCCACCAGAACGAGCAGGAAGTTGCCGCTCGCTACACCCCACAGCGACAGCGCCGCGCCAACGGCCCCCGTTACCAGCGCGGCGCTCAGAGCGTTGCGCCGCCCCACGAAGTCCGACAGCCGGCTCCAGAACAGCGAGCCCACGGCCACGCCCACCTGCACCACGGCGGCAGGCAGGCCCGCCAGCGAGGTCATGCCTGAGAGCTCGGCTCCGACTATGGCGGCCACCGTGGCGGCGGCGATGGACCCGGCGGAACCTAGGCTTTGGCTGACGAAGAGGGCTGCGGTTATGCGCCGGGCGTGCCGTGCGCGTTGGAGCTGCATCCGCACAGCCTAACCCTGCGAACGGCAGCGTGATAGCGCCTCACGGCGCTCACGCTGAACGCTCAGACGGGCAGCTTGGCCCGCGAAACCGTGACCCGGCTAACTAG